>JAUMZC010000121.1 GCA_030528295.1 Corynebacterium sp.
TAGAGGAGATGAATTCCGCAGGTGCCGCCGACCTTCCGGTGCTTCTTGGTGGCGCGGCACTTACTCGAACATATGTTGAAAATGATTTAACGGAGATTTATCACGGCGATGTGCACTATGCTCGTGACGCATTCGAAGGTCTCCGTCTCATGGATGAAATCATGGCTACCAAGCGTGGTGAAGGCCCTGCCATAGACTCCCCAGAAGCGATCGAAGCTGCGAAAAAGAAAGAACAGCGCCGTGCTCGTCATGAACGTTCCAAGAGAATTGCAGCCGAACGCAAAGCGTCAGCACCCGTTGTTGAAGTGCCAGAACGCAGCGATGTTGATACCAATGTTCCAATTGCCACGCCACCGTTTTGGGGCACGCGGATTGTGAAAGGCCTTCCGCTTGCCCAGTACTTACCAACCCTCGATGAGCGGGCATTATTCATGGGGCAGTGGGGGCTGAAACCCACTCGTGGCGGCGATGGTCCAGGGTATGACGAACTTGTTGAATCAGAGGGGCGGCCGCGGCTTCGCGCTTGGATCGACCGTTTGAAATCGCAAGGTATTCTCGATCACGCTGCTGTTGTATACGGCTATTTCCCAGCGGTATCTGAAGGCAATGACGTGATTATCCTCGAGGAACCACACGCCGAGGCACCGGAGCGAACACGTTTTTCATTCCCGCGCCAGCAACGTGGCCGTTTCCTGTGTATTGCGGACTTTATACGCTCGCGTGACCACGCAGTGCGCACCGGTACCGTGGATGTTTTACCGTTCCAACTCGTTACCATGGGCCAGCCAATTGCAGACTACGCGAATGAATTGTTCGCTGCGAATGATTACCGTGATTACCTGGAAGTCCACGGAATAGGTGTGCAATTGACCGAAGCGTTGGCCGAATACTGGCACGCCCGCGTGCGCTCGGAACTCAGCTTCGCTGACGGAGCCACCGCCGGTGATGAAGACGCTGAAGATACACGACGCTTTTTCGATTTGGATTATCGTGGGGCACGCTATTCTTTCGGTTACGGCTCTTGCCCAGACCTCGAATCGCGGACAACGATGGTGGAGTTACTGCAACCAGAACGTATCGGCGTGTATCTTTCGGAGGAATTGCAGTTGCATCCAGAACAATCAACCGATGCATTTGTGCTGTACCACCCAGAAGCAAAATACTTCAATGTTTGATTTCTGATAATTATTGCGAGATTTTGGGTTGAGGTCTTCCACTGGAGAGAAGAAATACGTATATTGGTCGGAAACAACTATTTGCGAAGGAGTAGATCGCAATGGGAATTTTCGATAAAGCAAAGCAAAAGGCACAAGAGGCTCTGAAAAGTGAAAGTGTTACCGATTCTGTACTGGATAAGGCAGAGCAGGCGGCAACCAACAAGTTTGGAGCTGACAAGAGTGGGCACATCAGTAAAGCTCGTCAAGTAATTGACGATAAAATTGGAGATGGAAACACCGGAACCACTCAATAACTGAAATGTTTTCTTGGAAGTTTCACTAGTTGTTAGGGTGTTCAGGCATAATGACGGGTATGACTTACCAAAATGGCATCAACGCTTACGGAACAACTGATCACCTCTACTTAGAACTGAATCTCGCACAAGGTGTCGAAGCAAAAAAGGCTTTCGGTGCATTGGCTGCAGCCGTCAATTTGCCTACAACCGTTGGTGCAAACGCGGTCGTCGGTGTTCGTCCGGAAATCTGGACACAGATCGCCGAAGCAAACGATGTACCAGCAAACGTACATGATTTCCAGGAGCCAATTCGTGGTGCTGGTGGGTATGAAATGCCCGCAACGCAGTGCGATGCATGGCTGTGGATCGCGTCCGAATCACGCTCGCAATGTTTTGAAGTTGGCAAACACATTATGGGTGAGATCAGCGATTACTTTGGAATTGAAGAAGAAATTGTCGGCTGGGTGTATGCCCATAATCGTGACCTCACCGGGTTTGAGGACGGAACCGAAAATCCTGGCGCATTGGAAGTACCCGAAATTATCGCGGTGCCGCAAGGCGAACCAGGCGCGGGTTCTTCCGTAGTGCTGTTCCAAAAATGGGAGCACTTGGTGAAAAAGTGGGCAGATTTGTCCGTGGAAAAGCAAGAAGCGGTCATTGGGCGGACGCGCGATGATAGTGTCGAACTTCCCGAAGATGTCATGCCGGATTCTTCACATGTATCCCGCACCGTGGTTGATGAAGATGGTGAAGAGCTTGCGGTTCTCCGCCGTAACACCTCCTATGGTGGACTGAAAAACCACGGCACCGTATTTGTCGGATTCTCGTTCGATCAATGGCGTTTAGAAGAAATGTTGCGGCGGATGGCCGGAGCTGTCGACGGCCCGCGGGACGCGCTCACATACTTCACCGACGTTGTCAGTGGTTCCTGGTATGTATGCCCGTCAGTTCCAGCATTGTTGAAGCTTGCGGAGCCGTTCCTTGATGACCACGACCACTAATTTTCTGTCTCTGTAGTTTCGTCTTCTACTTCAGCAGTGTCCCCGTCGTTGTCGTCCAAAATTTCCCATGTAAAACGAGGATCATCGGCGGGGATTGTTGCTGAGTGAAAGTAGGTCAACGCTACGTTGATGACATCTTGTTTCGTCACGGCGTACTTGGGTTCAAAAAGTCCTTCGTTTCCACCAGCAACGATGGCGACGCGGTCTTCTGACTCGATATTGACTTTCGTGAGATTATAGGTTTTCTCCGATTCTCTTCCCGTGACTACAAAATGTTCAGGACCACCGGCTACCTGTAGAACGTTATCGTCTCCACTTTGAAGGAATGAAATCAGTGTGTGGTGTTGTCCATCGAGGACATCAATCAACATGGGAATTTCATTGTCCTCAGAAACAATCATCTCTTTGTGGGTGCAAGTATCGTCTTGCCACTCGTCGAGAAACGCCTGCATGATGGATCCCTCCAGCGATCGGCCCTCTACAAGGCACTAGTTTGGTTGTGTGACAGTTGAGTTCAAAAGTTCAGGAATGCCCCAAGGACTGTGGATATAGTGAATTGATGCGTGATTGCCATGTTGATGGATGAGTCGTTTGATTTTAGGTAAATAACGGAACCGATAGCTCATCATCGAACGCCAATATTCACCAGTTTTCTTTCCTTGCCGGAATGCCCGCCAAGCGCATAATCCAAATGGGTAATCTAATACGACAATTGTGTCGGCGGCTGCCAGGCGTAATGCTAAATCAGGGTCATTCGGTCCCAAATCCCCGTCAATTATCCAGTATTTTTTAGCAATGAGTTTTTCCTGTTGGGATCGCCACTGGGTTGTTGAAGATGCATTGTGCTTGTGAAAAAGAGAATTCAAATTTGTTGGCGCAATATGTAAACGGGTGGATAAGGCTTGAGCAAGCGTGGTTTTGCCTGCCCCGCCGCGACCCAGGATTACTACTCGTTTCATAGGGACACCTTACAGTGAAAAACAGAAGGATGGTGGTAAATACGTTCGAAATCGATTCGTGAATTTACTTTTTAGGTCTCTGTGCTCGAATATTCGCAAGTACACTCAGAATTATGCTGAAAGCGATTTTGTGGGATATGGACGGCACGCTGATGGATTCGGAGCCGCTTTGGGCACAAGCGACCTACGAAATGAGTGAATCGATGGGCCGAAGACTGACTAAAGAACTTAGAGAACAAACGGTCGGCGGGACCTTTGCCCACACTGCCGCAATATGCGCCAAACATGCTGGCATTACGCTTTCAGCTGACGATGAACAGCGTTACTTCGAGCAGATGATGAAACGTATGAAAGTCTTGTATCCAAAGGCTCAAGTCATGCCCGGTATTGTTGCACTGTTGGATGCGTTGAAAGATTCGAATATTCCGAGTTTTGTAGTGACGAACACACCTCGATTGCTAGCACATGCCGGGATCGCAGCGCTAGGCGCCCATAGATTTTCGGGCAGTATTGCGGGTGACGAAGTTAGCGCGGGAAAGCCAGATCCTGAAGGGTATCGAACAGCTGCTTCAAGGCTTGGGGTGAAACCAGGGGAGTGTTTAGTGTTTGAGGACTCGGCCGCAGGGATCGCCGCAGCGTCTGCGGCAGGATGCAAGGTGGTTGATGTCACTCAGATACCTTCGTTTGAGGGGGTGGGGGTGGCTGACTTGCAACGTTGGTATGAAAGAATGTCACGCGTGAAAAGTTTTGACTCGCTGTATGCTGAATTACTCGAACGTGCGAACACCCGGCCGGCGGGTTCAAGTACCGTTGCTGCACTTGATAAAGGGGTTCATCACCTTGGGAAAAAGGTGATCGAGGAAGCTGGCGAGGTGTGGATCGCGGCGGAATACCAGTCCGATGAAGAACTTGCGGAAGAGATTTCTCAACTTATGTATTGGACCCAAGTCATGATGGTTGCGCGTGGGATTTCGCCCGAAGACGTCTACAAATATCTCTAGGTGGCTGTGGTGTTAAAGGTTGCTGTACCAAACAAAGGTTCCCTATCGGAAGCTGCAGTAGAAATCTTGCGTGAGGCGGGGTACGTCGGACGGGGAGACTCCAAATCGCTGACTGTCGTTGATAAGGCGAACAATGTCGAATTCTTCTTCCTACGGCCAAAAGATATCGCGATCTATGTTGCGAATGGCCACTTAGACCTAGGAATTACCGGTAGGGATTTAGCTGCAGATTCACTGGCGGATGTACAAGAAGTGCTCAATTTAAGTTTCGGTGCGTCCAAGTTCCGTTATGCTGCGCCACGCGATGAAGAATGGACGGTAGAAAAGTTAGAAGGCAAGCGAATTGCCACCTCGTATCCGAATCTTGTGCGCAAAGATTTAGCAGCTCATGGCATTGAAGCTGAGGTTATTCGGCTTGATGGCGCAGTGGAAATTTCTATCAAACTCGGGGTGGCGGACGCAATAGCAGATGTAGTTTCTACTGGACGTACATTACGGCAACAGGGTTTAGAACCATTCGGTGAACCGCTTGTCGATTCAGAAGCGGTAATTATTGGCCGTAACAATGCCCCAGTAACACCCGAACAGCAAGTGTTGTTGCGACGAGTGGAGGGAATTCTTCATGCTCAGAACTTCCTTATGCTCGACTATAACGTGCAGCAAGATTTACTCGCTGAAGCGACGAAAATCACCCCTGGTCTATCTGGCCCGACGGTCTCCCCGTTAGCATTGGAGGACTGGGTTGCTGTGCGTGCCATGGTTCCGAAACTTGAAGCGAACGCCATCATGGATGAATTGGCGGCACTAGGGGCGCGTGCGATTCTGGCTTCGGAAATCCGCATTGCACGGATTTAGATTTTTCGACGCCGCGTATATATGTTCGGGCGGTGAGCTTCCGGGGTGGGCGGGGGAGACGCGGCGTCGAAAATCGCTGTAATTTTTCTAAGAATAGTAAAAATATTCACTAATAGTGGTAGTGCTTGTAGTGTGGTAAAGAAATTCGCTACCCCCGTTCGTGTGGTGCTTTGGGGAAGTATCAAAATGTTATCACTAGCTGCGAAAAATGGGTATCAGTATGCGTACAATCGGTACTACGATCCACGGTTTCAAGTTCATGGAGGCGAACTGATGATGGGCAAAAAGAAGAGCGAAGTTTCGGCTGAAGAAACGAAAACTGCTGACGTTCAAAAACCTAAAACAAAAAAAGAAACTCAACCGGAAGAAAAACCTAAAGCAAAAACTGAAGAAAAAAAGAGCGACAGCGGTAACTTCCGCGTAGAAGTGGATCTCCTCGGCGAAATGAAAGTGCCGAATGATGCCTACTACGGTGTACATACGCTTCGCGCAATAGAAAACTACCAAATTTCCCGCACCACAATTAATCAAGTGCCCGAATTTATTCGTGGCATGGTGCAAGTGAAAAAAGCTTGTGCGCTCGCAAACCGTCGTTTGCATACCCTACCTCGGGAAAAATGCGAAGCAATTGTGTGGGCATGTGACCAAATCCTCGAAGAGGGACGTTGCATGGACCAATTTCCCCTTGACGTATTTCAAGGTGGCGCGGGTACCAGTTTGAATATGAACACTAATGAGGTTATCGCTAACCTCGCGTTGGAATATATGGGGAAGCCAAAAGGCGCATACGACATTATCAACCCCAACGATGACGTCAATATGAGTCAATCCACCAACGACGCATACCCAACCGGATTCCGGCTTGGCGTATATGCTGCGATGCAGGTGCTCATCGAACGCATTGACGTGTTGCAGAAAGCGTTCCAGGTTAAAGGAACCGAATTTGTAGACATTCTGAAAATGGGCCGTACCCAACTTCAAGATGCAGTACCAATGACGCTGGGTGAGGAATTCCAAGCGTTTGCTCACAACCTTGCGGAAGAACAAGCCGTGCTGAGAATGGCGGCGAATAGGCTTTTGGAAATCAATTTGGGTGCTACCGCTATCGGGACCGGAGTAAATACTCCCGCCGGATACCGTCACCAAGTGACCGCAACGTTGTCTGAAGTGACAGGCCTGGAAATCAAATCGGCGCGTGACCTGATTGAAGCAACGTCTGACACTGGTGCTTATGTGCTTGCCCACGGTGCGGTCAAACGTGCAGCCATGAAACTCTCAAAGATCTGTAATGATCTCAGGCTGCTGTCCTCCGGGCCGCGAGCGGGATTTA
>JAUMZC010000122.1:0-1999 GCA_030528295.1 Corynebacterium sp.
AAACCCGCAGGCAGACGCCCCAGAATCGAGCAACAATTTGTACCCCAAATACACCTTTTCGGGGGTAGTGACCTCAAGCAGCAGTCCACATACGGCCAACCCGCATATCCTGCCGATTCAACGCGCCAAGCGCACGACCCCATCCTGCCCCAGCGCCGCCACGCCCCACCGTGCCTACATATCTTGCGCACAAGCATTGGCCTGCACGTTGTCGCCGAAAACACCATGTTGTGCCCAATTGGTGTATTTGGCGACAAAACTTCCACTCCAGACACCACTCCAGACAGGGTCCGGCGTCGCTTTGTACACCAATTGTGCACTACATGGTGTAAAAAGCGACACTGTATATACATGTATCAGCATCTGCGGCGCACAACACCTTCCATCGACCCAGCCCCCCACCCCCCCCCCCCCCGCATCCCACCTTTTCCCAGCGTTTTAGCGCAACTAGTGCACTTTAAGCCATGCCATATATGGAAGTATCACCAACGCCGTCCTAGCTCCCCATCGCCGCACCCCACACCCACCTGTAGCGTTCCGCCCCACCGACCTGCGCGGCGTCGACAAGCCTTGAATTACCCAACGCCTTCCACCTGCGGGATTGAATCGCCAGAAACATGTAGGCCATGCCCCTACCGCAATCTCGGTGGTTGAACAACTTTCAATAATCTACAACAGTGTTTTTTCCAAAACACAGACTGGGATATCAGTTTGATACGGATCTGCGCTGCATTGTTGCCAAGTATTCCAAACTTCCGCAATATATGGAGCGAAATACGCGACAATGACTACGCAAACAATCAGCACCAAACTTGAGAGGAACAGTCCCGCAAACGCAACGCCAAAACGCGCACCCGGCCCCGAAATCTTCCGGGATTTTGCTATCCCAGCAATTCCGGTGAGCACCCCGAAAAAAGCAAAGATCCAGGAAATAGCGGTGAACAGCACCGATAAAAACAGTAGCGAAGAAATGATTCCTAGCGAAAGAGACCATGCCGCCGCACCGTTTTTCACCAAGGGAGGCTGCATCACCACATATGTTGGTTGAAATGGCGGTGCAGTGTATGACGCCGCAGGTGGTGGTGCCACATGCACGGGTTGCACGGCCGGGTTCGGGGGCTGATACCACGTTGGCGGCATCGCCGATGGCTGAGTTACTTGGCCCTGCTGCCCCACCACAGGATTCGAATATATAGGCGGTTGTGGGGATCGTTGGGGTTGCTCATTTCGGGTGAGCGCACGCGTTTGTTCACCGCGGATTGGGTATCCAAGGACAGCAGTTTCCGAGGCCTCCGCATATGGAGGTAGGTCGCCCGCAGCGGCACCTTGAGCTGTTGGTGGGATACTGCCCAATTGGTATGTATTGCCCTTTGGTTCCGTTCCGTTTGGTATGTTCACCAGAAGTTCCCCACTTTCCAGCACTTGGATGTCACTGCAGAATTTTAACCTAGTCTCAGCGCGCGTATCTACTGTGATCGGTCTTGAGCACTCCTTTCACTTTCATGTTCGAGTGTGCGTTTCGACGCCGCGGCACCCGACTCCTGCGCAGGCGTTGCCGCCGCCTCAGGTAATGCTGACTGCGGATAGTGTTCTGCAAGCCCCAGCTTGCCGTACGAAAGCCGACGGTGCACTACTTCAAAGGGGCCTCGTTTGCCCATGCGCTCCAACACATATGCCACGAGCAGGGTAAACAACCATACGCAGAAGCCTACCGCCATGGAAAACGCAGCGCCGCGAGGCTGGAGCAGGTGCAACAGGAACGGGGCACACAGTGGAAACAGCACCAACGACTGCAACACATAACCTGTCATTGAGCGTTTCCCTAGCGCTACGCACATCTGAATAAACAACGGCAGTTTATATTGCACTCCTTGCTCATGCGCTTCAGTGATTTTTCGTTGCAGTGGAATTGTTGCAAGCGCAACGAATGCGATAATTGCTGGGCCGGTTAAGATGCCAAAACCTTGATTAAGCAAGAAAAACGCTAATTTGTAGGTGC
>JAUMZC010000122.1:2009-6593 GCA_030528295.1 Corynebacterium sp.
CCAATTCAGAAAGTCCCCAAGGAATTCCTACAACAAGAATAACTAGGACACCAACCGCGACAGTAGTTTTGAGAAGCTTCAGATGCTCCTGTGGCTTTTCCAACACCTGGTGACGTGCCGCCACAAAGCCCATCATCATGAGCGGCAGTAGGAAAAAGAACGAAGGAATGAGAATCGTAAATTGGTTAAATGTCGCATACACACCACTGATTACATATTCATTCCAGGTAACCGGCAACCGAAACCCTACCGTAGGTTGTGGTAATGCAAAACCACCATCAGGCATAAATACGGTAGTTAATGCAACGGCCATCATTGACAGCGCATACATGGAATAGAGTGTGATTGCTACCACTATGAGGCTCTGGGTTCTCCAACGCATCATAAGTACCAGGAATATCCCCAGTACACCATATGAGAACATAATGTCGCCGAAGAAAATAAAGAAGGAATGCAGAAATCCGAAGAAGGCCAAAAAACCATAGCGTCGAATCAGCACTTTTCGCGCTTGCAGCGATGGATACCCTCGCCGGTGGAGACTCAAAGCTAGCATTCCAACGCCATAGCCCAGCAAGAATGAAAACATTGGAAGTCCGCGCACATGGACAAAGAGTGCACCAAACATAGCCGCTACTTTGTCGAGAATGCTGTTATTCAACACTCCCCCGAGCATTGCCGCCATTTGGTCTTGCGGCGGACGCAACCAGGCAGTTGGTATGTTCGCCATAGCAATTCCCAGGAGCGCTAATCCACGGGCCAAATCTGGCGCTACAATGCGTGCATTTTTCTGAACTTTAGCAACCTCAGCAGACTGTTTCGATATCTCTTGCAAACTATGACCTCCGTGTGTTCTGCACAAATGATGGCACAAACCTCCGTGTACCACATTCCAAGAGTACAGATGGTTCTGGGATATGTGATGGTCAATTTTTTGCAAAAACTACCAATTACGTAAGTATGCGATTCGTTCGCGCAATTGCTCGGCGGTGCAGAGTGCGGTCGGTGGGCCACCGCAAGCACGTCGAACTTCGTTGTGGATTGCCCCATGCGGCCTGCCAGTGCGGGACGAGGATATTGCAACTAGTGCATTGAGCTCCTTCCGCAACTGTGGAATCTCAGTACTTGCTACACGCTCTGCCGCCGCTTGATTACTCGGCGAACTACGTATTTGCTGCTCTTGTTCTTTTCGGCGTTGATCTTCTTTCGCCCGATGTTCGATTTGCTCTGCTTGACGTTGGCGGAGCAGTTGACGCATTTGCTCGGCGTCGAGCAGTCCTGGAAGACCGAGGTAATCAGCCTCTTCCTCCGAACCTGCGATTGTCCCGGTGCCATAGGTGGAACCGTCATAAATCAGGGAATCGAGCTCCGCTTCAGCGCCTAAAGATTCGTAACCCTTTGTTTTTTCCTGTTCGTTCTTTTCTTTGTTCGCCTCAGCGACTAACTCGTCATCCCAACCTTCTTTTGTCCGGTCAGGTTTACCAAGAACGTGGTCGCGTGAGGTTTCCAAACGGGCAGCCAGGTCAAGTAGGACTGGAACTGAGGGGAGAAACACCGAAGCTGTTTCTCCAGGCATGCGGGAACGCACAAAACGCCCGATTGCTTGTGCGAAAAACAGTGGTGTTGATGCTGAGGTGGCATACACACCAACGGCGAGGCGCGGGACGTCGACACCCTCGGACACCATACGCACCGCCACCATCCATTCATCGGTGGACTGGGAAAATTCCTCAATACGTTCGGAGGCACCTGGTTCGTCAGACAAAATTACCGCTACCGGAGTATTCGAAAGTTTCTGCAAAATACGGGCGTAGGCACGGGCGGTGGTTTTATCGGTGGCAATCACCAAACCGCCAGCATCCGGCATGTGATTTCGCAGCTGTAATAACCGCGTATGGGCCGCTTGCAGCACCGCCGGAATCCACTCCCCTTTCGGATCCAGCGCTGTTTTCCAGGCTCGAGCAGTCTGTTCAGCATTCAGCGGTTCGCCGAGGCGCGCAGCATATTCTTCACCCGCGCTGGTTCGCCACCGGGCTTCACCGGAGTACGCCAGAAACACCACTGGTCGAACAACACCATCTCGCAACGCATCTGCGTATCCGTACGTATGGTCGGCTTTGGATTTTAGATAGCCTTCCCCATCATCTTCGTAACGGACGAACGGAATTGCGGAGTCATCAGAGCGGAACGGTGTACCGGTGAGGGCGAGACGTCGTTCAGCACCGCTATAGGCTTCACGGATGCCGTCACCCCAGCTTTTTGCATCGCCGCCGTGGTGAATCTCATCCAAAATCACAAGCGAACGCTTGTTCGTGGCGATCGCATGGTGCTTGTAGGGATGCATGGACACCTGCGCGTATGTGACAACAACGCCGTCATATTCCGGATTTACAACGCCGGAATTGCTAAACGCAGGATCGAGTGCCAGACCCACCCGCGCCGCAGCCTGGGACCACTGCACTTTGAGGTGCTCAGTGGGAACTACCACAATGACACGGTCTACTGTGCGGTTGCCTGTGAGTTCTGTTGCCACCCGGAGGGCAAAGGTGGTTTTACCCGCCCCAGGGGTTGCCACCGCAAGAAAATCCTGCGGCTTGTTGGTCAAGTATTTGGTTAGTGCTGAGCGCTGCCACGCGCGGAGGTCTGAACTCACTTCTTGCGCAATCCCCTGTAAATTCGCTCACAATCTGGACACACAGGTGAACCAGGCTTTGCCTGTTTTGTCACTGGGAAGGTTTCCCCACACAGGGCCACCACAAAGTTCCCAGAGACAGCCGACTCCACAATCTGGTTCTTCTTCACATAGTGAAAGAACTTCGGAATGTCATTTCCTGTTGAGGTATCTTCCCTCACATCGGTGCGTTCAATGGTCTGAGTTCTTGTAGTCACGGCTCCTATCATGCCCCACTCTTACCAATGAGTCACAGAAGGTCTACCCTGAAGTGTATGAGCAGGGGTTCTGAAGAGGAGAAACAAGCTGGCAGGGCGCCACGTCGGTTTCTACGACGTCGCGATAGGAAACAACCAGTGGAGTTGATTACGGACGCCCGCCAATCACCGCTGGAAAACTGGGAGCACCGGAAACGCGTCTATGCCGTACTTCAAGGTGCGCGGATTCCGTTTTTACTGGCGTCAGGCGCCGCGTATGTGTGGTGGCATAACTGGATCCTGGCGGCGGTGCTGTTTGTGATTTCGGTGCCCTTGCCATGGATTGCAGTAGTCATCGCGAACGGGGTTGGGGAACCTCACGATTCCCGTCGCAAACAGGTGTATAAACCGCAGGTTGCCCGCGATCGCGCTGCGTTTCAGCAACAGTTGCTCGCCAGCGCTCCCCCGCACCCGGAGCTATTGCCAGGCGAATCGACGCACCGATTAGAGTTGGATGCGCCCCCGTCTCACATGGTTATCGAACATGATGAGCATTTCACCTCCAGGAGTTGAACCTACGTGCATCCTGCGCTTCGCCACCTCGCCCCAGCACTCGCAAAAACGTTCCAAGACGCAGGGTTTACCGCTGCGGGTATTGAGGATTGCTTAGGTAGCCACGGCATTGCCGCACTCTACCGGGGCGAACCGGCAGCTGTCCGCTATTACGCGCGCGGAAACTCCCGAATAGAACTGCTCATTCGTATTATTTTGCTTCGCGACGCCGCGGACCACACAACCGTTATAGAACTGCTCGGGGAAGCCACAACCCAAGGCCTGATCGATGCGGGCGCGTTGCGCTTCGAAGATTCAAATGTTTTGCGTTTTCAAATAGACATTCGACCGCACGTATTGCTTGGGGAACATCATTGGATCTTCTCCGACGCAGACGCCGCCATGACCGAACATATTCCCGCACCGGAGCACGTTCTAGGGGTTGGCGCGGCGTCACTCTCCCTGGTGCACGCTACCCCAACTACCCCAGTAAACACCCTGTTGGATTTGGGTTGTGGATCTGGAGTGCAGGCCCTGGCCCAAAGCAGAACTGCGCGGAAAATCACAGCAACCGATATTCATCCCCGCGCTTTGGAATTCGCAGCGGCATCACTGGCCGCCTCCAATGTAGATGCAGAATTCCTTGCCGGGCCTTGGTTTGAACCAGTCCAAGGCCGACGTTTTGACAGGATCGTGGCAAACCCACCATTTGTGGTTGGGCTGCCAGAAATCGGACATATCTACCGTGATTCCGGCCTCGATTTAGATGGCGCAAGCGAATTAGTGATCAGCCAAGCACCACAGCATTTACACATTGGTGGTTGCGCAATCATGCTCGCCGCGTGGATTCACCAGGATGGCGTGCCATGGCAACATCGCGTGGCATCATGGCTGCCGGACACCGGGGTCGCCGCATGGGTACTGCAACGCGACGTCGCAGATCCAGCGCATTACGTAGGCACATGGCTCAAGGATGAGTCCCTCGATCCGCGTTCCATTACGTCAGCTGCGCGCACAGAAGCATGGCTCGAACATTTCGCCAAGGCAGGTGTAACCGGGATTGGATTTGGGTTTGTGGCCATACAACGGCTCGCGGACAATATTGAATCCGATATTGTGTGCGAGGAAATGCCGCAGCAATTCACCGACCCACTCGGCACGGAAATC
>JAUMZC010000123.1 GCA_030528295.1 Corynebacterium sp.
GGTCTGGTGTCGCTTTTTACACCAATTGCCCACAAGATGGTGTATTTGGCGACAAAACCCAGGTAACCAATTGTACGCAATTCAATCCCAGGGGAGGGCGCGCACGTCAGCAACGCTAAAAGTGCAGGCAGCAAGGGGTGCGGCGTCGAAAAGCTGGGGAGGCGCACGTGAAACCTTGATGACCCCATAACCAATGTCGTCTTTTGTGCCACAGTGCGTGCAACTTCAATGCTGGGCGGTGCCCCTGGTTAAGCAAAAGGCGGCGCTCACCTTGTCTGGGCTGGCGCCGCCGAACCGCGTTAGCGAATCCTTATTATTTTGACTCAGGTTTGACCATCGGGAACAGGATAGTTTCACGAATACCTAAGCCAGTGAGCGCCATCAGCAGGCGGTCGATGCCCATGCCGGAGCCCGCTGTCGGAGGCATGCCCTGTTCCATGGCGGCGAGGAAATCCTCATCGAGGACCATTGCCTCTTCGTCGCCACCTGCGGCGAGTCGGGCCTGATCCTCAAAGCGTTCCCGCTGGATTACCGGGTCAACGAGTTCCGAATAGCCGGTTGCCAGTTCGAACCCTCGAACATACAGATCCCACTTTTCGGTGACACCACGCTGTGAACGATGAGCACGGGTCAACGGTGACGTCTCCACCGGGAAGTTACGGACGAACACCGGCCCTTCCAGCTGATCAGCGCAAAGTTCCTCCCAGATTTCTTCCACCAATTTTCCGTGTCCCCAGCCTTTACCAGGTTCCACGCCGACGACCTTAGCCAAGGCAAGCAAGTCTTCAACACTGGTATCCACAGTAACTTCCGCCTGACCAGGATATTTGCGCTGCAGGGCTTCGTTCAGGGAGGGGTACATTTCCATGCTGGCCCATTCGCCGCCGAGATCGTAGGTGCTGCCATCGGCCAGGGTAACCACCGTGGATCCGAACACTTCTTTGGCCACTGATTGAATGAGGTTTTTGATGGTTTCAGCACAGTCATCGTAAGTGCCCCAGGCTTGGTAGGTTTCCAGCATGGCGAACTCGGGGCTGTGAGAAGAGTCAACGCCTTCATTGCGGAAGTTTCGGTTCACCTCAAACACGCGGTCGATGCCGCCAACAACGCAACGCTTGAGATATAACTCCGGTGCGATTCGGAGATACAGGTCGATATCAAGCGCGTTGGAATGGGTTTCAAACGGACGTGCGGCTGCACCACCGTGGAGAGTTTGGAGCATTGGGGTCTCCACCTCAACGAATCCTTCACCTTCGAGGTGGTTACGCAGTGCGCGCATTACTTTGATGCGCGTCATCGCATTCTCGCGTGCCTGCTCACGCATGATGAGGTCGGTATACCGTTGGCGAATCCGGGTATCTTCGCTCATCTCTTTATGGGCCACTGGCAATGGTCGAAGCGCCTTGGAGGCCATTACCCATTCGCTTGCCAGTACGGACAGCTCGCCACGCTTGGAGGAAATGACCCGTCCGGTTACAGAGACGAAATCGCCTAAATCGACATCGGCTTTCCAGTCAGCCAGACGCTGTTCGCCCACCTCTGCGAGCGATAACATTGCCTGAATTTTGGTGCCGTCGCCGTCCTGGAGCGTCGCAAAGCACAGTTTGCCCGTGTTGCGCACAAAGATGACACGCCCAGCAACGGACACGACGTCGTCAGTTTCCTCCCCTACGGCGAGGTATGTCACGTCGCTTTTCTTTTCGACGTCCGCGTCTTCCGCAACGACCACGTACAGCTTACGCAGGTCTGCTAGCGAATGTGTCCGGGGAACCTGCACCGGATACGCGTCACCATGTTCCAACAGGCGAACACGTTTTTCACGGCGGATTCGAAGCTGCTCGGGAATCTCATTGGTCGCGGAAGAGTTGGTTACGTCAGTCACGGTTGTTAAGGGTAGTCGATGCCTGCCCAAAGCAACGAACCTTGAAATCTGATATCACTTTTTGATAATCTGATATCACATTATCCCCCGAGCCAGAAAGGTTCCTCTTATGACAACTCAGGTTGCTTCTCCAACAACCCCGGACCCGGTTGGCCACAGAGGTGCTGCTGTTGACATCATCGAAAAACCAGCCTGGAGCGCCGGAGCTGGCGCCGCTGCAGCGGTAATCTCTATCGCCATCATTCTGCCTGCCTTAGCTTCGCTGCTGATCGTCGCAAAAGTAGTCAACTATGGCGAGCCGGGCCCGTTCGAGGTGTTGTTGGCGATAGTGACCCTCTTAATTAGCGGCACATTATTTACCATGGTTCGCATTGTGAACCCTGGCATTACGATGGTGGTGCAGTTCTTCGGTCGCTATATTGGCACCTCACGGCGGACCGGACTGTCCCTCATTCCGCCATTCTGCAGCGCCAAGAAGGTCAGCGTCCGAGTTCGAAACTTTGAAACGAACGAGATCAAGGTCAACGATCTTAACGGCAACCCAGTGAAAATCGGCGCTATTGTTGTGTGGCAGGTAGCTGACACCGCAAAATCAGTGTTTGCTGTGGAAAATATGCACCAGTTTATTCACTCACAGTCAGAGTCTGCTCTGCGGCACGTTGCCACGACTCACCCGTACGATTCGGCAGACGCCGCCGCGGTACCTTCACTCTCAGGTTCGACCGATTTAGTGTCAACAGAGCTTGCGAACGAAGTTGCGGCTCGCGCTGCGTTGGCGGGGCTGGAAATCATCGAAGCGCGCATTTCTGCATTGTCGTACGCACCGGAAATTGCTCAGGCGATGCTGCAACGGCAGCAGGCTGCGGCGATTGTCGACGCCCGCGAAACCATTGTTGAGGGTGCCGTTTCTATGGTTGAGACTGCTCTGGAGCAATTGGAGCATCGCGATATTGTGGATCTGGATCCAGAACGTCGCGCAGCAATGGTTTCAAATCTGCTGGTAGTACTGTGTTCCGATACCAGTACCCAGCCTGTTGTGAATGCCGGTTCAATTTATGGCTAGAAAAAGCGTGCCACTTCGCATCGACCCCCAGATTTACGATGCGATCGCTCGGTGGGCTGCCGAGGATCTCAATAGCGTGAATGCGCAAATTGAGATCCTTTTGCGCGAAAGTCTCCGCCGCGCCGGCAGGC
The DNA here is from genome assembly GCA_030528295.1 of Corynebacterium sp. Lineage (GTDB taxonomy): Bacteria > Actinomycetota > Actinomycetes > Mycobacteriales > Mycobacteriaceae > Corynebacterium. The sequence goes on from JAUMZC010000123.1 coordinate 3,077, forward strand.
TACCTAAAAACGCAGGCGACCTTCCACGACGTGGTCGGCCGCCAAAACATCAGACTGATTAACCGATGAGCCAGTCATTCGGGGAGAACAGTTCGTAGTGAACAGCAGCTGGCTTTTCAGATTCCAGCTGGTCACGAACATCCTGCAGGAACGCGGTTCCACCACAGAGGTACACCTGTGCACCTTCAGGGATTAGGCCATGAACATCAAGGCGCTCACCCTTCGAACGATAGAAAGCCTTGTAGGTAGCATTTGGCAATTGCGCCACCAAGGTTTCGGTTTGTGCCTTTTGAGCGTAGGTTTCTTCAGATTCGTCAGCATGCAACACGGTGACGGAGCGATTCGGGTCAACGGCGGAAAGCATGCCCACCATCGGGGTAGAACCAATGCCAGAGGAAATGAGCACCACTGGTGCATCGCTATCATCGAGCACCAATTCGCCAGCAGGCAGCGTTGCGTCAACTTCCGAGCCAACATCCAAACGATCCCGGAGGAAGGAAGAAACCTCGCCATCGCGCTCTACCGCGATCTGCCACTCACCTGGATCAGCTTTCACCAGAGAGTACTGGCGCAATTGACGAGCGCCATCATCCAAATGCACACCAATCGAGGTGTACTGACCTGGACGGCCAGCCACGAGACCTTCGCCACGAAGGGTATACAGCGTGACCTTGTCATTGAGGTCCTCGCGCGCAGCAATCACAGCCTTGCGGAACACATCACCGTGGGCCACATTGTCAGATTCATAGAGGTCTTTTTCGTACTGGATCAGCACGTCAGCCATGAGCCAGTACACAGCGTCCCACGCCTCGGCAACCTCAGCGGTCACGGCGTCGCCAAGCACCTCAACAATGGCGGCAAACAAGTGCTCATGCACGATTGGGTACTGGTCCTCAACGATGCCCAAGGAAACATGCTTATGGCCAATACGGGAAAGCATCTCCACAGGATCAGGCGCGTTAGGATCAACCAACATCGAAGCAAACACTGCAATCGAGGCCGCGAGGGCTTTTTGCTGCTCACCTTGTTTCTGATTGCCGCGGTTGAACGTATCGGAAATCAGTTCGGGGTGCGCAGTAAACATTTTCTTATAGAACACCGGAGTGATCTCATTGATGTGAGCGCCAATAACAGGCAGGGTCGCACGGACCACTTCCGCATGCTTTTCGGACAGTGCACGTGCGTGAGTATTGGGCTGGTGGGTCACATACATGGGTAAGTGTTACTCCTTCAGAAGGATTCCTACGGGGTATCGCTTCCGAGCATCTTCAAGCAACTCACCTAGGGTGATTTCATCGAGTGAGTTATAAAAAGCTTCTTTTGCATCGGCAAGTTTTGTACGAAGCAAACAGTCATAGCGAACAAAGGGACACGGGTCGGGGGTGACGCAATTAATCACTTCGCCATCACCTTCCAGCTGGCGCAACAATGTGCCAACGCCCATCGGGAAAGCATCTTCACAAATATGGATGCCACCATGACGGCCACGCACACTGCGGGCAATCTGTAATTCCACGAGCTTTGCTACAACTTTTGCAACGTGTGCTTCAGACGCGCTGATATCCGCAGCGAGTTTACCCACAGTTAAGCGTTCCTCGGGGCTAGCAACCCCAAGCCTCATAACAAGGCGTAAACCCAGATCAGAAAAGCGCGTCACATGCACGAAAACCACCTTACCCAAAAGATGCATTTTTGGTGCATCTTTTAATTCTTATTCTGCTTTCAGGCTATATAAATCCTCGATAAAGGATGATCTATCTTTTATTTTTACTCCATCGGGGGTAACTAGCACCCCCGCGTTCCTGTGTCTTGGGACTCCAAACCTAACGAAACTGGCGCATTATCTGTCAGCAGCACCGAATCCACAGTTGCGGAAATACACAGCCGCGCATCCCCAGAAACCGGTGGCTCCTCCAACCCCACACCAACAAGCTGAACTTCCACATCCGAAAGCTCCGGCGCCGCCGAAAGCACTGCCTGAACAGCCTGAAGCACCGCCTGTTGCCCTTTCCCTGAGGCATGCGCACCGGCGACCAACGCCGCCGAAATTGCCAGTGCTGCATCCCTACCTGATGGTGAAAGTTGGGCATTACCGAGTGCGCACGCCAAGCCATCCGGCTCCCGCACAATCGGCACCCCTTTTACTCGAATATCCATATGAAAATCGGTAATCATTCGCTGTGCAGCTATCAGGAATTCGTAATCCTTTTCACTTAGGAATACGTCATTTGGCTGCACTATATGAAAAAGCCCCAGCAACAGCGTCAATTCGCGCGCCAACTCTCCCGCGGCTTCCCCCTGCCAAGCGGCTTCCCCCGCACCCACAACGCAGGTGCGCAACCCATGTGGCAGTAGATCATGGGCAGAGATCTCCAAAACACAATCCACGTGCTCAGCTGTAAGCGCCTGGAGACGGTCGGTCGGGGCGTCGATAAGCGCTACTACTGTCAGTGCGCCCGGAACCCTGCGAGCCAAACGTGCACGCTGAATATCGCCCGCATGTACCCCGTGCCTCACCGGCACAAACACAATGGGTTTGCCGAGTTTTTTCCATGCGCGCACGAGTGGTTTGAATTCCGCGATCGTGCGAAACAATGTGCCATTACGTGGCGTAAAGGTCATCCTTTTACTTCCCTTACCAAGCTCATTAACAACTCTTCTGGAAAGTCTTGCACATTCACCAACGCATCATAGAACTGGATAAACCGTTGCTGATGAGCAGGGTTGATAAGCCAAAAATCTAGCTCTTTTGCTAGCAGTTCACATATGCCATAGCCAAGCTCGTCGTGCGCCTTGGCAATAAAATACTGCGCCCCGGGAAGCAGCCTGGAAAGCACAATACTCACAGCCCCTGGCAATTCCAGTGGTGGTAAATCACCGCACATGTGTGCCACGATTTTTCCCCGAACGGAAGGCAAAGACTCCGCCGCAAGCGCCACTGCCTGCGCCGAAGTCTCTCCAATGATCACCATGTCCGCATCGCGTGCGGACTGCACAACCTGGTGCCCAACACCCATGAGCGCGGGCACCAGGGAAGCACCACCACGTCCCATCACAGCAATTCGCATCCGTGGTGGTTGCATCATACTCACTGCTTCAGGTTCTTCAGCAGGTCAGCAACAGACACGCCTTGTTGGTGTTCGTCACGACGCCGCCGTCCGCCCCGCCCACGCGGCTCAGCAGCGTGCGACACTGGCTGCGAAAACGTATCCGGAGCTGGACGTTTCGGCGGTTCTGGAGCCGATGGCCGATGCGCTGCAGGGCGCACAGGTTCAGGCTTTGGTTGGGGTTTAGGCTGCGGCTTTGGTTGCGGCT
>JAUMZC010000124.1 GCA_030528295.1 Corynebacterium sp.
CTCCCTCGGCTACAGCCACCCAGTACTGATTGAGGCTCCGGAAGGCGTCACCTTTGCGGTTGACGGCAACACCAAGTTCTCCATCTCGGGTATCGACAAGCAGAAGGTCGGCCAGATCGCCGCTATCATCCGTCGTTTGCGTAAAGATGATCCTTACAAGGGCAAGGGCATCCGCTACGAGGGTGAGCAGATCCGCCGCAAGGTCGGAAAGACGGGTAAGTAAATGAGCAACACTGCAGAGAACAAGCGTCTCCCTATTGGCAAGGACATTTCCACCCGTCGTCGTGTGGCACGTGCCCGTCGTCACGATCGTATCCGGAAGAACCTGCGCGGCACCGCCGAGGCTCCGCGCCTGGTAGTGCACCGCACTTCCCGTCACATGCACGTTCAGGTTATCGACGACCTCGCTGGCCACACCCTGGCCGCAGCTTCCACCATGGAAGCCGATGTACGTGCATTGGAAGGCGACAAGAAGGCCAAGGCTGCCAAGGTTGGCCAGCTTATTGCTGAGCGTGCCAAGGCTGCCGGCATCGAAAAGATCGTCTTCGACCGCGCAGGTTACAAGTACCACGGCCGCGTCGCAGCACTTGCCGACGCCGCTCGTGAAGGTGGTCTGAAGTTCTAATGGCCACCATCAATAAAAACTACGGAAGGAACGCGTAATGCCGGGACGTGAACGGCGTGACGGCGGACGCTCCGCCGACAACAACAATGAAAACCGCAACGAGCGTCGCAGCCGTAACCGCGACGAGCGTCGTAATCAGCAGCAAGACGAGCGTTCGCAGTACATCGAGCGCGTAGTAACCATCAACCGCGTCTCCAAGGTTGTGAAGGGTGGTCGTCGCTTCAGCTTCACCGCTCTCGTGATCGTTGGCGACGGTCAGGGCATGGTTGGCGTTGGCTACGGTAAAGCCAAAGAAGTACCTGCCGCAATCCAGAAGGGTGCAGAAGAAGCACGTAAGAACTTCTTCCGCGTGCCAATGGTTGCTGGTACCATCACCCACCCAGTTCAAGGCGAAGCTGCAGCTGGCATCGTAATGATGCGTCCAGCAGCCCCAGGTACCGGTGTTATCGCCGGTGGTGCTGCTCGTCCAGTGCTGGAATGTGCCGGTGTCCAAGACATTCTGTGCAAGTCCCTCGGCTCCGACAACGCTATCAACGTTGTGCACGCCACCGTGGACGGCCTGAAGCAATTGGTTCGCCCTGAAGAGGTTGCTGCTCGACGCGGCAAGACCCTCGAAGAGGTCGCTCCGGCCCGTATGCTGCGCGCACGCGCAGGTCAGGAGGCGTAAACCATGGCCCTGAAGATTACCCAAATCAAGGGCACCGTTGGTGCAAAGCAGAATCAAAAGGACTCGCTGCGCAGCCTCGGCCTGCGACGCATCCGCCAGTCAGTGATCCGCCCCGATAACCCACAGGTTCGCGGCATGGTCAACGTGGTGCGTCACCTGGTCGTCGTCGAAGAAGTGGCGGGGGAGTAGGTACAACATGAGCGAACCAATCAAGCTCCACGACCTGCGCCCGGCCCCGGGCGCTAAGAAAGCCAAGACCCGCGTCGGCCGCGGTGAAGGCTCCAAAGGTAAAACCGCTGGTCGCGGTACCAAAGGTACCAAGGCCCGCAAGCAGGTATCCGCAGCGTTTGAGGGTGGCCAAATGCCACTGCACATGCGGTTGCCAAAACTCAAGGGTTTCAAGAACCCCAACAAGGTTGTATTCCAGGTTGTCAACGTTGCTGACTTGGAGAAAGCCTTCCCGAACGGTGGCGACGTCACCATCCAAGACATCGTTGCAGCTGGCCTCGCTCGCAAGCGTAAGCCAGTAAAGATTCTGGGTAACGGCGAAATCAGCGTGAAGCTGAACGTCACCGCTACCAAGTTCTCTGGCTCCGCCAAGGAGAAGATCGAAGCAGCTGGCGGCACCGTCACCGAAGCCTAATCGGCGTTATATCAAAAGGCCCCTCCATTTGGTGAGGGGCCTTTTGCATGTGCAGCGGCGTGCTGGGGTTAGTTTGGGGGTTAAGCCCGCTGTGGTTTGTGCCTGCGGGGGATGCGCGTGCTGGGGTTAGTTCGGGGGTTAGGTTGCGCGCAATCGCTGAGCTGGGCGTTGTCGCCAAAAACACCATGTTGTGCCCAATTGGTGTAAAAAGCGACATTTTTGGCGGAAAAATATTAAATATTTGTCGCAAAATACACCAATTGGACACAAGATGGTGTAAAAAGCGACATCGTGCAAGTGATTCGTTGTACACAATTTAATTTAGCTCGATGGTAACATGCAAAATGCCTGCGAGGGGCACTTTTCGACGTCGCGCATTCAGCATCGTGCACTCGGCTGGGCATTCATTGGGGTCGGCGGCGATGAGTGCGATGCGATGCCTCCATGTGGGGGTGGTGTACTTGGGGAGGTACTTGTGTGTCTGAAGAATTCCCTAACACCGAACTCCGCGTGTAGTTTTTGGTGGTGAGGCCCCATACTTAGATATCAGTGCAGTTTCTAAAAACTGAGGTAAACCTACCTGAGGAAGTGCTGATGGGGTCTGATCTAGGCATGCTAATCGTGTTACTGCTAGGATTGTGCAGTCTATATAGAAGTGTGCCTGGATGGGTGCGCAAATTACCTAACTATTCAAAACCTACCTACTTAAGACTTTGATGGATCCTGAGTAGGTGGCCAGGAGGATATGTGTCCGCCTTAGTATCGGCATTCAAGGACGCTGATCTGCGCAAGAAGATCTTGTTTACGATCGCTATGATCGTGCTTTATCGTATCGGCGCGCAGATCCCGTCCCCGGGCGTGGATTACGCGTCTATTAGTGGTCGTCTCCGGGAACTTACGCAAGATCAGTCGAGCGTGTATTCGCTGATTAACCTGTTTTCTGGCGGCGCGCTGCTGCAATTATCTATTTTTGCCATTGGCATTATGCCGTACATTACGGCTTCGATTATTGTGCAGCTTCTCACGGTGGTGATTCCGCACTTTGAAGAGCTGAAGAAGGAAGGTCAATCCGGCCAGTCAAAGATGATGCAGTACACGCGTTACCTCACGGTTGCGCTTGCATTGTTGCAGTCCTCTGGCATCGTAGCGTTGGCGGACCGTGGGCAGCTGCTGGGTACGGGGGTTGAAGTACTCAAGGCGGATCGTAATGTTTTCGATCTTGTTGTGCTGGTTCTGACAATGACCGCTGGCGCTGTCCTCGTGATGTGGATCGGTGAGCTGATGACCGAAAAGGGCATCGGTAACGGCATGTCGCTCTTGATCTTCGCGGGTATTGCCACCCGCCTCCCGTCGGATGGTGCAGGCATTCTGGCAAGTTCCGGTGGAGGCATTTTCGCCATGGTGTTGGTGGCCGTGGTTGTCCTGGTTGTTGGTGTTGTGTTTATTGAGCAGGGGCAGCGTCGTATTCCGGTGCAGTACGCCAAGCGTATGGTGGGGCGTCGTCAGTATGGCGGCACGTCCACCTACCTGCCGCTCAAGGTCAACCAGGCAGGCGTTATCCCCGTGATTTTCGCTTCGTCCTTGATCTATGTTCCGGTGTTGATTACCCAGATTGTGCAGTCTGGGCAAACCCATGTTTCTGATAACTGGTGGCAGCGTAACGTCATTCAGTACTTGCAAACGCCGTCCTCGTGGCAGTACATTCTGCTCTATTTTGTGCTGATTATTTTCTTCTCGTATTTCTATGTTTCGGTCCAATATGACCCTGTTGAGCAGGCCGATAACATGAAGAAGTATGGTGGTTTTATTCCAGGGATTCGTCCGGGTCGGCCAACGGCTCAGTACCTTGGTTACGTGATGAACCGCCTGCTGTTTGTTGGTGCCCTGTACCTTGGAATTATTGCCGTGCTGCCGAACATCATGTTGGACCTTGGCGTAGGTACCACTAACGCCGGATCCACACCGTTTGGTGGCACAGCGATTCTGATTCTCGTTTCGGTTGCTTTGACTACGGTGAAGCAGATTGAGAGTCAGCTCCTGCAAAGTAACTATGAAGGGTTCCTCAAATGAGACTCGTGCTTCTTGGCCCTCCCGGTGCTGGTAAAGGCACTCAGGCCGCAATTCTGTCTGAAAAGTTGGGTGTTCCACATATTTCAACCGGTGATTTGTTCCGGGCGAATATTGGTGAAGGAACTCCGCTTGGGATCGAGGCCAAGCAGTATATTGACGCCGGCAAGCTAGTGCCCACCGATGTGACCGCGCGGATGGTTGAGTCTCGGTTGGAAGAAGCAGATGCCGCGAATGGGTTCTTGTTAGATGGGTTCCCCCGCACTGTGGAGCAGGCTGAGTTGCTGGAGGACATCCTCGCCAAGCACGGCCACAAGCTCGATGGTGTTGTTGAGTTCCGGGTCTCCGAAGATGTTGTTGTGGAGCGCATGCTGGCTCGCGGTCGCGCCGATGATAACGAGGAAACAATCCGGACTCGGCTAGGCGTGTACCGTGATGAAACCGCCCCATTGATCGGCCACTACGCTGATCAGCTCATCACGATCAAAGCTGAAGGCACGGTTGAAGACATTAACGCTCGCACGATGGAAGCGATCGGCAAGTAGTAATAGCTGTTACCAAATGTAGTACCTGGTAGTACTGCCAGAACCCCACTGATGTTCCTTGATGTAAGGGAGCAGCCAGTGGGGTGTTTTCTTTGTGGGGTAGGGCAGGGATAGCATGAGGGGGTTCCATGATTGTTTTGAGGTTTTAATGGGTTTTCGTTCTAAGAAAAAAATTGCTGCTAAATCGCCTGCTGAACTAGATGCAATGCAGGCTGCGGGTGAAATTGTTGGTCGAGCGTTGCAGGCTGTACAGGCGGCAGCTAAGCCAGGGGTTTCTACGCTGGAGTTGAATAATGTTGCGGAGGAGACGATTCGGGCCGTCGGGGCGGTACCTACGTTTTTGGGGTATGAGGGGTTCCCGGCGTCGATCTGCGCCTCGGTGAATGAGGTTATCGTTCATGGGATTCCCAGTTCGAATACGGTGCTGCGGGAAGGGGATCTAGTATCAATCGACTGCGGTGCCACCTACGAAGGTTGGGTCGGGGATTCGGCCATCACGTTTGGGGTTGGTGAATTGCGGCCAGAGGCTGAGGCGCTCAATCAGGCGACTCAGTGGGTGTTGGCAGAGGGCATCAAGGCGATGGTCCCAGGGAATCGGCTGACGGATGTGTCTCATGCCATTGAGACGGCCACCCGAAAAGCTGAACAGAAGTTTGGCGTGAAGCTTGGGATCGTCGATGGTTATGGCGGTCACGGCATTGGTAGGAATATGCACGAGGAGCCGTTCCTGGCGAATGAAGGACGCGGCGGCAGGGGACCAATGATCCAAGAGGGTAGCGTGCTGGCCATCGAACCCATGTTGACCTTGGGCACGGTGGACTCGGCCGTGTTGGAGGATGATTGGACGGTTGTAACTCTGGATGGTTCCTGGTCTTCGCATTGGGAGCATACGGTCGCCGCGACTGCAAAAGGCCCCCGGATCCTTACCCCGCGTAAGTAAAACCTGTGAAAAAAGCACAAAACACTTAATATTTCGCATGTTTTGGTATATGATAGCTAACCATGTTCTATAAACCACGTCATGCTAAGCCTTCACCGGCAAAGATCAGGACAGCTGCTTGCGCCTCCTCCGGGGTGGCGATGGTTGGGTTGCTTTCGAATCCAGCTGCGGCTTCAGCAAATCCGCTGTCTGCACCGGTTGCAGGCTCAAGTGATGCGGTGAATCAAGGAGTACGGCAGGCTGCCTGGGATACACGGAATGCGGTGCACCATAGTGTTGCAGGATTGCCGCAGCATATTGCGGACGCCGCCCGGGGAGCCGTCGATAATGCTGTGAATGGTGCGTTTCCGGGGTTGATTCAGGAACGCACAGCCCCCGCCCCGATGGCAGCGCCGGCGAACCCTGGTTTTGATACTGGCTCGTGCCCGCCTGCTGCGCGTGCATGCATTGACCTGGCAGGTCAGCGTTCGTGGCTGCAGCGTAACGGCCAGGTGACGTACGGTGCGGTGCCGATTTCCTCCGGCGCACAAGGGTGGGAAACCCCGCGGGGAACACACCACGTGACCCGCAAGGTGCAAAACGAGATTAGCCGGGAATTTAATAACGCGCCGATGCCGTATTCGGTGTATTTCACTAATAATGGCATTGCGTTCCATCAGGGTGACGTGAATTTGCTGTCCCATGGTTGTATCCACTTAAACCACAATGATGCAGTGACGTACTTCAACGATCTGCAGGTTGGCGACATGGTATACGTGTACTAATCGCTGCGGTTTCGCCGTAGTATTTCAATCCCCGAGGTGTAGGATTTCCGCATCGCGGGGATTTTTATTTATTTTTAAGATATGGGTAATGAAACGCCATGGCGA
>JAUMZC010000125.1:0-5634 GCA_030528295.1 Corynebacterium sp.
ATTTTGATCAGCGTGCCCAGGTGTTATCGCGGGTAGATATTGCGGTGTCGGCCACGGGTTCGCAGAGCTACACGATTACTGCGGCTGATATTCCCCCAGCGCATGATTTGATGTTGGTGGATTTGTCTTTGCCGCGCGATATTGATGATGCGGTGACTGATAAGGGTGCGCGTTTGGTCAATATTGAGCGTTTGCATGCTGTGCGTTCGGGGCAGGGGCAGACGACTGCTGATGCGCAGGCGCAGGCGATTGTTGCTGAGGAGTTGAAACAGTATTGCTCGGCGCAGCGGATTAAGGATGTTGCGCCTGCTGTTTCTGCGTTGCGACGCCACGCCGCTGACCTTGTTGATACTGAACTGTCGCGTTTGCGTTCCCGTGTCGACAATCTGAACGAAGCGGAGTTCGTGGAGGTTGCGAATACGGTGCGCCGGGTCGTCGATAAGCTGCTGCATCAGCCCACTATCAAGGCGAAAGAGCTGGCAGCATCGTCGGGGGTGGTGTCCTATGAAAGCGCGTTGCAGGAATTTTTCGGATTGACCGGCCCCACCCGCTCAGTCAAAGTCAACTATGAAGCACTTCCCAGTGAGGAAGAACTAGGAGCATAAGATGCTGAAAATCGGAACCCGCGGGAGCCTGCTCGCCACCACCCAATCAGGGCATGTGCGTGATGCGCTTGCCCAGCATGGTTTTTCTGCACAGCTGCACATTGTGACCACGCTTGGCGACGTCAACATGGCGCCCGTGGAACGCATCGGCGTGGGCGTGTTCACCCAAGCTCTGCGCGATGCGCTGGCCGCGGGCGAATGCGATATCGCAGTGCACTCCCTCAAAGACCTCCCCACAACGCCCGACGAGCGTTTCTTCATGGTAGTGCCCACCCGCGCTGACGCCCGCGACTGCCTGATCGCTCGCGACGGGCATACCCTTCGCACTCTTCCGCAGAAAGCGGTGGTGGGAACCGGCGCACCACGACGTATTTCCCAGCTCAAAGCGTTGCGCCCCGACATTGAGACAAGGCCACTGCGCGGCAATATTGATACCCGGATGGGCAAAGTCGCCTCTGGGGAACTCGATGCTGTCATCCTGGCCTATGCTGGGCTGAGTCGGGTGGAACGCCAAGGCGAGGCCACCGATGTGTTTGACCCGCATGAATTTCTCCCTGCGCCAGCTCAAGGGGCACTTGCAGTGGAGTGCCGCGCGGACGATGAGATCGCCAAAGCAGCGATCAGCTTCATCTTGGACCCCGAAGCATTCGCCTGCGCCCAGGCAGAGCGCGTGGTGCTCAACCGTCTCGAAGCCGGATGCACCGCACCTGTTGCAGCATACGCAACAATCACCGACGGGGTGATGCAGGTGCACGGATCAGTGACCAAACTCGACGGAAGCTGCAGCATGCGCGCACAGGCTCACGGAAGCCCGCACGATAGCGTTGCACTCGGTGAGGAAGTTGCGGCAAAACTTCTGGCCAAAGGCGCTGCGATCATTCTTGATTAGCCCGTGCTTTTAGGTACTCAACCAATGTTTAGCATTGTTGTTCCTCGCGCCCGCGACCACGCTGAGGCTATGGGACGCAGCATCGAAAGCCGCGGGCATCGAGCCCTTTTTGTGCCCACGATCGCGTTTATCCCACCGAGTGACCCGCAGCAGCTGCACCAGGCACTCCGCAGCCACTACGACTGGGTGGTCTTTACCTCAGTAACAGCAGTCAACGCCTGCGATACAGTGCCCGAGGGTGCAAAAATCGCGGCAGTAGGGCATGCCACCGCCGCAGCACTGCGGGTACGCGGATACACCATCGACCTGATACCCGAGGACACAGCCTTTCATGCTGCAGGACTCGTCGCAGCATTCCCCGCAGCACCGGATACTCGCCCAGCGAAAGTTCTCCTTCCCCGCTCTGACATCGCCACAGATGTTCTGCCCGCAGGGCTATGCACCCTCGGCTGGGACGTCGACGAAATCGTCGCCTACCGCACGGTGCCAGCACAGCCCCCGGAACCAGAGCTGGCACAGGCACTGCGCAACGGTACGATCGATGCCATCTGCTTTACCTCCGGCTCCACTGTGCGCAACTTCATCACGCTCGTGGGCATGCCACATCCGTCCACAGTCATTGCCTGCATTGGCCCGCGCACGCGCGAGGTAGCGTGCGAACTCGGACTTGATGTCCGCGTGATGCCGGAGCGTGCCGACGTCGATATGCTCGTAGAAGCAACCCTCAACTACCTCACCACCCTGCACAACCCCACACAGCAGCCATAACCTCGCCTCAACGCGCAATGGCGCAACACATAAGGATGAAACCATGAACAACGCTTCTTTTCGCCCACACAACCTGATTCGCCGCCCACGCCGCCTGCGCACCACCCCCGCCATGCGGGCGCTGGTCGCGGAAACTACGCTGAGCCCAAAGGACCTGATTTATCCGCTATTCGTTGCGGATGGGATCGATGGCCCCAAAGAAATTTCCTCCATGCCCGGCCAATACCAGCACACCCTCGACTCGCTGAAAGAGATTGTGGGCCGCGCTATCGACTTGGGCATCACCTGCGTTGATCTTTTTGGTGTGCCGCGGGCAGAAGATAAGGATGCTACGGGATCTCACGCGTGTGCTGAGCACGGTATCCTCAACCGTGCTATCGCCATGCTGCGTGCAGAATACGGCGAGAGCATCCTGATCATGGCAGACACCTGCCTCGATGAATTTACCGACCACGGGCATTGCGGTGTTGTTTCCACTAACCAGTGGGGCGAGTTGATCGTCGATAATGATGCGACCATCCAGCACTACCAGCGCATGGCAGTAGCTCAAGCGCGCGCAGGCGCCCACATTGTTAGCCCTTCAGGGATGATGGACGGACAAATCCTGGCGATCCGACAAGCCCTCGACGAAGCAGGATTCACCGACGTTGCCATCATGGCGTATTCCGCGAAGTACGCCTCCGCGTTCTATGGTCCATTTCGTGACGCAGTGGGGTCCTCCCTCGAAGGTGACCGCCGCACCTACCAGCAAGACCCCGCAAACATCCGCGAATCCCTGCTTGAAGTTGAACTCGACATTCAGGAAGGTGCCGATTTCGTCATGGTCAAACCAGCCATGCCCTATCTCGACGTCTTAAGCCGGGTAGCTGATTCTGTTACCGTGCCCGTGGCCGCTTACCAAGTTTCTGGCGAGTACGCCATGTTGTGTGCTGCCAGCGCACACGGGTGGCTTGATCGCAGCGCGGTGATGATGGAATCGCTCATCTCCATTAAACGCGCAGGTGCCTCCCAGATTTTGACCTACTTTGCCTTGGAGGCAGCAGAAATCTTGAAAACCCCCTAGAATCATGTAGCGGTAAAAACTCTTGTATCCAGATGCGGAAGAATCGAATCTTAAGAGTTCACAGGACTGTATGCGAGAGGAGAATTGTGGGGAAGGAAGCAATGAAGGAAAAGGGCACTGCGCCAGAATCGGTAGTCTTGGCTTTCAAAGTCTGGGTTGCAGTTCTTATTCTCGAAATTGTCCACCAGATCACCTCGGTGCTCAGCGCACTCATGGATCGGGAAAACACCACCGCGACCATCATCGAGCAGTACAAACAAAGCCAAGCAGTGGTGATTCCTAGCGAAACTTTCGTGTCCACAGTCGTGATCGGCAGCAGCATCTTCGTCGGCTGCGTCGCCTTGGCCATTATTGGCATTGTGCTCTGGCTCGCCCGCTCCTATGTCAGCGCCGGGCCCCGCGCTGGGACTGCACGAAAAGTACTCACCTATTTCGGCGTATTTTTCGCCTTGCGCTGTATCTTCGCCTTTAAAGCCCCCACGCTCTCTATGGTGCCCATCGGTGTGCAGGCTTTTAACGGCTCTGTGGAAATCGCAGTGGGCGTTGCGGCTGTGGTGGGAACGATCCTTGTATCCAAGCCCGATTCTTTAGAATGGGTGGGAGATAACCTCAGTGCGAAAAAACCGAAGAAACCTCGAAACTAAAATTACCTGTCTGCGGTGAAGGTGCGCAGGCGGTGTTTTTTAGGCACACTTTTCCCAGCAGCATAGATACGCTGGGTTGCAAGGAACGCTGTGCTTTTCTTCGCGTGTAAAAAAGTAGTGAGTTGTTAAGTGAAGGACTTGTCGCGGAAACGCCGTTATCATGATTGACCCTAAGGAATTTCACGCCACCGAATCGAAGGTTCGCGAAGCGATTGAGACTGCTAAGAATGCAGCGCGTCGCGTCGGCATCGACGCTACCCCGAAGTCGAATTTTTTGGATCCTGACGAAGCTGCCACCGAGGCAATGCATATTGGCCGTACTTCCTTTGCGTTTGAGCTCAAGGGTTTGGAAAATGCCGCAGCTGTTGGCGAAATAGAGGAGGCTTTGTCGGCGTTAAATGGGGTCAGTGTCCGTATTGTCTATAGTTCCTCGATGGCGTGGATTACGGCGAGTCGTTCGACTGATATCACGATGATTGAGGAAGTGTTTTCTCGTTTCGGGATTACCGCAACGTTGTCGGACTCGTCGTTGCGGCGTCGTTTAGCGTGGTCGGATGTTGAGGAAGGGCGGTATAACCGCTCTCACCAGCGTCATCGTCGGCGCAGGCGTCGCGAGTTGTCGATGCCCAGTGCTTTGCGACGCCAGGCTGCGGAGGAGTCGAAAGCGCTTGAGCTTGCCCGCCGTGAAGGTTTTTTGGACGGTGCTTTTCGCACGCTGGAGCATAAAGACCCCACTGATGTGCTGTTTACCGCGCGCACACTGATCACGCCGTTGCGTCTGATTGTCACGGTGTTGTTTACCATCCCTGTGATCGCTATTAGTTATATTCCTTCATTGCAGTTTGATTACTGGCAGTGGGTGCTTGCCGCTTTGGCGTTTCCGGTGGTTACTTATGGTGCTTACCCCTTCCACCGCGCAACTATTGGTGGTTTCCGTCGCGGGATGTCGGCGTTGGATTCGGCGAGTTCGTTGGCCATCATGGTGGCGTATTTTTACAGTCTGGCGGTGATGGTTTACACCGAGGCGGGGGACCCAAAGTATCGGGTGACTTCCGAATTGGTGGCCATTGATCCGATGGCTTTTGAAAGCGGGGCGCTGTTTTTTGATGTTGCCTGCGCGATGACCTTGTTTTTGTTGGGTGGCCGGTTGTTGTCGCGCAAGACGCGGAAAAATCTTGTCGATGAGCTGGCCGATTGCAAACCTTTGCCGCAGTCGATGGCAACCCGTGTGGTGAAATCCCGCAAGACTGGTGAGGTGACGGAGAAAAACATTCATGTGCATAAGCTGAATGTTGGCGACGATATCGTGGTTCCCCCGTATGGGTTAATTCCTGTTGATGGGCAAGTGGTGGGTGGTTCCTCCCATGTTGATGGCCGCGCCTTGGGCATTGGTGAGCTTGAGGTGAAGGTTAATTCCAAGGTGTATGCCGGCTGCATGAATGGTGCGAATACGCTGAAAATTCGTGTGCTGTCAACAGGCCACCGCACGTGGTTGGCTGCGTTGAGCCGCTGGGTGGATAAGTCGTCGTTGAATCAGAATCATTCGGATGCGCTGGCGACGAAGTCCGCGTCGGTTTTGGTGCCGATTGCTTTGGCCATTGCAATGCTGGACTTTACGCTGTGGGCGTTGATTACCAACAATATTAATCAGGCGATTGCCACATC
>JAUMZC010000125.1:5644-6067 GCA_030528295.1 Corynebacterium sp.
TGGGGTGTGTGGCGCCGGTGGCGTTGGCTGTTTCGTCTTCGGTGGCGATGCGTCAGGGTATTGAGATGGCTGCGCGCCACGGTGTGTTGATTCGTGATGCGGATACGGTGCGGACGTTGGATTTTGTCGACACCATTATTTTCAATCGTGTGGGCGCGTTGTCGGTGGGGGAGATGACGGTGGAGTCTGTGACTGCGGATCGCGGTGAGAACCCTGAGTTGGTGTTGCGGGTGGCGCGCGCGTTGACCTTAGAGAGTGATCATCCTGTTTCGCGTGCGTTGAAGCGGGCGGCGCGTGAGTCTCGTGATGCCTCAACTGATGATACGATCCCGCGTCTGATTGATGTCAGCAATGTTGAGATTGATGAGAACGGTAGTTTTACGGGTTTGGTGGAAATTCCGCTGCGGGATTCCGATGGGCTCG
>JAUMZC010000126.1 GCA_030528295.1 Corynebacterium sp.
AACGATCATGGAAGCTAGGCGAATTACCAGAAAGATCCCTGGAACATCATCCAAACCCATCAACGTGACCAGCCGATGCGCAACCCCATAAGAGCCGATAGCTGTGACACCGAAGGCGATAATCAGTGCGATTAACAGGCCGATGAGCCCTAATAAATCCTTGAGTTTATCGCGCAGGAAATTGCCATCGTGCGGATTAAATTTCCACATTTTGGAAACCCCATACCGCAGGTTGTACATCCACCCTAAACCCGACCACAACGCGGTTGCCGCACCGATGCCAGCAACAGTACCGCGTTGGCTAATAGCGGTTTCAACGATGGTATTAATTGGGTCGCTGATATCCCCGGAGACCTGATTCGCAATTTGCTCCTGGATCTCCACAACCACCTCGGGGCGGTTCGCCAACGCGAACGCGATACCCGCGAATGCGAGCATCAAAATGGGGAACATCGAGAGCACGGAAAAATACGTAATCCCGGCTGCGTATTGGTTCCCACCCATCTCGATATAGCGCTCATACATTCGCATCAAGTGGTCGAACCATGGCCAGCGCCGACGGTAGCGATCCACAAATCCCGGTTCGTCTGAGCTCACACGCTCAATGCCAAATTCGTCTATTCGAGTATTTGTGGATGCCGCCATGTTGCTGCCTTTCGTTTGGGTCGCTATTTGCGGGCCAAGAATCCGACGCGCTCGTACACGTCAGCAATCGTTTGGGACGCTACCTCGCGGGCACGTTCTGCACCCACGGCTAGAATCCGCTCAAGTTCCGCCCGATCTGTCATCAGTTCGGCAAAACGGGCACGTAGTGGGGTGGTAAATGCTTCCAAGGCTTCAGCTGTATCGACTTTCAACACGCCGTAGCCCTTCCCTTCATATCCCGCAACAAGGTCATCAATCGACGTCCCTGTAAGCGCGGACTGAATCACCAGAAGGTTTGAAACACCCGGCTTGTTTTCTTTGTCGAATCGGATTTCACCATCATTATCGGTCACCGCGCTTTTAATTCGCTTCGTTGACACCTTTGGATCGTCCAAAAGATTGATCAAACCCTTCGGATTATCTCCGGACTTGCTCATCTTCGTTGTGGGTTCTTGCAGGTCGTAGATCTTCGCCGCCCCCTCAGGGATCAACGGCTCCGGAACTGGGAAGGTCTTCTTGTAACGTGTGTTAAACCGCTCAGCCAGATTGCGAGTTAGCTCCAAGTGCTGGCGCTGATCCTCGCCCACCGGTACTAATTGCGGACGATACAATAGAATATCAGCAGCCATCAAAATTGGATAGGTGAAAAGACCAGCCGAAGTACGATCAGCCCCGCGCTTCGCGGACTTGTCCTTAAATTGGGTCATGCGGGAAGCTTCACCAAAACCAGTGAGGCAGGTAAGTACCCAACCCAGCTCGACATGCTCTGGAACATGTGATTGCACAAACAATGCAGAACGCTCAGGATCGATACCCAGTGCGATAAGTTGGGCCGCTCCAGCGATCGTCCGATCGCGCAGTTCCTTTGGATCCTGCTCCACCGTGATGGCGTGAAGATCAGGGATGAAATAGAAAGCCTCAAACTCATTCTGCAGATCAATCCACTGCTTAAGGGCTCCCAAATAATTCCCTAAATGGTAGGAGTCCGCCGTAGGCTGAATTCCAGAGAGTACTCGTTGCTTCTTTTCAGGTTTTGTCATGGTGTAATAGCCTACCCTGCGGCACCAAGTGCTGCTTCACTCACTACACCTGTGCGGGAATTAGAAAGAATAGCTTTATTATCTTTAAACAGAACCGCACGATCGAACTGACCAGCGGTATCGGCGGCAACGTTCACGATGTCTGATGTTGGGAACCCATAATCCCCATCAACACCACCTTTTTCTTGCCATTGCTTGTGAATTCGCCCGCCAACATAATGAATTCCGGTGTTTTGGTGCGAATACAACCAAGACGCCTGTTCAAAACCCTGACGCGCACCATCGGCAACTTTCTCAATATTGGTTGTGGGAAATCCTAGTACTCCCCGCTCCCCGCCAAGCAGCACGAATTTCAACAGGAATTCATTGTAAAGGGCATGCGCACCGGTTTTCGGAGACCATAAAATCATGCCTTTTTCATAGACGGCTTTTGCGCCATGGTTTTCGGTTTCCACAATTCCGGTCAGTGGTTTTCCTAAGCTACTTTGTTCGCCACCTAACCGTTGGTATTCTTTTTCGATCGCCTCAGGATGCGCCGCCAAGGGAAGATGTTGGGCTTGCGTTGCTTGCTGCTGCACCATGCCACTGACAAATTGTTCGATATCGGCCTTCGCTGGCAGTTCGGAATCAATGGGGGTGGCTTGCGCAATCGGCGCAGGCTGGACTTCCTTGTAGGTAAAGGAGGGTCCTTGATCATGGCTGGGTGCTGCAAGGAACACGTTGGCACCAATCAGACCGCCTACACCGAGCACGGCAACAATAAGGGACAGGGGCAGAGCTTTTGAGTGATTCATTTCGCCTATTCTAATGAACGGTACTGCACAATTACGGGAGCGTGATCCGACCACCGCATGTCGTAGCTGACAGCCCGGTCCACCCACGTGCGCTCGGCGCGTTCGAGCATATTTTTGGTTACGGCTTGGTAGTCGATGCGCCACCCGGCGTCGGTGTCAAAGGCACGGCCGCGGTAGGACCACCAGCTGTAGGCGGCGTCTTCCGGCTTCAGACGGCGCGCCGCATCGAACCACACAGGCTCAGTGTTTGCTTCTCGACGCCGCTCACTCACGTAATCAACCGCCCCCAGGTAGTCACCGTGTTGGGGAATTTGTGTTTCATTATCCGGGAACGTACCGAACACAGCATCCATAAAAGCCCGTTCGTCGGGAAGGAACCCGGAACGCTTCTGGTTGGTTTTCCAGTTCTTTAGATCTTGCTGACGGTGACAAATATTCCAATCGCCACCAATCACCATATGCTCATGGTTCTTCGCTTTTTCTACAAGAGCATCCTCGAATACATCCAGGAAGCGGTACTTTTCATCCTGCTTTTCGCTCCCCGCTTCACCCGAAGGCAAATAGAGCGAAGCCACCCGAACATTCTGCGTGGTCGCCTCGATGTAGCGGCCAGCATCTTCGAATGAGTCGATGCCCACCGCGACGTCGATAAGCGGAGTGCGGGAGAGAATTCCCACCCCGGCGCGGCCCTTTGCAGCAGCCTCCGCACCCGCGTAATGCCAACCGGAATCCAATGCTGGCGCCAACGCTTTCAGCGTGTCTTTTTCGGTGGCACGCACCTCTTGGAGCAGCACAATATCCGACTCTGTGTTCGCCAACCAATCCAGGAATCCGAGGTTCGTTTCGCTCCGCTGTTTGACAGCGGCCCGGATCCCATTGACGTTAACGGTAGTGATGGTAAGCATAAGGGACAGCGTACTGCACACTACACATTTACTGGCTGGCGGACCGCCCGGGTTTCCGCGACGGTGCGCGTGCGGCGGCGTCGTAACGCAAACGCAGGTACCCAGATCAACAGCGCCGCAGCCGCCAACCCCGCGCCGCCCAATGCCGGTGCGCTATAGCTATAACCCGCGGCGATCATCGCCCCACCGAGCCACGCACCCAGCGCATTCGCCATATTGAGCGCCGAATGATTCAGCGCCGCAGCCAACGTCTGAGCACGGCCAGCAACATCCATCAGGCGCACCTGCAGCGACAACACGAGCGTAGATCCGAAGAAACCAATGACGCCAAAATTTGCGATCGCCAACCACGGATGAATGCTGGTGGCGAAGTAGAACGAGACCAGGCTGGTAAAGATCATGACGAGTGAGAGGGCGATGCCTTGTTCGAGGTTTCGGTCGGCAAGCCGGCCGCCGGCGAAATTCCCAGCGACCATGCCGAACCCATACACCATCAGCACCAGCCACATCCACGAAGCGGGCAGGCCAACGTCGCCCATCGTCCACGTAATATACGTATATACGGCGAACATACCGCCGAACCCAATGGTGCCAATCGCCAATGTGAGCCATACCTGCGACCGCGCCAACGCACCCAACTCCGTTAACGGACTCGTGGGCTTCATCTCAGTCATATGCGGGAACAAATACCATAATCCCAGCAAACACAACATGCCGATAGCCGCCACAAACACATATGCCCAAGCCCAGCCCATAACAACACCAAGCCATTGAGCTGCAGGAACACCAATCACCGTGGCTACCGACAACCCCATGCCGACCATCGCCACAGCCCTGCCGCGCTGTCCCGCAGGCGCCATCGACGCCGCCGCCAAGCCCGCCACCGAGAAGTACGCCCCATGGGGCAAACCTGCGATAAACCTCGCCACAATCAAATTGGTAGACGAGTCGGCAAAAAGGCTGGCGTTGACTAGGGCGCTCGCATTGGCTAGCGCGCTCGCAGCATTGCCGACCACAAACGCCGCCATCAGCACCAACAGCAACCGGCGACGCGGCATCATGCCCGTGAACGCCGTAATCAGCGGCGCCCCCACAACCACACCCAGCGCATAGGCAGAAATAACGTGGCCTGCGGCGTCCTCGGTCACCCCGAAATCTGCGGCCATCAGGTTGAGCAGGCCCATCGAAACAAACTCGGTAGTGCCAATGCCAAAACCACCGAGGGCGAGCACCACCATAATCATCATGCGGCGCGCCGACGAAATCTCGGTCTGACACAAAACAGTACGTCGTTGATAAATCACGGATTGGTACGCTACACCCTCCCGCTTATCGACGCCTCGCCCACAATGCTTGAGCAACCTGCAACGTGGCACCGCCGGCAAGGACACACGAAAAATCAGGAGCGAACCTGATAATCCACGGGGCCGGAGTGCGCGACAACAACCGCACTGTGACAGGCGCCACTAACGCTAATGGTATTGCGGCGGCGGGCGACAGACGTTTTCCTAGGAACCAACAAACCAGCAGATAGAACGCATAACCGACAGACAGTTGCGCACGTTTTAGCCTGCGATCATTGGTGGCTGGCAAGGCAACTCCGTTAGTTGTGACACCTAATTCCCCCAAGACCCAAGCAACAATGCACTCCCCCACCTTTTCCACCAAAGGTGTGCCAACCAAGAAATCCCCTTGATTCGTGAGAATCACCACACCGATCTTATGCTCGGGCGCGAGCGCCATCATCGTTGTGAAACTCGGCAGCTTGCCGGTGTGGAACACCAGCGGCGTGGCCGTGTGTGGCACTGGCGGCGTGACGGGCATCTGTTTCACTACCCAACCGAATCCATAATCCCCCTCCTCCCCTACGGCGGGGTCCCCATCAGCGGAAACCCGATCAACCGTCTGTGCCGACAGGTCAAATGTTCCATTCAGGTATGCCTGGAGAAACTTCGCCACATCCCTCGCGGTCAGACACAAACCTCCAGATGCTGGAGTAATCCAGCCGTTGGAGTCCAGCTGAGTTCCCGCGACCGGCACCGGAATTCCAAACACTCCAACACTGCTCCGAACCGGCGCTTCATGCGTTGCAACCCCGATCGGCTGCAAAACCTCCTGGTTAACAAACTCCAAATAACCCATGCCGGTCCGGCGCTCAATCAGTTCACCCAGGAAGTTGTAATTCACATTCGAATACCGGAACTTCCGATCCCCCGCCAGCGAACCATCAGCTCGCAACCCCGTCGTATGCCGCAAACAATCCCGAACATTTGTTCCGGGCAACCCCATTGGTACAACCTCATCCAAATCCACTAGTCCTTGCTCCACCAAACGCAAGATGGCCACCGCCGTGAACGCCTTGCTCAAGGACCCCAGTAGCATCGGCGAATCAGCAGTAACCCCACCCCGCGCCGCCTCCGCCAAAATCCCATCGGGCCCAACAACAATCGCAACCCCCGAACCAGACACATTCGCCGCCGACAACCCCCGATCCAGCAAATCCTGAAGCGCTCGCCCATCCATAACCCCAACATACCACCGGAAACGCGTGCCCCGAGTTGCACACTCGCTGGATTACGTTGCGCACAACTACCGACCTGCGGGTTGTCGCCGAAAACACCATGTTGTGGGCAATTGGTGTAAAAAGCGACACCGA
>JAUMZC010000127.1 GCA_030528295.1 Corynebacterium sp.
GGGCTGGGTGCGGCAGGTGGCGGTTGGGAAATTTGAGCGTTTTTTGCTGCCGCCGCAGCGTAGGCTGTCAGATCACGGATGGTGGCTTCGGCAGTGGCAATGTTTTTCTGCACGATTTGCAGGTTTTTCTCAAGGGTTGCCTTGCGCTTATCGCGGCTTGCCTTGTCGGCCCGAGCCGCGCGTTCCGCCTCCTGGATCTGCTTTTGGGTGGTCTCCACCATTTGCTTGAGGTTTTCGCGATAACGTAGCTGGATCGCCGGGCGAGCATTTGCGATTGCTGCTTCCAACAACTTAGAAGTCAGCATTTTTGCAGTGCCCGTGGTTTCTTTCATCCAGTTCAACAAATTGGTTTTTCCGGAACGCATTGCTCGGAATCCAACGTTGAATGCCACCCAGCCGACACCAACAATCGCGCCAAGACCAGCAAATGTGATCACGCTACCAACAACGCCGCCGAGCATGGACCCGCCAGAAATGCCCATCATCAGCATCATCGGGTCGAGCAGACCTTGGCTTTTCTGTTGGACGCTGTGGGTTTGTAATTGCTTACCAGCGAACGCCGAACTTACTTCATTGCGGATATCTTCCCAGTCCATTTCGGATTTGAACCTGGGGCGGACAATTTTGTGCTCTAGCTCGTAGGAGAAGTAATTAATCGACTCCGCAATGGCGGTCTGGAACTCCCGTTCCATTTCTGAGGTGAAGTATTGCGGATTTTTGCGCAACACTGCCATGCCTTGCTTATTAATCCGTTCAGTCCAAGATTCCCGCAACGCGTCCAGGCGCATTTCCAATTGCTCCATTGACGCTTGGCGGATCAGGGTAAGGTCGCGCCCCAGGTAGTAATCCCAGGTCTCACCCTCTTTTTTCAATTGATTCAGTTCTTCAAGCCGATGCGAAAGATCCGGGACTGCGGCGTCTCCATCGCGTAGGATCTCAAGCTTTTGGGTGAGCTCGTCGACGAGTTCGTGGAGTCCTTTTACCGCGATACGCAGGCCATTAGCGAGCGGAAGAAACTCGGCGATTTGGAATTTTTTAGAGATCAGCGCATTGAGTTCATGGATGCCGGAAAGCTCTAACACCTGGTGAGCCATGGGACTTGAACCCATTTCCGCGCCAACGACTGCAAGCAGACTGGAAACCCCGACTACCGGGATATCGCGGCCAAGATGAGCGCGGAGTAGGCGTTTATTTTCCTCCACAATTTCTTGCCATCGGATGAGGTGCTTATCGGTTTTGGTGACCGCAACAATAATTGCCTCAATGTTGGAACCGGTGTCTCGGATAAAATCCATTTCTGGCTTGGTGATTGTGGTTGAGGCATCACATACCACCACAACAACACATGCTTGGTCGATGGAAACTTTCGCCAGGTTGGATAGTTTGGGGTCAAGGCCGCCGACGCCCGGTGTGTCAATGATCGTTGCATTGCCCAGCGGCATCGTTCGCAACGGAATCGTGGCGCGAGTGGGGAGCGAATCCGCTTGTTCTTCACCGGCGCGAACCGCTCCCGCGTTAATCCAAGCATCGAGTTCGGTGTGCGGAATGATGCGTTCGCCGTCTGGATAAAACAGGCAAGCTTGACCTTCGTGCAGTGACTCAGTTTCGAGTGTGAGTGCGATCGGAGTGGAGGTGGTTACGTTAACGCCGACAGGCGAGGCGTTCCTTTTTCCGACGAGGGCATTGACCAGTGAACTTTTACCGCGTTTTACTTCACCAACAACCACAACCGCGCGTGCCTGCTGCTTGCTGGAAGCTTTCTCTATGGCAAGGTCACTCAGGTCGTTGTAGTCATATTGGCGCAGAATTTTATTCGTGATGGCCAACAACAGCTGATTAGCACGTTTCTCCATTTCACTACGATCAGCTTCTTGACCTTTATTAATTTGAGAGTTCACTACTTTCCACTTTCGGAGCTAACGCGGTTCGACCATTCACCTTAGCGAAAAGTCTATGTGGCTGTAACGTTTGGAGGGCTGTCTGCATCCTACCCCTGTGGGTGCTGCTGGCCGTGAATGTTTCTTGCCTGCGATACCGCAGTTTTTATTCTCGACGCCCCGGTAATTCTCAGGAAGCATTAATTATTGGCGACCACTAATTTTTATTGCGCGCTTTCTATTAGGTTTCTGCTCTGGAACTCAACGTTTGTGAATTCGCCTTAAAGAAAAATCGGGAAAGCTGTAACCTTTAATTGACTGGTTGCATCCAACCCTTGTAGAGCGCTGAAAACCTAAGGAGGTTTTCAGAATTAAGGATTCCGTAAAGGAGACGCAATGAACCGGCTGAAGATCAGCGTAGTGGCTCTTCTCAGCGCTACCATGTTGACAGCATGCAGCATGCCAGAATTTATTAGCGACGCCATTCCAGGCATGGGAAAGAGCAATAGCTCTTCTGCACCAACATCGGCTGAGTCTACGGAACCGCCGAAGCCTAAGTTCGACACCGGAAAGTTCAAAACCACTCCGTCCCCATTAAAGGGTGACACTAATGCGGAGACGGTTCGTACGGTTGAGTCATTTGTACTTGCAGAGTACATGCCACTGCCGTACGAGGTAGACCCCATCCTCATCGACACTAAGGGTGGATACAACGTCTATGGCCCAGGAAGTTTGTCGATGCACTTAGCATCGAACCAAATTAAGCTTTTGGAACAATTCCCGCCGTTGTATGGCTTTTTGAACGCGGCTTCGTCTCAGACTGAAAAAGTCAACGAACCCCGTTTCGCTGTGAACCATGCGGTGTTGCGTTTTGAAGATCCGGAAACCGCAACGAAAGTGGCTGAAGCGCAGCACGAAGTGCTTACCACTGTAGGGCCGCAACTTATCGAAGGCGCTGATGTGACGCCAGAGGAAAAGGAATTTGTTGAGGGGATGCCAAATTCCCTGATTTCAAGCAGCCACCAAGAGTACGACGATACGTTCGCGGTCAATGCATTCACGCCTCATGAGGAGTACGTGATTTACACGTGGGCATCAGCCCCAGCAGCTGAAGGAACTTGGTCGAAAGACTATGTAAAGAAGGCTCTTGAGCATCAAATTCCGCTGTTGGAACAATTCCCATCGGTGAAAACTGGTGCGGGCTACGGTAAAACTGACGAATATCCTTCCATTGACCCAGGTGGGGTATTGATCTACACGATTCCGCAACCCGATGATGCGGAGTACAAGAAGGTTCCTGGTTCGTATGGTCCTCGCGGGTTGTCATCCCAATTCACCGACCCGAAGCGTATGCATGAAATCCTTGAACAAAACGGAAGCAAGCATATTGGTAAGCGCGAGTCCTTTGTGTTCCGTGCGGACACAGACTTTGGCGCAAAGGCCATCCTGAATGCGTTTATCGATTCAAATCTCCGCGGTGGCGAAGTGGAGTATGAGGAGCCACAAAACGTTCCGGACGCTACCTGCACGATGGCTGAGCAGCCGTCGGGCATCCAGTACAACTGTTACGTGTTGAACGGCCGCTACGTAGGGTATGTGACTGGTTCCTCCGACACCAAAAAAGAAAGTGCAGAGGAAGCGAAGAAGACAGTTTCACAGAAAACAGCTGCTCAGTACATGATTTTGGAAGAAGCTGACCAGGAGGCAGGCAAGAAATAATTCGGCCCCTACTCAACTAAGGAAGCTCCTTGAGATACACATTGGAGCTTCCTTAGATTTATGTGGGCGGGCAATATTCGTTTATGTTGGTGAACTAAATGTGTGAAGCGGTGAGGCTGGTGTAACAATTCCGGGTCGCTCAGCGTCTAATTATTTGACACACAAAGTGAAGTGCCCTGTTATAGGCGGAAATTGGGAAAGGCTACCACGATGTCGCGGAACCACTGGACTATCGGAATCGACTTCGGAACTTCGAATACGGCGGCAGCTCATACTAATCCTATAAAGGGAACGGTTGAGGCGGTGAACCTTAGCCACAATCGAACAACGATGTCTTCATCGGTGTATGTTGAGTCGCCTGACCAGATTGATGTTGGCGACGTCGCGATGAATAAGGCTGAGAGTAACCCTGCGGGGTTTGTGCCGGCTCCGAAACGTGTGATTCCGCAGCAGATGTTCCAAATTAATGGTTACGACGTCCCGTCCTCCATGCCCGTAGCAGCGGTACTGTCGTCGGTGGTTCAGCGGGTCTCCCGGGAACACGGAAACGAACAACCGTCTGAATTAGTGTTAACCCACCCGGAGGCGTGGTCTTCAAACGAAATTAAAGTGCTGCTAGACGCTGCCGCGCAATTAGGTTTAGAAGCTGCGAAAATTACCACGATTTCCGAGCCGCAGGCTGCTGCGCACTATTACTCCAAAGCGAATTCATTAAAGCCGGGCCAGCGCATCGCGGTCTTCGATTTTGGTGGCGGCACGTTGGATATTGCGGTCCTGCAAGCCAATGAGAACGATACATTCGATGTTATTGCAGCTCGTGGCGATAACACCCTCGGTGGGAAAAGCTTTGATGCATTAATGCGAAAATGGGTTGACGAGCAATTAGAAGATCGCAACCCTGGACTTCTGGATTACTTCCGCACCAAGGCCCCGCTGCAAGAACGCCATGCATTAGAGGACTCGATTCGCCGGGCCAAGGAGCTGCTTTCAGAAGCCTCTTATGCCACCGTCACTGTGAGCGGCCAAGGGCAAACGGAGCGCTTCCAAATCACCCGCAGTGAATTCGAAGGTCTTATCGGGCCAGCGCTCGAAAAAGCGGCCGAACTTACCCAGAGCACTCTCCGAGACGCCGGTATTGCTGACAGCAGTGAGCTTGTTGCGCTATACCTGACTGGCGGGTCGTCGAGAATCCCAATTGTGCAGGAACGACTGAAGGAATTTGGGCCGATCGCCACGCTGGATGACCCAAAAACAGTAGTGGCGCAGGGCGCAATTTCGGCGCTGGGCCCCATCGTGCGCGGGATGACGCCAAACAACATGGGTGGAAGCCCGGCAACCTACGGCAGCCAGCCAGGGTACGGCAGTGCGGCGTCGAGCGGGTGGGGAAGTGGGTCCCAGCAAAACCCGTACGGTACACAGGCGGCGGCTGAGACTTCTCCTCAGGCTGGTGTTTCGGCGCAGCCAGGTACTGGGGCTGGGCAGGGAGTTGGGCTCGTGTCCGCACCTGCGAAAAAGTCCACCCGCACGATTGGGATTTTGGCTGCGGCGACAGTCGCTGTGGTGGTGATTGGCGGCATCGGCGCTTACAAGTTACTAGCACCTGGCGGATCGGAAGTGACTACCGAGACCTCTGCCGCTACATCAAGTGAAGCGCCAGGAGGTGACTCTGGCGCTGGGACTGCTACAAGTTCGGCGAAACCAACCGAACCTGCTGCACCGGGTGAAGAGAAGCTCGATACGCTTGAGAAAGTCACAGCCGCAGCTCCTCCCGCGCTGATCGAAGGCACAGAAAACTGCAAAATCAGCCAAACAGACGAAAACAATTCACTTCGTATTCGTTGCGACATCAAGAAAGACTCCCCAGAATTCCGGTTCTTCGCCGTCAAAGGCAGCTACGACACCGCGCAGTTCGAATTTGCGGTGGATCAGCATGAGACCACGTTTGAGCGGCGTCGAATAGTGCAGGGTATCTACGAAGAGCGCGACCAAGACAACCACACATTCGAAAACGAGGATCAAACAATTGCCGCGCACTTAGTGAACTCCACAACCGATAGCGCGTACGAATTGCGGTACGCGAACACCAACAACGGCTTATTGCTCACCTCGTACGATTTCAAAGACGCGGCACTGGGCGAAGAGTTTCTGCGAACAAAGGGCCTGTTGTAGCTCGCTGTTGGTGCTACTGGGGCTACTGGGGCTGCGTGTTCAGGACAATATTTTGCGTGGGCACTGGGCAGGAAAAGTGTGGTGGGTCACACTGGGTAGGGTAGGTTGTGGGCACTTGCCCGCCGGTTGTCACAGATTCCATAAAATCCGCCAAAAAAATGGAATTTGTGACAGAAAATTAAATGGCGCACAAGCATTCACCTGCGATCTGTCACAAATTCCATAAAAAACGCGAATTTTATGGAATCTGCGACGAAAAAC
>JAUMZC010000128.1 GCA_030528295.1 Corynebacterium sp.
CCGGGTTACACTGTGCATCCCCTCCGTGAGCATCGCAGACCGCCCGAACCGGAACAATCGTGGGCAATTGAACATTCACGGCACCACCTTGCACAAAGATATTGACCGTACGATCGCCAGCAAGCGGCTGCAGCCCTGTGAGATCAAAATCGGCAGCTCCACCGACCGAAGCATAATTTTCCTCGAGCTCATCAATACTGGTCGCGGTGACTTTATATGCTCCGCCGTATACTTTTCCATTGCCAAGCGGATCAAAGCCCTCCGGAGCTTGAATTTCGGCGCCGAAACCCTGGAATGCTTCGTTCGCGGCAGAGGTAGCTTCAGAAAGCATAGAATTCGCTTGCGATTCCGCGCTCGACATCACACTCGATTGGACGTTTGAAGCGGACGAAAGCGCAGACTCCACCTCATCTACCGAATTGCCACAACCCGTCACCAGTGTCAGCACAGCTACACCGAAACCAACAGCCAAGACCTTATTCCGCATCAAATTCCCTTCCGCTACCTGCATGAGTTCTCCCAGAATGAGTTAAAGCACCGTCCCCTCAAGCTACAGAACTTCCCCTACCTCGCACGCGGTTTCTCGGACTACATTTAGGTTGAGCCCCACTATTTGGGGGCGCTTTCACAGGTTCTCCAGGAAACCCGCAGTTCACGGCGCCGATGAGCAAGTTCGCACTTAGCAAAAAATAACGAATCTCCAATAACGAACTTGCAACATTCCTTCGCTCGGTCGCCTTGATGCCCAGCGAGACTTATTCTTGCAACTCGGCTACTTCAACCGGTCCGTCCGGCGAATCCAACACCAGTGTGAGAACCTTGCCGCCCACGGCGTCGTTAAATTTCTTTGCCTCGCAGCCTTGTTCCGCGCTGCCCGCCTCGCACTTAATTTCCACAACGGCCTGTTTTGGCAGAATTACACTAATACTTCCGTTTCGAACATGAACATTAACTTCAGTGTCCGATTCCACTTTGGATAGGTCGCCGAGGTCAAAATACGCCGTACCATCAACCGAAGCATAAGCGGTGTCCAATTCTTCAGCTTTTGTTACTGTCACCGAATAGCTGCCGCCATATACTTTTCCAGTGTTTAGGGGGTCAAAACCTTCAGGGGCGTCCACCTCCTCGCCGCTGCCAACAAAACTCTTGTCCAGCTTTTCGACGCCGCTTTCCGTCGCCGACGTAGTTTCACCACTGTTTTCGCCACCACAGGCCGAAAGCCCGAGCGCACAAATAGCCACACATCCGATCAAAACACTGTTCCGCATATAGACCCATGCCTTTTGTAAACAAATCCAATTGAACATTTCCACACAAAGCTACAGAAGAACCTTTATCCAACTCTTCGACTCTCCCCAAAATTGAGGGATACTCGATTGTGGACTTCTAAAATGCCGCCCCCGAGAAATGACTAAGAAACATCCGGAAAACAGACGTATTGTACCCAATTTTTCTACGTTTCAATATAGCTTGAGAAAATTCTCACATTGAGACAAATGCTCGCGCGACTATGAAATATTGTACACAATATCATTTTTCTGAAAACCAGAAAAGCGATATGTGTACGTATCGAATACCAAAGAGAAAGAGGGCTGATGAAAACTCCCATTACGATTGGAAGTGTGCTTTGCGCAGCTCTGCTCATCACATCCTGCACAAACGAAAACACCGCCCAGCCTGGCGTCGGTAGCACCACCCAGGCAAGCGCCAGTGATTCCTCAACTCTCCAAACCTCAACGACATCCGATTCCAACGACACATGCACCACCCCAAGCGAGACCGAAATCGCCGCTTTGTTTGATAGGTGGAACGACGACCTGAAGAGCGGCGACCCCGCTAAAGTCGCGGAAAACTACGCTTCAGAATCCGTGCTATTGCCTACGGTCTCCAACCAAGTACGACTCACCAACGCAGAAAAAGAGGACTACTTCCAACACTGGCTAGAAAAGAAACCAGACGGCGTTGTCAACGAACGTTGGATTGAGCGGGATTGTAACCACGCCATCGATGCAGGCACCTACACCTTCACTTACGGTGATGGCTCTAAGGTCGCCGCGCGATACACATTTGTTTACGAA
This sequence comes from Corynebacterium sp., assembly GCA_030528295.1. GTDB lineage: Bacteria > Actinomycetota > Actinomycetes > Mycobacteriales > Mycobacteriaceae > Corynebacterium. Next base: position 2,079 of record JAUMZC010000128.1, read on the forward strand.
CTCGAAGATCGCGAGTGGAAGATCGTGAGCCATCACTCCTCCGCAATGCCGGAGGAAAACCCAGACACCGAGCTGCCACCAGCGACGCAAGCCACCGGATCCCCACCAGCAGTGGAAAACATGGACAAGTGCGCTGCGGACAATTCGGATGCCGAAATTTCAGCACTCCTCGATCGCTGGTTCGAATCCCTGAAAACCGGCGATTCCAAGAAGGTAGTAGAAAACTACGCTGACAGCTCGGTACTGTTACCAACAGTTTCCAATAAAGTTCGCTTCTCTGCTGAAGAAAAAGAAGACTACTTCAACCACTTCCTGGAGAAGAAGCCTGTTGGAACTGTCGACGATCGCTGGATCGAAGCGGATTGCAATACCGCAACCGATTCTGGGCTCTACACGTTTACATATGAGGATGGAACCCAGACCAAGGCACGCTATACCTTCACCTATCGCTGGGATGGTGAACAGTGGCGCATCACCAGCCACCACTCCTCAGCAATGCCTGAAAAAGTGTAGGTGACCTTTACGGGTGACTATCCCGCATAATTCGCCGCAAATTGTCCGCCGCGGATTATGCGGGAATCTTTATTTCGCTTCCACCGTGCCGGCGCATTCCAAGGTAATCGTTCCTTCATTCGAAGCAACCAACTGGGCTTTTATCCCAAAAACAGAAGCGAATATTTCTGGGGTTAGGACCTCTTTTGGCACGCCGCGCGCAATCACGCCACCATCATGAAGCGCGATAACTTGGTCGCAGAATCGGGCAGCTAAACCAAGATCGTGGATTGCAGCAAGGACACACACCCGTCGCTCATGAGCGAGCCTTGTTAGTAAATCCAGCAACGCATACTGATGGCGGATATCTAGATGATTCGTCGGCTCATCGAGCACTAAGCATTGAGCGCCCTGCGCAAGCGCACGGGCCACATGGGTTCGCTGCATTTCACCACCGGATAATCGACTCCATGGTCGATCGGCAAGATGCGCAATATCGGCATCCGAAAGCGCTTGTTCCACCAGCTGTTGGTCTTCCTCATTGGCAGTCGCCCATGGCCCACGACCCGCAATCCTCCCCAATGACACAATCTGATGAACCGTTAAATCCGTATTCGTCTCGGTATATTGCGCAACGAATGCCAGTTTGCGTACACGTTCTTTTCTGGAAAACGTAGCGAGCGGTGCTCCGCCAATCTGGATGACACCTCGAAAATCGCTCACACCGGCGATTCCCCGTAGAAGTGTCGATTTACCGCTGCCATTTGGCCCGATCAATGCAGAGATCGTTCCTGGATTGCAAGTGAAATCTATTTCGCTCAATACGGTGTGAGCGCCGTGCCCTACCGAGACGTCGATAACTTCAATACTCACAACTGTCGACCTCGCTTGAGAATCAGGAAGAACACCGGCACACCAATAATCCCTGTGAACACGCCTACAGGTACCTCTTGCGGGCTAAATACCGTTCTGGCAAGAGCGTCGGTGATAACAAGAAACGAAGATCCAAGCAGTGCAGATACCGGAATGAGCGCCGAATGAGCCGGGCCAATGAGCATCCTGACGGCATGAGGAACGATCAAACCGATAAACCCAATCGCACCTACGGCCGATACGGTGGCTGCGGTTAAAAGTGCGACAGAAACCAAAACGATTCCACGCACTTTCGCAACCGGAACGCCCATAGATTCGGCCGTATCATCGCCGAAACTCAGGCAGTCAAGGTACCGGGATATCGACCATATGACTGCACACGCAATAGAACAAACAACCGCCACTACCCACAGCGATTCCCACCGCGAAGCACCGAGCGCACCGAGCAGCCAAAACATCACACCGCGCACAGAATCAGCGTCACCCCTCGCCATCAAAATCAACGACGTGATCGCGGCGAAGAACTGCCCCACTAGCACACCTGTCAGCACAACTTGCGTCGAAGAAAAGCCCGAACCACGCAGCAGCAACAGCAACACAGCAAACGAAACAAGCGCACCGATCGCAGCACCACCGGTCAGCCCAAGCGCCACCCCTCCGCCTATCGACGCCCCGGACGTCAAGATGATCACTACAACGGCACCGGTGGATGCACCTGAGGAGATGCCCAAGAGATATGGCTCCGCTAAATTATTTCGAGTAATTGCCTGCAACGCGGCACCCGCTACGGCCAGCGCTCCGCCAACAATCACCGACATGAGAATTCGGGGAATTCGAAGATCAAATAGAATAGATTGTCGCAGGACTGATGGTTGCGGAAATTCAGGCGATACGAACAGTCCCGTGCCATGAGTAATCGCTCCCCAAACCTCCGTAAACGAAAGAGACGCAGCACCCAAAAATACGCTGCCGCCCATGGCTACGAGGAGCACGAACGCTCCACATAACCACAGGAAAACAGGCTTACAACGCTGCTTCATTATTGTTCAGCGAGGCCGTCCGCAATCAGCTTCAGCGCATGAGCTGAACGCACATTTGCATCAAGTTCAACACCAGGAACGATGATGAAGCGCTCATTCTTCACCGCATCCAGCTTGCTCATTGCCGGATCCTTTTTCATGGCTTCAATCTTGTCCTCATAGCTATCGCCAGGAGCGCCACGTTCTTTAAGGTCCGCCAATACAATCACATCAGGATTGCGTTCTGCGATCGCCTCCCAAGCCACCTCAGGCCACAATTCCTTCACATGACCGAAAGCGTTTTCCACTCCAACGATATCGCTAATGGATTGTCCGACGCCGGTCGCCCCAGCGACATAAGGAGCGCCTTTATACACGGAGTACAGGTATACAACCGATTTGATGTCCTTGTTCTTCACCTCGACTTTTTTGGCCTCGGAAACAATCTTTTCTTGTTCTTCTACGAGCTTTTTCGCCCGTTCCTCCGCGCCGAAAATAGTGCCAAGATCGGTGATGTCTTTGGCAATCAGATCGAATGCATCTTTTCCTACATTTGGCTCGTAATCGCGGCACTCAACATTACTGTAATACGCATTTACTCCGAGCTCTTTCAATTCCTCACGAGTACCAATTTTGTCCGCAGCAAATACCGATTCAAACGGTGAATACACAAGATCTGGATCCACGGCACGCACTTGCTCTGCGGTTGGAACCTTTTCCGCGATTTTCTCGATCGCCTCATACTTGTCCTTGTATTCAGGCAGAACAGCAGTTTTCAGGTTTGCGGTTCCTACAACCTGTTTCTCCACCTCAAGGGCCAAGAGAGTATCTGTGGCCGCTTGTTCCGTAGTGACAGCGCGTTGTGCAACGTCCTTAAATTCCAATTCCAAACCACAGTTATCAATTGTGAATTTCGCCGCCGCATTGCCAGTGTTTGCCGAATCCGAATTTCCCCCACAGGAAACCAAAACACAAGAAACCGAAACGATCGCCGCTGCCGTTTTTATGGGATATTTCAACATGTTACCCTTTCTGCACATATGCACTTATTTGAAATTCCTCTCACCTCCTAGAATAAATATTCCCCGAGTTTTAGCAATAAAATGCAACTCGCCGAAAATCAAGCAACAAATTTTGCTAAATACACGCACATATGCAGCTCTAATTTCCTGCTGAAACTACTCGACGATACGAAAATGGCAATTCAATCACTAGACCCACCCGGAAATTGATACTCCGTTCGAATACCCCCGGCCCTACAAAATGCCCGCGAGATTGAAGCCAGGCAACTCTGCTTAGAACAACACAACCGTCACCGCACCGATGGGCAACACTTGCTTGCACATGGAATTGGCCAACAGCCAGATTGAAGTGATGACGCACACGCCAGTGAGACGGAACACTGCAGATGGATGCGGGGTGCGGCGGCGGGGGCTGGGTCGATGGAAGGTGTTGTGCGCCGCAGATGCTGATACATGTATATA
>JAUMZC010000007.1:0-19669 GCA_030528295.1 Corynebacterium sp.
AATGACGGCGGCGAGGATGGAATCAATGTAGTTGAGGGACTTTTTCAGCAATGTGCCTGATTCCGTATTGGCAAACGCTGTTACGGAAGCTTTGAGTTCTTTTCGCTCGTCTTTGCTGAAATGTTTCCGCAGTAGTCCGCTGTGTTTGAGTAGGGCGGTGAGAATGATGGTGTCATCGTCGGCTGCTTGATTGTTTGATGAGAGCAACGTTGCGCGGATGCGATCGATCACTTGGTCGACGGCGCCTTCGGTTGGAACGTAACCAACACTCTTGGAGAGAAAACCGCTGTTTTCTGCTGACGCCATGCTTTGTTGTGCAAGGCTGGTGCCGACGGCGTCGAAAAGCGCTGTTCGAGGCTTAGCGCTCAATCCCATGGCGTATTGTTCCATGAGTTTCGTGATCCTGAGGGGTTGCTTCTCTGCAATGTGGTCGTGGAGTGGCTGAAGGTGCCCAAGTTTGGAAGTTAGTGGGCCTTTCGTTGAGATTGTGGCCTTTTTGCCTTCGTCAATTGCAATGCAATCTTCAAGTTGCATATCCATAATTGCGCTGAATACAAAGCACACCCAGTGATCTGTTTGTGTGCTGGGCATTTTTCCTTTGTCGTTGACTGCGCATAGAAAGAACTGCTGTGAAATGGTGAGATTTTGCATCAATACTCCTTTTCGTTGCGGTCTTCGTCTACCACGCTAGCTACTTTTCGGGCGCCGCAACCGTATTGGGCGCAATCGTGTTGCGTTTTATTTGTTCTAGTGAAGCTTTCTAAGGTACGTTTCCGCACACCTGCATTGTTTAGGAAAAAAGTTCGAATAAATTTCCCTCCATGCTGGTGTTTTTATATAAAAACTTTCAGATTCGGTCATATTTTCCCACAATCGGATGCACTAATTTGGGGGTGGCTATCACGCCAGAGCGGGCTTCAAATCTTTGGTTTTCTAGCAGAAAGCCCCAAGTAGGTGTGCCGGGATAGGGGTGTTGAAGTTTCGCTACTCCGTTATTTGTGTGAAGCGGGTAACCTCGTCTCCATGGATAAACCGGTTGTCAGGGATGGAGCGCTGCTCTTTTTGCGGCTCGTACTCGGCATCATCTTTATTGCACACGGCTGGGATCGCATGTTCATCATGGGATTAGAGGAAAATACTGGCCAATTTAGTGCACTTGGTGTGCCGCAGCCGGAGCTGTCTACGTGGATTGTGACCGTGTCGGAACTCCTCGGCGGCTCGTTGCTTGTGGTTGGCTTCTTATGCACGTTTGTGGCGGGGGCGATGGCGCTTCTTATGTCCGCGGCAACGTATTTTGTGCACCTTAACCACGGGTTGTTTGTGGCTGAGGGTGGGTTTGAATATACGCTCCTGCTTGTTGCGGCATTGTTTATCGTTGTTGTGTTTGGCAGCGGTAGGGCCAGTATTGACGGGGTGCTCAACCGGTGATTAGTTGTTCGCAAGTGCAGGCGGCGTTGTCTGCGCGCTGCGATGGCGAACGCACAGGTGTGCCTGACGATGTTGTTGAGGCGCACCTTTCTGGCTGTGCGGAGTGCCGTGCATATGCGGAAAAAGTTGCGGCGTTGCATGAGGCACTCCGGGCGAGCGGGCAGTCTGGTCAGCAGATGTTGGGCCCTGCTCCTGATCTTTCTGAGGCGATTCTTGCTGGGATTGAGCCGCAGCGCCGTAAGGTTGCGGCGACGCACACGTTGGGCTTGGTGTTTTCACGCGTGGGGCTGGGCGTTGTGGGCTTCGCCTATATCGGATGGGCGATCATGTTGTTAGGGAAAACTGGTTCGATTCCGGCCGATGATGAGCACACCGCAGGTTTGCTTGTCGACGCCGCCGCCGTACGCCTCGCACTCGCGTTTGGGCTGTTGTACGCCAGTTGGCGCCCTACAGCGACTTCCGGGTTACTGCCGGTATATGGTGCACTTTGGGCTTTCTCATTTGGTTTTGCAACTCGTGAAGTAGTGCTTGGTTTTGCTAGTACGCAAGATATTTTCGGGCTTGCGTTATTGCTGGTGAGTGTTGTTGTAATGCTTTCAACGTGGCTCCATTGTGTCGGGTTTGCCACGTTGCATCGTGCGTGGCAAACGGTCACAGCTCAGCCATATAAGGAAAGTGTGTAGTTAGTTGCGCCAATCGCCGAGCGCGCCTTGCAACGCCCCGAGAGCGGCGTCGACAAGCGAATATATGTGCTCTTTTTTTCGGCCGTCGTCGAGCCATGCGAGGGTGGCGCTGCTCAGGAATCCGGAAAAGCCGTTGAGTGCCGCTGTGTCGCGGTAACCATGAATGCCGCCGATCAAATTTGCGATAAATTCCACTTCTCGTTGGCGGTGCTGTGCGCGGGTTTCGGTGGCCAGTAGGGGTTCGGCCTTGGGATGCACAAACACTTTCGCCCATGTGATCGGCAATTCGGAGATTAGTTCGATATAGCTCAGGAGCATGAGCCGGACGCGTTCGCGAGCGCATTGCTGGGCGTCGTCCGCCTGCTGCTGTCGTTGTTCGAGTTCTTGAAAGGTGCTGGTTAGGGCGTGTGTGTAGAGTTCGGCTTTGGTGCCAAAGTACTTGTGCACGAGTGCCACGGAGGCGTTGGCATCGGCTGCGATGTGTGCGATGGATGTTTCCTCGTAAGATGTGGCGCCAAATCGGTGCATGGCACATTCGAGGATGGTCGCTTGTCGGGCTTCTGGGCTCAGGCGTTGGCGGCGATGTGCAGGCGTTTCACTGTGCATATTGACAGCATAGTGGGTTGGTGAGTTAGAGTCACTAAGGGTTAGTGATTCGAACTCACTAAGCTCTATCGGTGCAATGACCACAACGAGAAGGAACCATATTGTTTATTTGCTGGCATATTTATCCGCTTGGCTTCACGGGCGCCGAAATTCGCCCAGAAACACCGTCTGATCAGGTGGTTCACCGCTTCAAGCAGCTGGAGCAATGGCTGGACTATGCCGCAGCGATGCATGTGAATACGATCCAGCTCGGCCCTATTTTTGCGTCGAAAACGCACGGCTACGATACCCTCGACCACTTCGCGATTGACCCCCGTTTAGGCACGCTGTCTGATTTCGATTCCTTTATTGCGGCTGCTCGTGCTCGTGGGCTGGGTGTGGTGCTCGATGGCGTATTCAACCACGTGGCGGCTGGCCATGTTTTGGAACAGCGCGGGCTGTTGTCTGGCGCCGCGTTCGAAGGGCATCAGGACTTGCTGGAGCTCGATCACACTAACAATGAGGTCATCGAATACATTGGCGATGTTTTGAACTTTTGGTTGGATCGCGGGATTGCTGGTTGGCGTCTCGACGCCGCGTACGCTGTCGCTCCTCAAACCTGGGCGAAGGTGCTCCCCGACGTACGAAAGAATCATCCCGATGCCTGGTTTGTGGGGGAAATGATCCATGGTGATTACAACGCTTATGTGGCCGAGTCTGGGTTGGATGCGGTGACTCAGTATGAGTTATGGAAGGCGCTCTGGAGCTCTATTAACGACAAAAACTTCTTCGAACTTGACTGGTGCTTACAGCGTAATAATGACCTTGCATTTGCGCCCATGACCTTTGTGGGCAATCACGATGTAACCCGGATCGCCACAATTGTGGGCGATCAAGGCGCTGCCTTGGCGCTGTGCATATTAGCCACGGTGAGTGGTAATCCAAGCATTTACTATGGCGATGAACAGGCATTTCGCGGCGTCAAAGAGGACCGGTTAGGTGGGGACGACGCGGTGCGCCCATTATTTCCTGCGAACCCTGAGGAACTTTCGCCGTTGGGGCATTGGATGTATGAGCTGCATCAGCAATGTTTAGGTTTCCGTATCCAACGCCCCTGGTTGGAGTTTGCGACAACAAAAGCACTTCATCTTACGAACACAGAGTACGTATATGAAGTGCTTGGCCGTGACGGGCAGCGGCTAGAAGTTCATCTGAATCTGGATTCGTGCACTGCCCAAGTCAAAGAAGGTGATTGTCAGGTGCTCAGCATTGAGCCTTAATAATGCTTGATTAACGCCAGCTTGGTAGCCACATCAGCTGGTCAAACCATGCGTTAGGTATTTGGAATCCATACAAAATGGGCGAGAAATACATAAACTGGCCAACAACAAATGCCAGATAGGCGCTGGCAAACCATTTTCCTTTTGTTCCGCTGCGCGCGATCAACGATAGTGCCCAGGCCAGAAGAATAATGGTAAATGGGGCAAGCGCTACGGCGTAGAAGAAATACATTTGCCGATCGTATGCAAGAACCCACGGAACAAAGCCCGCCATGAATGCCACGATTGGCACGCTGATCAGGCGATCCCGGTGGATAAAGAATCTCCAGATAGCCCAACACAAGAGTGGCACGGTGATCCACCAAATGGCGGGTGTGCCAAACAGGTAGATTGCGGTGCGGCACGTGGCGTCTCCACATGGCGTATCGGTTGCTGAAAGGTATAGTACCGGCCTGCTTGCAACGAGCCATGACCATGGCTTCGATTCCCATGGGTGGTTATGTCCCGCTGATGTGGTGAGCGAGGCATGGAAGGCAAGCACTGTTTGGTGATAGTGAATCCACCCGGCGAGTGCTTCCGGGAGTAAGTGCAGGGGAGAGCTATCGGGGATGGTGCCGTCAGTTGCGGCATGGCGGTATACGCCGGTTTCGGAGGCGAACCAGGCGCGCCAGCTCCAGGTGTAGATGGCTATTGGCAACAGCACAATTGACGCAAACGCGGGGAATGCATCATAGGTGAGGGTGTTTGCTACGGCGTATCGTTGATATCTACGACGCAACATCCAGTCGAAGGCAACGCACAGCACTCCAAAGAATGCGATGTAGTACAGGCCAGACCACTTGATGGAGAGTGCACATCCAAGGCACACGCCCATGGTGAAACGCCACCAGCGCCAACCGAACTTAAACTTCACGGCTGTGGGGTTGGTTTGCCGCCAGGTTTGTATCCGCTCGACCATGGCTTGGTGGTCTCGGACTAAGCAATACGCCGCGCCGACAATAAAGAACACGAGGAATATATCGAGCATTCCAAAGCGTGACGAGACTAAAAGCACGCCATCACATACGGCAATGATTCCGGCGATAATTCCAGCAGTCGTCGAGCGCGTGAGCCGCTTTGTGAGTTCCATCATCAACAGGACGGTGAGGGCTCCAAACAGCGCGGTCATGACCCGCCACCCGACCGGCGTATAACCGAATACAGTTTCGCCCATGGCGATGAGTTGTTTCGCGAGCGGTGGATGAACAACTAATCCGAATCCGGGGTTTGATTCGATGCCTCCGGTGATCGGATCGGTTGCTGTGATCACCATGTCCCAGGCTTGTGGAACGTAGTGTTTTTCATCAAATACTGGCGTATCCGCGCTGGTAGCTTGGCCAAGTCCGATAAAGCGGGTGGCAAATGCCAAAATCGCTACGGTTATTTTGGCCAAGAGGTCATGTTGTGGCCTTGTCCGACTGCGCCGCTTTCGAGGTGCAGTGCGCGGAGGACGGGGGCGCTGTTGGCTGTCAATCACTCTGTTGATTGTAGGGTGTGGTGCATGAACACTCATCTTCAAACACACCTTGAGGCGCTGCCCCGGGGCATTATTATTGCAGCAACTCCGCTTGGCAATATTCATGATGCTTCGCCCCGGCTGCGGCAAGCGTTGGGGCAGGCGGACGTGATTGCGGCGGAGGACACTCGCCGCACGCGGAATTTGGCCGCCGCGTTGGGGGTGGAGATCACTGGCCGGTTAGTTTCTAATTTTGACCACAACGAACAAGGGCGCGTTTCTCAGCTTCTCGACGCCGCGCGTGCTGGCACGGTTGTGGTCATCACCGACGCTGGTATGCCCAGCGTGTCCGACCCCGGCTTTGCGCTTATCGACGCCGCGCACGAACAGGGCGTGCCCGTCACTTGCTTCCCCGGCCCATCCGCCGTCCCAACAGCGATCGCGTTATCAGGATTACCAGTTGGTCGGTTTTGCTTCGAGGGTTTCGCACCGCGTAAAGACGGTGCCCGACGCAGTTGGTTGACTCAACTACGCACCGAACAACGGGCCGTATGTTTTTTCGAATCACCCCATCGTCTCTTGGATACCCTGGAGTGTGCGGCGGAAATCCTCGGCCCGGATCGGCGGGCGGCCGTGACGCGTGAACTTACAAAGATGTTCGAAGAGGTTCGGCGCGGCACTTTGGCTGAGCTTGTTGAGTGGGCTCGTGAGGGAATCAAGGGCGAAGTGACGGTGGTGTTGGAAGGTGCTGAAGATTCCGGAGTGGACGTTGCCTCCTTGGTGCCTGCGGCACTGGATCGCGTGGCGTCAGGGGAGCGTTTAAAGGCTGTGTGCTCGGAGTTAGCGGGGCGACACGGAGTGAGCAAGAAGGAGCTCTATGACGCGTGTGTAGCCGCTCGAGACTAAATTGTTACAATTTTGTGACAAATGACGCAAAAGTTGTAAATATACTGGCACCTTCTTGCGTTACGAATGGGTAACATTGCTATGTTTTGGTGGCAGATATGAAGCGTGCAGCTTGAAATCTGCAGGTAGAGCCGGTCAAGGTGGAAGTATGACTACCTTTGAAGCTACCCATCTTGACGGGGCCCCTGCAGGCGCCGGGCCTGCCGCGGCGTCGACAGCCGAAATGTCGGCGACGCAGCAGCTCGCCGCGATGCTGGACAACCCCGTCACCCATATCCCCGAAGAACCGGAGATAGTTCTCGCAGGTGAGGACACAGATGCCGGTGTGAATTGGCCGATCGTGCTGCCCGCAATGGCGGTAGTGCTCGGCATCGTTGTGTGGGGTCTAGCTGCACCAACGCAGTTCTCCAACTTTACATCTGGCGCATTATCCTTCGTTGTGAACAACTTCGGTTGGGCCTTCGTATTCTTCGGAACGGTGTTCGTTTTATATATCGTCGCCATTGCCGCGAGCAGATTCGGGCACATCCGATTAGGCCGCGACGATGAGGCCCCAGAATTCTCAGCATTCTCCTGGATCGCAATGATGTTCGCTGCGGGCATGGGCATTGGCCTCATGTTTTACGGCACCACCGAACCGCTTACCTTCTACCGCAATGGTGTGCCGGAGCACGGCCCCAATGAGGTAGGTACGGCGTTTGCCACCACGTTATTCCACTGGACACTTCATCCGTGGGCAATTTACGCCATTGTCGGATTATCTATCGCATATTCCACGTTCCGTGTGGGGCGCAAACAATTAATGAGCTCGGCATTTATTCCCCTCATTGGGCCGCGCGCGGCCGAAGGTTTTACGGGCCGACTCATTGACGGATTATCCGTCATCGCCACTGTATTCGGCACGGCTGCTTCACTCGGGCTGGGTGCTCTGCAAATCGGAGCCGGCTTGGACCGTACCGGAATGATCAAAAACCCCTCCACCAAAGTGCTTGTTCTGATCGTTCTAATCCTCGCACTGGCGTTCGTGTTCTCCGCAATATCCGGCGTGGGACGCGGCATCCAATACATCTCCAACGCCAATATGGTGCTTGCCGCCATCCTGGCGATCTTCGTGTTCGTGATGGGGCCAACAATTGCCGTGTTGAACATGGTGCCAACTGCCGTTGGGAATTACTTTCAAACGTTTTTCGAAATGGCAGCCCGAACGGCAGACTCCGCCGATGGCACAGCCGGTGAATGGCTCTCTAGTTGGACCATCTTCTATTGGGCATGGTGGATCTCCTGGAGCCCATTCGTAGGTATGTTCCTCGCCCGCATTTCCCGTGGACGCACAATCCGCGAATTCGTCGTTGGCGTCATGATCGTCCCTGCCGCGCTCTCCGTTGTTTGGTTCGCGATCTTCGGCGGCACCGCAATCCATTTCGAACAGCAAGATCAATCTATCTGGGGCGAAGGCGACGCCAAACGCCAACTCTTCGACCTTCTGTACTCCCTCCCTGGCGGCAGCATCGCCGCGGTTGTTGCCATGATCCTGCTGGCAACCTTCTTCATTACATCCGCCGACTCCGCCTCCACAGTGATGGGATCGCTGAGCCAACACGGTCGCCTCGATGCCGACCGTTGGGTTGTTGCAGTATGGGGTTGCCTCACCGCCGCAATCGGCATTACCTTGTTGGTCTCCGGAGGCAGCGACTCCTTGACCAACCTGCAAAGCGTGACGATCATCGCGGCCAGCCCATTCCTCCTAGTCATTATCGGTCTTATGGTCGCCCTGGCCCGTGGCCTCTCCGACGATCCCCTGTACCTTGACCACAAGTCCCAACAAAAGTGGGCCATGAAACTCGCTCGGGAACGTCGCATCCACGCCGAACATGAAGCTCGACGCCGTGCAGCCGCCGCTCGCAAAGCTCGCCTGCATCACCAACCTCGGCGGAAGAAAGAAAAGCAAGTAAATAAGTAGACTCGGCGAGCAGTCAATGCACCCCACTATTCGGTGGGGTGCATTCTTGGTTCGGTGGGGTGTGTGCTGAATTATGTTGGGAGTCGGGGACGATTGGCTGACCTGGGGTTTGTCCGGAACTGGCTTGTTTTGTCAGCCTAACATCGCTAGTTAGCTACATTGCTACCACAAAACCCCAGGTCGCAAAACTTGAACAGTCGTTAAATGGCCTGTTTTGCCAACCTAACATCGCCACTTCCGGACAATCCGGAGGTCACAAGCCCACAGCGTGTTCGCGCCCCAACCACCAGAATCCAGAACTCCGCCCCAACCACCAGAACGTAGCACTTCGAGGTTTCCGTCACCTCACTTCGCGCGAATGTGCTGCGATAAATTAAGGTGGGATGCATGACAAAGTCTGTGCTCACTGCTGTTGCTTGGCCGTATGCCAATGGTCCCCGCCATATTGGACATGTGGCGGGGTTTGGTGTTCCTTCCGATGTGTTTTCTCGGTATCAGCGAATGTCAGGTGCGCGTGTGCTCATGATTTCCGGCACGGATGAGCATGGAACTCCTCTCTTGGTGCAGGCGGAGAAGGAGGGGGTGACGGTTCAGGAGCTGGCGGATCGTTATAATCGCCAGATCGTGGAAGATCTTGCCGGCCTGGGTCTTTCCTATGATTTGTTTACGCGCACTACTACTCGTAATCACTACGCTGTGGTGCAGGAGTTGTTCCGTGGATTGTATGAGAACGGCTATATGGTGAAGGAAACGACGCTGGGTGCCATTTCGCCGTCGACTGGCCGTACGCTTCCGGATCGCTATATTGAGGGCACATGCCCAATTTGTGGTGCTGGTGGTGCCCGTGGCGATCAGTGTGATAATTGTGGCAACCAGCTTGATCCGGCTGATCTGATCAACCCGGTCTCCAAGATCAACGGCGAAACCCCTCAGTTTGTGGAAACGGAGCATTTCCTGCTGGATCTCCCGGCGATTGCGGAGGCACTTGCTGATTGGTTGCAGCAACGAAAGGATTGGCGCCCGAATGTACTGAAGTTCTCGTTGAATTTGCTGAAGGATATTCGCCCGCGTGCAATGACGCGCGATATTGACTGGGGTGTCCCAGTCCCAATTGATGGCTGGCAGGACAATAACGCCAAGAAGCTGTATGTGTGGTTTGACGCTGTTGTTGGCTATTTGTCGGCTTCGATCGAATGGGCGTACCGTAGCGGCAATCCGGATGCGTGGCGTGATTTTTGGTGTGATCCTGCCACGGAGTCGTTCTATTTTATGGGCAAGGACAATATCACCTTCCATTCCCAGATTTGGCCTGCTGAGCTGCTTGGTTATCGTGGCTTGGGGTCCCGCGGCGGTCGTGCAGGGGAGCTTGGTGAGTTGCAGTTGCCCACTGAGGTTGTGTCGTCTGAATATCTCACTATGTCTGGTTCGAAGTTTTCTTCGTCGAAGGGTGTGGTGATTTATGTGAAGGATTTCCTGGCGGAGTTCGGACCGGATCCACTGCGGTATTTCATTGCTGTGGCGGGCCCGGAAAATAGTGATACTGATTTCACGTGGGAGGAGTTTGTTCGCCGCGTGAATAATGAGCTTGCTAATGGCTGGGGCAATTTGGTTAATCGTACGGTCTCTATGGCGCATAAGAATTTTGGGGAGGTGCCGCAGCCTGAGATGCTCAATGATGCGGATCGTCGGATTCTGGATCTGGCGGAGCAGGCGTTTGACATTGTGGGGGAGGCGTTGCAGCATTCGCGGTTTAAGCAGGGGATTCAGCATGTGATGCATGTTGTGGGGGAGGCGAATGCGTATATTGCGGAGCAGGAGCCGTGGAAGCTTGCTAAGGATGAGAGCCAGCGCGGCCGTCTTGCTACGGTGCTGTGGACGGCGCTTCAGGTGGTGAGCGATTGCAATACGTTGCTTACTCCGTACTTGCCGTTTACGGCGCAAAAGGTGCATGAGACGTTGGGGCGTACGGGGAGTTGGTCTGGTTTCCCGGAGATTCAGGAGGTCGTTGATGATATGCCGGTGTCGCCGGTGGGCGTTGGGGTGCCCGCACAGGGGCGCACGTATCCGGTGATCACCGGGGATTATGCTTCTGCACAAGCAACGTGGCAGCGTGTCGACGTCGCGCCCGGTACTGTGCTTGCAAAGCCTCGGCCGCTCGTGGCGAAACTGCCTGCGGAGCTTGGGGAAACTGGCCCAGAGTGGGCACCCGTGCAGTAGGTAGACAGGATCGGGGGGTGCCTTGCGGCTGTGAGGTTATTATGGCGTTCATGGCTTTTTATCGGCTGCGGTTGTTGTATTTTTCGTTTGCTATTTACCTGATTGCTATTTTGTCTTTGACCTTGGGGAAGACGTTGTTCACGATCGGGGGATTGTGGAAGACCGGGGCGCATGAGCGTCGCACGATTGAACTTGTGCCGTTTACGGATTTTGTCACGTCCACAACGTGGTTCGGCCCGATTTTCAATTTGGTGGGGAATATTGTTCTGTTTTTCCCACTGGGTTTTCTCCTGCTGTTGGTGTTGGAACGGCGGAGCTTTCCGGGGCGTCGATTAGCGATTGTGGCGTTGTGCGCGTTTGTCTTCAGCTTTGCGTTGGAGGCGCTGCAGTTTTTCCTGCAAATCGGGTATTCGGATTCGGGGGATTTGATTTGTAACACGGCGGGAGCAGTGCTTGGCGCTTGGGCTGCGGCTTCCCTGACGCGACGTGGCCGCACAAGAATCGTGCAGTGGAGTGTGTATGCCAGTGCGGTGATGGCTGTGACAATTTTCTGTTTACTTGGCATTGGGCCCGCGTTGTTGCAGATTTTGCCGGAGTGGCTGCATTTTGCGCCGAAGAATACGAGCGGGCGTTAAGCATTTGGGTGCAGAAGTTTCGCCTCCATGCCTTTGATGATGAATTCCACTTTCTGGTCTAGAAAGCCCCGCTGGGTCCACGATTCGTCGAAGGGGAAATGTGTGGCTTCGCCCGATTGTTCTGCTTCCTTGTGGAGGAGTTCTTTGACGTGTTGCAGGCCGTCGGTGGCATTGGCGCTGCGGTAGGTGCTGATTTGCAGGTGCGTCATAAAGGTTGTATCGCCAAGGAAGTCCAAGGCGAAATCGATCAATTGTGCGTCTCCAGGAAAACCAGCGTTGCTTAAGGAGGCGCTGAAGTCGCGGAAAAACTGCTGCACATGCACGTGGGCGCCGGGAGTATTCACGATGGCTTTCACAGTACCGGGGTAACGCTCAGCAATCTCCCATATTTCATCGACATAGAAACGAAGCTGATCTTGCCACGGCGTGGTCGGTGGCGGGATTCTGAGTTCTTTCGCAACTTTTTTCAGGCAGAGGTGGACGAGTTCCTCGCGCGTAGCCACCACTCGATACAGTGATGGCGTAGACACCTTGAGCGTCCGCGCGACGTCGGAAAGCGTGAAGGTGTCTAGGCCCAAACTGAGGGCAGTGTTGACCACGTCTTCGATATGGAAACGTGGTTTCGGACCGGTTTTGCGCCCTAGAGCCATCATGATGTTGAGTTTACTTCCTGCCGGTGAGCGACCAACCTGTGGCAGCAAGGCGGCGGTCCCAGAATGCTCGATACGGCCCATGCGCTTCGAACAATTCTGCGTGGGTGCCTTGTTCCGCGATTTTGCCGCATTCGTCCAGGACAATGATCTTATCGGCAGTGCGGACAGTGTCGAGCTTGTGAGCGATTACGAGGAACGTGGATTGGGCTCGGAGCTGTTCCATTGCGGCGAGGATATTGCGTTCGTTTTCCGCATCGAGGGCGGATGTGGCCTCGTCAAACAGCACGATCGGCGCCTGTTTGATCAATGCACGTGCGACTGAAACACGTTGTCGTTCGCCGCCGGAGAGGGAACGCCCACCTTCGCCGACTTTGGTATTCCACCCGTCGGGCAGGTGCTCAGCAATCGTATCGACGCCCGCGAGGGTCGCCGCGGCACGTACCTCGGCGTCGGTAGCATCGGGGCGTCCCACACGAATGTTCGCTTCAAGGGTGTCGTTGAACAGGTACACGTCTTGGAAAACCATCGAAAGCTTCGCCATGAGTGCCTCGGTGCCGATCTGAAGAATATTCACACCATCGACGGAGATGGAACCGCGATCAGTATCCCAAAAACGGCTGATCAGGCGGGCAATGGTGGTTTTGCCGGAGCCTGATGGTCCAACAATGGCGGTGACTTGGCCGGGTTCGGCGGTAAACGATATATCTTGGAGCACCGGTTGCTCTGGGTGATAGCCAAACGTGACATTCGAAAATTCAATTCGGCCGCTCTTGTCGCCTGCGGTGGGGGATGCCGGTTCGGGGAGTGTCGGGGCGTCGATAATCTCCGCCATTTCCTGCAGCGGCGGGCGGGCTGTATCAACGCCGATCATAAACGCGCCCAATTCTTGCAAGTTTTGGGTAAAGCGCAAGGTCAGTCCGATAAATACGATCGTTTCCAGAGGTGTGAAACTGCCTTCGACAGCCGCGAATGATGTGACCGTAATAATGCTGACGACGAAGAACTGTAGGAACATGCCGTTGAGCATGAGCGGAATAAGGGAGAGCCACAGTTCTTTCAATACCGCCTTATTGTTGGTAGTCAACGATTCTTGCAGTGGCGCAAACTGTTTCGATCGACCGGCGGCGCGAATCGCGGGTTGGCAGGTAGCGAACTCGACGATCCGGTGGGCTAAGTCCTGCTCGGAGGGAGTGACTGCGTCCGCAAATCGTCGTTTCAGTGATTGTGCAAACACCATGACTGCTGCGGCTAGTGGTGCCAATAATGTCAGCGTAAGCCCGAGCCGTGGCTCCCAAATCCACGATCCCAATACGATCACCAACAGTGTCGCCGTATTGGAAAACATTGCATTGGTGATATGTGCGAGCGCTTCACCAGCAGACATAAAACCCTTGGTGACCAGGCGGGAAAGTTCGCCCGTTCGTTCGGCGCGGAACCAGCCGAGCGGCAGCGTGGACAATGCGACGCCAATTCGTTCATGTGTTCCACGCATGAATTCGAGGGTGGCCAAGTAGCCGCTATGGGCGCCGAGGTAGCGGAATACACCGCCGAGGATTGCTAGGGCGCCTAAGACAAGGAGCCAGCCAGTGATATCGAGTCCAAACTGAGGTTCGCCAGTGGAAATCACCGTTGCAATAGGTATCAGTGACAACATGGCCAAACCATCAAGCGCACCTGATATGCATGCGTGCACTGCGGAATTGCGTTGTTGCGTGCGTCCGTTGCCGGCCATATACCGGCTACTTTGTCGCAGTAGAAATGGGTCTTTGAGTACTGAGCGGATCATGGGTGGATCTCCATAAGCTGGCAAATTGCGGAGTTGGTGGCGGCTTGGCCTTTGAGAGTTTGCTGGATTCTTCCGTCCCGAAGCAACACAACCTGATCGGCGCCGAAAATGCTTTCTGGCTTGTGGCCAATCACGAGCGCTGTTCGACCAACCACTAATTGTGAAAGCGCTGCCTGAATCTCCGCTTCACAATCCGGGTCGGTTGCGGCGGTAGCTTCGTCCAAAATCAGAATTGGGGTATCCGCAAGGATGGCGCGAGCAATAGCGAGGCGTTGTTTTTGACCACCCGAAAGATCGAGGTCATCGCCGAGGATTGTGTCCCAGCCTTTCGGTAGGGCCTCGATATCGTCGAGGATTTGTGCGCTCCGCGCGGCATTGCGGATTTCCTCCTCGGTAGCGTTTGGTGCCGCAAGTGCGACGTTATCTCGGATACTCATCTCCGGCAGCTGTGGATCTTGCAAGACAAACGACACCAGCGAATACAACGTTGTTGATGGGAGTTGCTGGATATCAACGCCGCCGATGCTAATAGTCCCGCTGTTCGGATCTTGGAATCGTGCAAGCATGGTTGCAAGTGTTGATTTTCCAGAACCGGACGGACCCACCAGCGCTGTCACGGTCCCTGGAGTGAGTTCCAGGTTGATATTGTGCAGCACCGTGTGGTCGTCGTACGCAAACGACACATCATCGAACACAACGGTGGTGTCGGTGACGGTGACATTTTCGGTAGCTTCGGCGACCTCCGGGCCGTCGATAAACTCTACGATGTGCAAGGCGGCATTCCCCGCCAACTGGTATGACCACATGGTGCGGCCGATGACCTGAATCGTGTTGGGCAACACCAGCGCAATGAGCGTAGTGGTGAGTAGATCAACCACCGAAACATAGTCAGCCTGTACGAGAACGATGCCGCCCGCAATATTGACCAGCACAATGAGCGGCACACTGACCGTAGATTCGGAAAACGCCGAAGCTCGCAGCACTGGAGAGACCCACGCCAGATAGAATTCATGGAACGTACTTGTGGCATTGCGGTAGCGTTGGTGAGCCTCCCCAACCGTGCCGAAGGCCTTGACCACTTCGATGCCGTCAGCGAACTCCACGGTGGTCGCGGAAACCTCCGCAAGATGGTCGTCCATCTCGGCGGTTTTTGTGCCCATACCCCGCATGGAATAGGCCTGAATTCCCAGGTAAAGGGGGAGAGTGGCGATGGAAAGCAGTCCGAGGCGCCAATCGATATAGAAGGCATAGACCATGAGCGAAACTGGCACGATAATCACGGTGGTCACTTCCACTGGGGCGTGGGCAACAAGCTGATGCAGTGTCCGGGTGTCATCTTGAACAGCTTTTCGAACTCGTCCTGAGGTTGTGTCGCTGAACCAGGACAATGGTGCGCGGGCAATTCGATCAATAATTTGCTGTCGCATATGTTTGACCAAAGCGTAGTCCGCGAAGTGTGTTACAGCGAGCGCGATGAAATATAGGAAGAGCTGCGTCAAAAAGGTTATAACAAGCCATCGAGTAAGTGTTTGTACAGATGTCGCATCGGGCGTGGTGCCTGCTGCTTGGGCATCCAGAAGTAAACGCCCGAGTTCCACCAGGGCTACATATGGTGCAATGGCGAGTGCAGCCGAGAGTACGGCAATGCCTCGACCAATATTGAGCTGAACATTCACGGGCTTAAGCAGGCGTTTCAGTGCCTTATTGCCAGCTTGCATCTTGTGCGTAGCTTGATCAGTCACGATGTATTGCCTCCTTTTCATCGAGTTGTTGAATATGGTCGGCGCATGCCGCGATGAGTTCCGCATCATGGGTAATCACGATGACAACAGCGCCGGAGGTAGCTAAAGATTTCAATTGCTGAGCGATCGCCTCAAGGTGGTCATAACCAACACCGGAGGTGGGCTCATCAAAAATGTAGATTTGCTTCTGGTGTGCCATGGCTGTAGCCATCGCCAGGCGTTGTTGCTGGCCGCCCGAAAGTGAGTGCGGATGGCGGTCTGCCGCCTCGGCAAGGTCAAAGGTGGCCAATAGTGCGTTGGAATCTACTGTGGAAGTAAGTCCAAGGGCTACTTCTGATTCCGCAGTCTCTGCGAATAGTTGCCTGCCGACGTCCTGCATCACGAGGTAGCTTGCAGCTATCCGTTGTTTGGTAGAAAGCTCGTTCCCTTGATAGCGGATACTTGCGCCTTGGTCTGGTGTGACCAGTCCGCATAGAATCCGAGCCAATGTGGTTTTACCAACGCCATTTGGCCCGACGAGCGCGGTGACTTTTCCTGCTGGGAACAACGCGTGATCTACATTAAGAATGAATGTTCCTTTGATTGAATAGCGCAGGTTTTCTATTTCAAGCCCGGGTGTTGCTGGGGCGGGTAACTGAGTGTGGCGCGGAGTGGTGAGCTGCCGCAACCCGAGTGCTTGGCGTGTTGCCTCATCAAGTGCAAAGAACTCCTCCGCGCGATAGTGGTTGGTGATGCGGCCGCGTCGAATATACAGCACTTGATCTGCAAGTTCCCGAAAAGCATATAGTCGGTGCTCAGCAATGACGATCGTGTGCCCAGCGGCTTTCAACTTGGTCACGTTCTGTTGCAGCATCGCTATGCCATCGCCGGAAAGATTCGATGTGGGTTCATCGAATAGCACAAGGTTGGTCGCTGGCATCAGCGCTACCGCATATGCCACACGTTGTAGTTGGCCGCCTGAAAGCCCCGGAATGTGCCGACCAAGCAGTGATTGAATTCCGGTTTCCGAGGCCACTACACCAATGCGTTTCCGGATTTCTGCAGCCGGAACCCCACTATTTTCCAGCGCAAACGCCAGTTCGGTTGTGACTGCGTCGGTGAAGAATTGCGTCCGCGGATTTTGAAATACCGTGGCAGAATGTTTGCTCGATTCGTGAAGGGGTTGTGTGCTCGGGTTGAACCCTTGGATATCCACGCTGCCACTCAGTGTTCCTTCATGGAAGTGTGGTGCTAAACCATTGAGCAACGAAATCAGTGTGCTTTTTCCAGATCCAGAAGGGCCTGCCAGGAGCGTGACCGTGCCTGGTTCGCAGGTAAAGGATGCATGTTCAATGCCGCAATGCGTGGCTGTTTGCAGCATCCCCGCCGAGCAGTGGAAAGACAGGTCATTGACGTGGATCATGGGATCACTCCGGCATACAGCAAGATCAATGCGGCAAGTGAGATGAGGAGGAATGCGTCAAGAATTCCAAATCGTAGCGGTGTAACGCTTGTCGGTTTGGTTGGTCCCCCCAATCCCCGAATGAGGGCAGCTGCCGCAAGTTCATCCCCGGCACGGACCACTGTTGAGATCAGCGGAACGACGATAAGTTCGCCGTGTTTGACTGGATGGAGTACAGCGCCAAGAAATCCGGGTTGCAGTCCCCGAAGTACCATCGCCTCCCGAATTGCCGCAGCTTCTTGCCCGATAATGGGAAACATTCGCAGGATAACGGCGATCGGAATGACAACCCACTGCGGTGTATAGATCGCGCGGAGTGCTGCAATGAGTTCGCCGGACCGGATCGTGATAATGGCGTACGCACCGATACCAACGCTCACCGAAAACCGGCTGAACCAATATGCAACGAATCCGATATATCCAAGTGCTCCGGGCGCATATTGGCCGTATAGAAACAGTGCTGTACAGGAGATAAACAACGCCAAAAATACGAAGAGTGCTTTGAATTTCCGGGCGAGGAGCAGTAGTAATGTGGTGAGTGCTGCTCCTGCAAACACGATGGAAAGTGGCCCGTGTGTCAGCGTGATGGTATTGATCACTACCACGGTGAGTAGCGCGGTTCGTGGGTCGGGAATCATGCGAGTCCTGCGCGAGTGAAGTGTTTTCGGCTGACTCGAACACCAAGTAAACCTCCCAAATAACCCAATAGCATTACGACGCCCGCCCACACGGCGATGACCCAAGGCTGCAGGATGGCGCGCATTCCGCTTGTATAGTCCTCGCCCATGTAGGTTGCTACTTCGGCGAAATATTCATCGGCATTGATCACGATGGGCAGGAGCGGAACGATCATTGTCAGGTTGTTGAACCCGTAGGCTAGTGGAATCCTTGAGGCGAGTTTTGTCCGGTCAGCAGCGAGGAATAGATCGGCGATTAATCCCACAATCGGGCCGATAATTAGGATCAATGCGTAGTGTCCGGTGAGTGTAAACAGGACACCAACGATGAGATTGAGTAACGCGAGTGCGCCAATTTTTGGTGTCCGAATGATATAGAGCGCGATGACAATGCCGCCGAGAATGATCCCGAAGAACCAGCCAACAAACATAAAAGCGGGCCCAACGAACCCGATCATTCCGGTACTAAAAATGACCACAAAGTACAAGGCCGAGAACACGCCAACGTTGATGAAATCGCGTGGTGTGAGTTTCATGATCGAACCTCCGCAACAATGACTACAGTAACCAAGGCAAGCCTAATGCCTAAAGGGTGTAAGAATTAAGTGCGGGGGTGATCTTGTGTGAAAACTACGAGCAATCAGGGGGTGTGCAGAAAACCCGATGCGCTACACGTGTTGTAGTGCATTTACTGCATTGCTGCTGATAAGCTACTTATATGTTTTCCCAGGTAGAAAAGCTAAAGAAACATCAAAAACTCTTCCGAATTTTTACTGTTGTGTGTTGCTCTGCGGCAGTGGCAGCGGGGGCTCAGGGGTCGTCAATTGCACTTGCAGAACCACCAGAGGTAGTCGTTTCTGAAACGGCCACTGGTGCTCAATTGGGAGATGTGAAAGTAGAAAACTTGTACGGCCCTGGGGTGGTTACTCAGACGGCATTGGGAAACACTGTGGTTGGCGTGATCGATGGCAAACAGCGCATCGCATCGAACCGGTTCCGTGCGTCGGAAAGCGGTGAGTTGGCTTCGGTGCGTTTGTACTGGCCAACCGGAACTGGTTACTCCAGTGGTAACGGCGGCAAAGTGAAAGTTAGTCTGGTTGCTGATGACGGGTCAGCAGGACATTTCCCGAACCTGAGTGCGGAACCGTTGGCGGTTGCATACTACGAGCCGAAACTCGTGGATGGGGCAAAGCAAGATGACGGCCCCTTGGTACCGCTACTTGATTTCGATACCGCACACCCAATTACCGCTGGTGAGACCTATCACGTTGTGTTGGAAAACATTGATCCTAACCCTGCCGAGAATTACATCAGTAGCGATCATTC
The DNA here is from genome assembly GCA_030528295.1 of Corynebacterium sp. Classification (GTDB taxonomy): domain Bacteria; phylum Actinomycetota; class Actinomycetes; order Mycobacteriales; family Mycobacteriaceae; genus Corynebacterium. The sequence goes on from JAUMZC010000007.1 coordinate 18,815, forward strand.
CATCACGCATCGCGATAATGGCAGCCCCGCCCGTTGGACTGATCCAAACGATTGGGGCAGTGTCATCGGGTATCGCAATCACTTGGATACAGATTCGGATTTCACGTGGAAAGATCTCACCAAAGAAGGCTCGGGAGATAATCTGTTTGTTCCGATTATGGAATTGAAGATGAGCGACGGAACTGTGCAAGGCAATTTTGATATGGAGTCTGGAAGCGTGGTTCCGGACCGCATCACCACGATCACCTCGGAAGCTCCTGTACGTGAACGCTTTACACCTTCAGAAAACAAGCAGGTCAAGGGTATTTCAGTGGCTACCGCCGTGAGCGTTGGTGGTTCACTGACGTGGAGTATTCAAGATGGTGACGAGGTACTGGCCACTGGAACAATTGATCAACCCGAGGCAAACTTCTCCACGCACCAAACGAAGAAAAACGAGATTGCCGCGTACCACTGGTATGACGTGACGCTGCCAAACACCGTCGAAATGCACGCAGGTCGCACGTATGATCTGGTGTTCCGCGCGGAAGGCTCAAGCGAATGGAAGATCGGTGACCACAGCAATGGGTCGCTGTACGACGTCGCATGGCCCGCCGCTTTTACGGAGTCACAGGCGCAACACCAACACAATGGCGAATGGATCAATACTAATCACTGGGACCACACCAAATCGGGTAAAGGCACAAACTGGCCGGTAGTGCTGCACCTGTCATAAGTGCTATATCAGGGCTGTTAGGAATCGAAGCCGATCTTGAACAGTCCCATGAGTCTCAACAACAAACCATCCTTTCCGCCATTGTTTTCGGACTTCACAACGGCTCGCCGAATCATTTGGATGAGCGGGTAAGCGATCGG
>JAUMZC010000007.1:19679-43289 GCA_030528295.1 Corynebacterium sp.
GTGGGATTGGGATCGGCAACCGGCGGGACATCTTCAGGCGAGTGCGTTCAGTGTCCCGCCCTTCCAGTAAGTCAAGCATGACTTCTGCGCCGAACCGGGTGGCGCCAACACCTAATCCGGTATACCCCGCGCTGTAGGCGATGTTTCCTTTTCGGGTGGCGCCATGAAAAGCGGACAATTGTGTGCACATATCAATCGCGCCGCCCCATGCGTGAGTGAACTTGATCCCTGATAATTGCGGAAATGTTGTCAAGAAATGATCTGCTAATCGCATAAACGTCTCTTCCCGCTGATCATGGGAATCTTTCACATTGCGGCCGCGGTGGTATACCGCGTCCCAGCCTCCAAACAGGATCCTATTATCGGCAGTCTTGCGGTAGTAATGGAACTCCCTGCCGGAATCGGTGATGCCATTGCGCTCCGTCCAACCAATCGACTCCAATTGCTGTTGGCTCAGCGGCTCCGTGACCAACGCATAATCGTAGAGTGGAACAGTGAACAGCCGAAGGCACCGTAGCAATGACGGGAACACATTCGTTGCAAGGGCGACTTTTTTGGCACGTATTTTCCCCTCAGGTGTGTATGCGGTGACTATGTCCGTGTTGTCGGAAAGCTCACTGACGGGAGTGTGTTCATAGATGTCGACGCCGAGCGTCTCGGCAGCTTCGGCAAGGCCCCACGCTAACTTGGCGGGATGTACAAACGAATAGCCTTTTTGTTTGAACTCACCAGCTAAGTAGGCGGTAGAACGCCCATGTCCGTGATCTGTGTGCATCTCCAGGAGCTGGGCGTTAGGTTCTGTGCCTAATGAGTCTATTTGGTGGGGCTCAGTGGCCACCACCATAATTCCTGTGTTCTCCCACTCAGCATCAATATTGTATTGATCTATTGTGCGTTTAATTTCTTTAAAGTTTTCGTCGGCGAGGCGATGAATTGTATCCATCTCTTTAGGGAAGTGGAGATATCCATTTTCGTCCCCGTGCGTTAAACTCGCTTCGCAAAAACCACCGTTTCTGCCGCTTGCTGCCCATGCGATACGGCGTTGCTCTACGAGCGCAACGCGCCATTCTGGGTGGCGTTCCTTGGCAATCAATGCGGTCCATAAACCGCAAAAACCACCTCCTACCACTAACAAATCAACGTCGATCGTGTCTTGTAAATTTGGCCGAGCGGCGGGGCGTGTTGCAGTGTCCAGCCAGAACGGGGTGTGGGTTGCATGCTGGATGGAGCGTCGAATTTCCTCAGTATTGTTGCGCAAACTATGTGTGTAAGTGGGTGCCGTACCGGAATTCATCAGACCAATCCTTGTTATTTACTACTTCAATATCATGACGCTTACTCAACAATTTGGAAAAATCCTAGCCAAGCAGCAAACATTTTGTATAGGGTGGGCAGAAACAAACAATAGGGAAAAGTGATTACCACCACATGCCCGTATTGTTCGGGTTCCAAGGCCCTATTGCGAGTGTATCGCCCGGCATATCCCAAAGGAGAGAAGGCCAAAATGAGCAGTGAATCGAACCGCACGATTGTTCCTCCTCAAACTGAGCTGTATATCGGTGGTGAATTCGTTCCGTCCGCAGATGGTTGCACCACCGATATCACGAGCCCTGTGACTGGTGACGTTATTGGTGCTGTAGCAGTTCCCACCTCGCGGGACCTGGATCGAGCAGTCGAACTGGCTCGCGAGGCTCAGCGGAAATGGCGTGATGTGGGGGTGTGGCAGCGCGCCGAGGTTATGCACAATATTGGGGACCTCATTTCCGCCCGCCGTGATCAGTTATCCAACTTGCTGACTCTTGAGCAGGGTAAACCCATCACGGAGTCCTATGCGGACATTGATGAGGCCGCGAAACTGTTCCATCTGCATGCCGAGGATGCGGTGCGTCTTCACGGTGAAACAATGCCTTCAAATGATCCGCAGAAACGAATGTGGACATTCCATCAGGCGGTGGGGACGTGGGCGATTGTGATCCCGTGGAATTTCCCGGTGCTGATGTTTACTGAATTCGCGGCGCCTGGATTGGCAACCGGTAATGCATTGGTGGTGAAGCCACCAACCCACACGCCATTTACGTTACTAGCGATGGTGGAGGTACTTGAAGAGGCGGGGCTTCCATCCGGGCTGGTCAATATTCTGCCCGGTGAAGGTGAGTTCGGTGCGGAACTTGTGCGCCATCCTGGCATTGATGCGATTGGGTTTATTGGTTCCTCGGCTACTGCTGAAAAGATTGTGCAAACTGCAGGCCTGAAACGGGCGGTGATTGAGGCGTCTGGCAATGGCCCGGTCGTGGTGCTCGACGATGCTGATCTTGCGGCAGCTGCTCAGGCGGCGGTGCAGGGTGCTTATTACAATGCTGGCCAGGTGTGTTGTGCAACGGGCCGGGTCCTTGTTCATCGTGCGATTCAGGATGCGTTTGTTGAGGAAGTGCGTCGTGCATCGGCGGAAGCAGTGCTTGGTGACCCGTTTGATTCTAAGACCACGCTTGGCCCTATGAATAATGAGCGCACGGCAGATAAGGTTGATCTTCATCTCGCCCAGGCGCGTGAACGTGGATTCGATTTCGTGCTTGGTGGTGCGCGGAGTACCCAGTTCCCAACTGATCTCTATTACGAGTTCACGGTGGTCAATAATGTCGCGGAAGATAGTTTGCTCAGTACCGATGAAACCTTCGGTCCCGTCGTGCCCATTATCGTCGGTGAAAACGATGATGACCTGCTGCGGATCGCGAACCAGGATGTTCTGGGTCTGCAGGGAGCGGTATTTACCAGCAACATGACCCGAGCGTATCGATTCGTTGAGCACATGCGAACCGGGCAGGTCGTGGTGAATGCTTCGAATGGCTACTGGGACATTAATATGCCGTTTGGTGGCGTCGGCGGAACCCGCACGGGGTGGGGTCGTATTGGTGGTATCCACACGCTGCTCGATATGACAGATTTGCGAACGGGGGTTATTCACCTCGGCTGATAGGTTGGCGCTGGGATAGACTGGGCGCTTATGGCTAAGAAGAAGTCTCGTCCAGTTCCTGTTCCGGCGCCAACGTTGCGGGGGATTGTGGATGCCCATACGCATCTTGCTTCGTGTGGCGCCCGTACGCGTGAGGACGTTGCGGCGATCGTCGACCGTGCGGTAGCGGCGGGCGTCGAAAAGCTGTGCACTGTTGGGGATGGTTTGGCGGAGGCTGAGTTGGCGTTGGCGGCCGCCCAGCAAAACGAACGTGTATTCGCCGCTTGTGCGATCCACCCCACCCGCGCAAATGAGCTTGACGACGCCGCGCGCGCCCGGCTGACACAGATGGCTGCGGACCCGCGTTGTGTTGCGGTCGGCGAGACGGGATTGGATACGTATTGGATCGGCAAATCGGACACATGTGCGCCTTTGGATCTGCAGGAGGAGGCGCTGCGTTGGCATATTGACTTAGCAGTGGCGAGCGGCAAGGCGTTGATGATTCATAATCGTGAGGCGGATGAGGATTTGCTTCGGGTGCTTGCTGATGCACCACAGCCAAGGACGACGATCCTGCATTGTTTTTCTTCCCCAATCGATATTGCAAAAGAGGCTCTGTCCAGGGGATACGTGCTTTCATTTGCGGGCAATGTGACCTATAAGCGCAATACTGAGCTGCGGGAGGCTGCCCGGATTGCTCCTGCAGGCCAGTTGTTGATTGAAACGGATGCGCCGTATATGACGCCAGAGCCATATCGCGGTGGTCGAAATGAGCCCGCGATTGTGGGGCACACGGCGTATTGTGTGGCTGAAGTTCGTGGGCAGCAACCGGAGGAGTTTGCCGCTGAGCTAATGAAAACGTTTGACGACGTTTATGGAACTCTTAGCATTTTATAAGTTTGAACGCTTGCTAGACCGCGCTCACAATGGGCAATTTATATTGTGTGTAGTTTAATTGCTACACACTTTAGGGTGTGACCGGCTTCACCAAATTGTGTAACCGCTGTTAACTCCTGTTAAGTTGTGTGGCTGTTGAGTTAAGCAGTTTGCAATTTACCTCGACAACAATGGAAAGTTATCGTACTGTGACTTTTATCGGACTTTTTGATCGACACACCTAGACCTAAGGTAAATTCGTGAAAACCTCTCAACAGTCGGCTTTGCACCGCATTAATTCGGCACACTCGGTACCGCTCCGCGTCGCCACCGGCGGTATGCTCGCTACCCTTCTGGTGAGTGGCGGGTTGGCCGTCATCGAAAAGAAGGACGTTAACGTTGATGTCAATGGGGAGAGCATTTCGCTCGCCACCATGTCAGAAACTGTTGGCGAGGCATTACGCCGTGCAGGCGTGGAATATGATTCCAAAGACCTCATTCAACCAAAACCTAACGAGAAACTGCGCGATGGTGCAACGATTGTTGTGCGTACTGCGAAACCTGTCGCAGTGACCATCGACGGCAAAACTAAAAACATTACGTCGACCGCGCTCACTGTTGATGAGCTGGTCGCAGAGATCGGTGATGTCACCGATGCTGATCTCCTCACCTTTGACCGCCAGAAGAAGATCCCAACCGAGGGTTTGAAGCTGGGCGTGATCAAGCCGAAGATCATTCGGGTTACCGATGGCGAGGGCGCAACTACATACACCAATATCGCCGCAAATACGGTTGCTGACGTCCTGGAACGCCGCGGTGTGGACCTGGGCAAGGATGACATCGTTTCGCCTGCGTTGGATACTCCAGTGACTGTTGGCATGGATATTCGGGTTGACCGTGTCCACACTGAACGGGTCACCGAAAAGGTTCCATTCGAAGCGCCGATTCACTATATCGACGATGCGGATTCCTTCGAAGGCGAAGAAAAACTCGTCACCGCAGCCATTGTTGGTGAAAAGGAAGTCACCCGTGACTTGCGCTTTGTTAATGGTGAGCGCGTTGCCGACGATGTGGTTGAGGAAAAAGAATTAGCTCCCGCAACCCCGGCAACCATTAAGCGAGGCACGAAGCCAAAGCCTTCCGCCCCTAGTGTTGCTGGCAATTCAGTATGGGATGCTCTTGCGCAGTGTGAGGCTGGTGGAAACTGGCACATTAACACGGGCAATGGCTTCTCTGGTGGTTTGCAGTTCACCCCAAGTTCGTGGCTTGCGGCTGGTGGCGGACAGTACGCTCCGATGGCTTACCAGGCAACTCGTGAAGAGCAGATTGCGGTGGCGGAAAAGCTGCAGCAGATGCAGGGTTGGGGTGCATGGCCTGCTTGTACCTCAAAGCTTGGATTGCGGTAAATTCATATGCACTATGCACAATGAGGATGCGCAGGCAGCGCTGTTAGGTCCAGTTGAGATCCGTCAGTTGGCGGAAAAACTGGACGTTACTCCAACGAAAAAACTGGGTCAGAATTTCGTCCATGACCCCAACACGGTGCGCCGTATCGTCGCGGCCGCAGCTGTTGGCCCGGACGATCACGTGGTCGAAGTTGGCCCTGGTCTGGGGTCGCTGACCTTGGCGTTGCTGGATACTGTCGCCAGTGTGAGCGCGGTGGAGATCGACCCTCGGCTGGCGGCGGAATTGCCAGCCACGGTGGCGTGGCGCGCCCCGGCGTGGTCATCCAAACTCACCGTGGTGTTGCGTGACGCCCTCGAAGTGCGCCGCGAGGATCTTCCGGTGCAACCAACGGCATTGGTGGCAAACCTTCCGTACAATGTTTCGGTTCCCGTGCTGCTGCATATGCTTGCGGAGTTTCCGTCGATTCGCCGCGTATTGGTGATGGTCCAGGCGGAAGTTGCTGACCGTTTAGCGGCCGCACCGGGCTCGAAAACTTACGGCGTTCCCAGTGCTAAGGCGGCGTTTTATGGCACTGTGCGGCGTGCGGGTGCAATCGGTAAGAATGTGTTTTGGCCCGCCCCGAAAATCGAGTCAGGCTTGGTAGCAATTGACCGGACCGACCCCTATCCAGCGACGTTACGTCCGCAAGTGTTTTCGCTTATCGACGCCGCGTTCGCACAGCGCCGCAAAACCCTCCGCGCCGCACTCGCTCCAGTGTTCGGTTCCGGTGCTGCTGCGGAAGTAGCATTAACCAATGCTGGCATCGATCCCAGCCTACGTGGCGAAAAACTTGATATCGCGGATTTTGTTCGCTTGGCCCAGAGCATAGGGGAGTAGTTAGGTGGCGGGTTTTACCGAAAATGTGGTCGTAACTGCCCATGGAAAAGTGAATCTCCACCTTGGGGTTGGCGATGCGCGTCCCGATGGCTATCACGAACTGGTAAGCGTATTTCAATCATTGTCCTTGCAGGATAAAGTCTCCATTTCAATCACTGATACAGGCACCAGCGTGTGCTCTCTTGATGTGGACGGCCCCCGCTCGGTTCCGCGAGACAACAGCAATCTCGCATGGAAGGCCGCAGAATCGGTGATGGACGCTTACCGTAATCGTGGCCACGTGGATTTCCCGGGCGTTGCCATCCACATCCAAAAAGGCATTCCAACAGCTGGTGGTATGGCTGGCGGTTCGGCGGATGCAGCTGCCACGCTCCGGGCAATGGAATCGGTGTTGTCTCCTGTATATGGTCCCCTGGGCAATGACACACTCTATGACTTGGCCTGCCAACTGGGCTCCGATGTGCCGTTTACCCTGATGGGTGGCACGATGCTTGGCACTGGTCGGGGTGAACGTTTAGTGCCAGTACTGTCGAAGGGGACGTATCACTGGGTGTTGGCATTAAATTCCAAAGGGTTATCTACGCCTGTGGTGTTTCAGAAACTTGATGCGATGCGGGCTGAGCGGGCGCTGCCGCGTGCAGGGCGTCCAGACGCAATGCTGGCGGCGCTAGCCCAGGGCAATGTTGTTGAGGTTGCGGCGTTGCTAACGAATGATCTGCAGGCACCTGCGTTGAGTTTATTACCGGAATTACGCCGAACATTAGCGGTTGGCACGAGTGCCGGGGCGTTGACGGGAATTGTCTCCGGATCTGGTCCTACGTGTGCGTTTTTATGTTCGGATGCTTCGTCTGCGGTGGACGTGGCGGACGCGCTGATGGATGATGGGGTAACTTCGGCTGTGACCGTGGCCACCGGTCCGGCTGCTGGCGTTGTTGTAAAGGGATAGACATGGCAAATTTGGTGAACCTGGAACACGTTTCTAAGTCGTTCGGCTTGAAAACCCTTTTGAACGACGTCAGTTTAGGTATTCAAACCGGGGATCGAATTGGTGTTGTCGGGTTGAACGGTGGCGGCAAGTCAACGTTGCTGAAGGTGATTGCCGGCATCGAAACGCCTGATCAAGGCCGGGTGTCGCATGTGACCGACCTGCGGATGGCGGTGGTGACGCAAAGCGCTGACCTGAATGATTCGGACACTGTTGCGGATGTGGTGCTGCGGCCACTTGGAGTGCAGACCTTTGAGTGGGCATCGAACCCTAAAGTGCGGGAAGTCCTGAACGGGCTGGGCATTATTGATCTTGGGTTGGACACCAACGTCGGTGAACTTTCGGGTGGGGAGCGCAGGCGCACGAACCTTGCCGCAGCGTTAGTGCAGGACCTTGACTTGCTGATCCTGGATGAGCCTACAAACCACCTCGATATTGAGGGTGTGCAGTGGCTTGCGAATTATCTTTTGGCGCGGAAGTCGGCGCTGATTGTTGTTACGCACGACCGCTGGTTTTTGGATACCGTTGCCACCCGAACCTGGGAGGTACACGATGGCCAGGTTGATGGTTACGAGGGCGGCTATAACGATTGGATGTTCGCCCGTGCGGAACGCGCTCGTCAGGCTGATGCGATGGAGCAGCGGCGCCAGAACCTTGCGCGGAAAGAGCTTGCGTGGTTGCGTCGTGGTGCCCCGGCTCGTACCTCGAAGCCGCGATATCGTATTGAGGCGGCGGAAGCGCTGATCGCAAATGTGCCCGCCCCACGTGACACGGTTGAATTGCTTGCGTTTTCGAAGCGTCGCCAAGGCAAAGTGGTGATTGAACTTGAAGATGCCACCATTTCCACGCCGGATGGTAGGGAACTCGTTTCGGACTTAACGTGGCGTCTTGCCCCTGGTGAGCGCATTGGTCTTGTGGGTGTGAATGGATCTGGCAAGACGACGTTGTTGCGGTCCTTGGCTGGTGAGCAACCGTTGAGCGCGGGACGTCGTATTGAGGGCAAGACCGTCGCGCTTGGTTGGTTGCGTCAGGAACTCGATGATCTTGATCCGAACATGCGTGTGCTTGACGCGGTGGAGTCGGTCGCGAATTACGTGCAGTTTGGAAAGAAGGAGCTGAGCGCGTCGCAGTTGGCGGAGCGCCTTGGTTTCTCCCCGAAGCGCCAACGCACACCAGTTCGTGATTTGTCTGGTGGTGAGCGTCGTCGTTTGCAGTTGACACGGGTGCTTATGGCGGAACCGAATGTGCTTCTTCTTGATGAGCCTACGAATGACCTGGATATTGATACGCTTCAGGAGCTTGAATCGCTGCTGGATTCTTGGCCCGGCACGCTCGTGGTGATCTCGCACGACCGTTACCTCATCGAAAGGATTTGTGACTCAACTTGGGCGCTATTCGGTGATGGCAAACTCACGAATCTTCCTGGTGGTATCGATGAGTATTTGCGACGCCGCGCCACGCTCGCTGCCGCAGACCGCGACGTCGATAAGCAAACACCAGTTCAGAAGGTGGATGCGGCGACGCAGCATAGGGTGGAAAAGGAAATGAAGGCCCTTGAGCGGAAAATGGAGAAGCTCCGGGATCGTCTTGCGGAGCTTGACGCCCGCATGGCCGCCGCTGCCACTGATGTTGCTGCGTTGACGGAGTTGGGTACGGAAAGCTCGTTGGTGCGTGAGGATATTGAAGCGTATGAGTTGCAGTGGATGGAACTTGGTGAGCAATTGGAGCAGTAATGCTGTTCGATGACCTGGTTCCTGAGTTGCCTGAGGGTGCGTATTATCTGCCGCGTTGGTTGACGTTGGAGCAGCAACGGTGGTTGGTTCGTCAGTTTCATATTTGGGCGCGGGGTCCGGTGCCGCGGGGTGTGGTTTAGATGGGGGAAGGTTGAATATTACGCTGCGGGTGACTGGCCTGCGCGACTGATGTTGGTTTGGGCATGCCTGTTGGCCCCGCACTGTTGGGGTGAGGGGCTGTTTGGCCTGCGCAGATGTTAAGGATCGGGCGGCGGGGGTTGTTGGGCGACGCGTTTGTTGTGCTGCGCGATCTCGTTTCGGATTCGTTGTTGTTTTTGTTCGATGGTGTAACCCCACAGTCCGAGTCCGTCGCGTTGTGGCGGTTCGGTGTTGTCGTCGTTGGCGGTTTTACCGGAGTGCCGGGTTGTAATGCCGCCTTTGATTCCTGCCACGTGGGAGAGTGGTCCGGTGGGCACAGTGGTTGCTATGAGGCTGCCGTCGGCGCGGTACCAGGTGACTTCTCCGGTGGCAGTCATGGTGGCGTGTACCCGGCGGTCGGTTTTGGCGTTGTGGTGGTTGCGGCAGAGGCATTGCAGGTTGGAGAGTGTGGTCCAACCACCTGCTTCGTGATTGATCACATGGTCGATGTCGCAACGGTGCGCTTCAACGGTGCATCCGGGGAATCGGCAGGTGAGGTCCCTGAGCTGCACTAAGAAACGGAGTGCTTCGGTGGGGTCGTGTTTTGCCGAGCATTGCTTGGCAATTTCATAGGCGTCTTTGTAATCGACTTTGACGTTGGCCAGCCGCGCACGTTGTGCTTTGGTGAGTGGCCCAATGCCGTAGAGCCAGGCGGCATCGATTTTGGTGTTGGGTTGTTGTTTCCCTAGGCCAAAGAGTACGAGTTTGCCGATCTTTTCAGCGCCATCGGATGTATTGCATACAAGTTCCAGCAGTGCTTTCGCCGCTGGAATGTCGTGTTCTTTGGCGTATGCATTAATGGTATTGATAATTGCCGCAGCGTCGAGATCGCAGAGTTCCGCCGTGAAGATTTGCATTCCAGGTTGCACGCTTGGCGTTGCTTCAATGTGTTGCCGTGGGCTGGGAACTTGCCCATCCTCATCTTCGGGTTTGCGTTCGATTATCCAGCCGCGGAGCAGGTTCTTTAACCAGGCTTTTATTGCGGCCGGCGTGGGCACGTCTTGGTTTGGCATGGTTGGGGTGAATTTGGCGATCAAGATGTCATCGAGTTCGCCAATTACTCTGCGCGATAAAAACTGATCCACACATTGGAATACTTGTTCCATTGCTACCATGTGGCGAACGGTAAGGATGCCGGTGGCCCGTGCGTGGTTTTTCAGTCCGCCGAAGTCACGATGTAATCGAACACACCATGCTAATGCGGCCTCTACCTGCGGCCTTGTATACGCGTGACCAAGTTCAACCTCCACCCGTGCGGCCAGCGAATGTAAATCTTCGCGGTCCATATCGTGGTGGGTGGTCACACCGAGCAATGCATTCAAAATGCTTTTCGACGCCCCGACCGCTGCGGCGCCGACATGGCAGCGGCGTGCGTGAATCTTATAGGAAGCTTTTCCTTGGGTATTGCTCATGGTGTGTCACCTCCCGACGATGTTGTTGATGTGCTGTTACTGATAATTTTACCGAAAACGCACCTGTAATACAAGCATTTTCGCAGGTCAGAGGTTCGAATATAAGATAAGAACAGTGTCCGACCAAAGCGTTATCCAGCGCGAATAGTGCACGTCCTATTGTGTACTTCTTAGGTTATGTTTGGGCTGCAATTGGTTGCGCTGGGACAGACCACGCCTAGCGCAGCGCTAGTGCTGCCTGACGCGGCGTCGATACGCAAGCGGTATGAAAAATGGTAAAAACCGCAGTTCAACGCCTGAAATCGAAGTAAAAATTTTCCGCCAAAATAGCCCTAAATGGGGGTATTGACGCCGCGCCGGGTGCGGCCTGGTGCAACCTGCAACGGTGGTAGGTCGCGCCGGGTGCGATTTCGGCAGGGGGTAGAAGATTATGTGGAAGCTTTGATAAGCTTTCTGCAGCCCTATATGAATTTGATGTTGACCATGAAATTCGCCTTTGGGGAAGGAAAGAGTGCCCCGTAAATTTCAGAAAATTGATTCAAGTGATGTTATGAATATCCTTGCTTTGGCCTCACCCAGCCTGGACGCCTACGCTGCCCATGATGCGATGTTGGACGCGCTTTCGAGCCTGAAAGCGGCGTACCTGCGAAGACTGCTCTATACCCACGACGAACAACTGTGCGCACAATATGAGGTGCGGATATCGCAGCTCGAACAAATGCACCGCAATGTAGATTTAGCAAATGTGGAAGAAATGCTGGGTGTGGCACGGGATGCTGTGCAGGAATTAGCTTCGATCGGGGGATTGGGTGGTGGCGAAGCCCGTTAATCAACTCACCGCGGAAGATTTTCCGGTGGGCGAGTATGAAATGGCTCGGATCGGGAAGATGTTGGTGCAGCATTTTGTGCAATGTCAGCCATCAGTGCTGCATCCAAATGTGATTTTTATTGGCGGGCAACCCGGTTCCGGTAAAAGTGTGCTGGTGGAGCATTACCGCCGCGCACTTGGTGGCGCCGTGGTGGTGGATTCCGATATTCTGCGCCAACTTCATCCGGCGATGCTGGAGATTTCCCAAGTGGCACCGCTAAGGTTTGATGTGCTGAGTAACGGTCCTGTCGGCGCCTGGTGTAGCACCATTATCGATAGTGCACGCCAACACCGCTGCAATGTGATTATCGAAAATACATTCGCGCAACCCGCCACGATCTTGGAGGAAGCTCAGAAATTTGTGGATTGTGGCTATGTGGTGGGATTTCTCTGCCTGGCGGTGCCTTCAAGCGTGTCCCGGCTGGGGATTGTGAACCGCTTCCGGCTGGCCTCGCATGCGGGAGGGGAATTGCGGCGATGGACTACGGAAAGTGCCCACACCGCTGCACTGCTGGGGCTGCCCGGTTCAATGGAGGAGTTTATTTCCGCACATGTTGGCGGTGTTATGGTGACGGATCGCCATTTGCTGCATAAGTATCGGGTGACTGAACGTGAACATGTGTTGGGCATGTTGGAGGGCGTTCGCGATGCGTTTTTCTCAGATCCCGGTTCCCTTGATCAATGGAGTGAATGCTATCGCTCGTGTATAGCGTTTCTGCTTGATAATGCTTTAGTCACCTCGTATACAGCTCGTTTGCTATATAACCTTGCGTGGGATGCGGAGGCGTTGCGCTCGTTTGGTTTGGAATTGCCGTTGCGGCACCAGGAATTCCGCAGCAGGATTAGCCGCGCCTTGGTGGAGGAATAAGTTTCCGAATATCGGTAGGCTGTGACCCATGATTCTGATCAATGTGAAGTTTCCAGTCCGTCCGGAATTCGTTGCTACGTTCCCACAGGAGGTTGCGGCATTCACCGAAGCCACCCGCGCCGAGCCGGGCTGCCTGTTCTTTGAGTGGTACAAGTCCGTGGAAGAGGACAACGTGTATATCCTGGTCGAGGGTTTTCTTGACGACGCCGCGGAGGCCCATGTGAATTCGGAGCATTTCCGGCAGGCATGCGTTGATATGCCGAAGCTTTTGACGGAAACTCCGACCATTATCAACACGTTGATTCCGGGCAAGGTGTCCTGGGATCAAATGGCAGAGTTCCGCGTCGACTGAGGTTTGCGGGATAGTAGGCTGTTGTGCATGGGTAAAAAGGACTCTAAAAAGTTACCAAAACTCTCCAAGGTTGCCTACGAAGCTGAATTGAAGCGTCTGCAAGCTGAGCTGGTAGAAATGCAGCAGTGGGTAGTGGAAACTGGTGCCCGTGTTGTTATTGTCATGGAAGGCCGTGACGCTGCGGGTAAAGGTTCCGCAATTAAACGCATTACTCAGTATCTCAATCCGCGGACGTGCCGGATTGAGGCGCTGCCTGCGCCGACGTCCCGGGAACGTGGCCAGTGGTATTTCCAGCGGTATGTGGAGAAGCTGCCCACTGCCGGCGAAATCGTGATCTTTGACCGCTCCTGGTATAACCGTGCCGGTGTGGAACGTGTGATGGGCTTTTGTACGTCGCAGGAATACCGCCGGTTCCTGCACCAGGCGCCGATTTTTGAGCGGTTGTTAGTGGAGGACGGGATCCTGTTGCGGAAGTACTGGTTCTCTGTTTCTGATGAGGAGCAAGTCCGGCGTTTCCATTCTCGTCTGGAGGATCCGTTGCGTCGTTGGAAGCTTTCACCAATGGACCTGCAGTCCATTACGCGGTGGGAGGATTATTCTCGCGCCAAGGATGAGATGTTTATTCACACGGATATTCCTTCGGCTCCTTGGTACACGGTGGAATCGGAAGATAAGAAGCGGTCTCGCATCAATGTGATTAGCCACCTGTTGTCCACGATTCCTTACGAGAAAATTGACCGGCCATTGCCGGAAATTCCGGAGCGTCCGAAATCCCGTCATGATTATGAACGCCCTCCGCGTTCCGATTTCCGTTATGTGCCAGATGTTGCTGAACATTTGGTTGCCCCCTCTAAGGGGGACAAGAAAGCGAAGAAGCCGAAGAAGACCAAAAAGTCGGACTAGGCTGCCGCGTCAGTCCCGCTAGGGGGTAGCCGAACATAGTTGTGAGGTGCCGCTGCTAGCGGGCTTTGTTGTGTTGTGGGACACTGGGCGCATGAGTAATCGACCGACCGAAAACCTAGTGAATGCCTTTGTTCGTAATTCCACAGGCATGCTTGAGCTGAATCGTCCACGCGCTTTGAACTCGCTCAATCCTGAAATGGTTGACAATATTACCGTGGCGTTGGATCGCTGGATCGATGATGAATCTGTGCACCGCGTGATTATTTATTCTGCGTCTGACCGTGCCTTTTGCGCCGGTGGCGATGTCAGGATTGTGCGCGAAGAAGCGCTTGAGGGTAGCCATGATTCTGGCGACCAGTTCTTTAATGCGGAATATGAGATGAACAATGATATTGCGAACTTCCCGAAGCCGTATGTGGCGGTCATTGATGGGGTAGCAATGGGAGGCGGACTGGGTGTTTCGCTTCATGGTTCGCATCGCGTAGTCACCGAAAAAGCGTACGCTTCTATGCCGGAGATGGTGATTGGTTTTATTCCCGATGTGGGAGTGAGCTGGATGATGCAACGTATGGTTGGTGAACTTGGTCGACCAAGTCCCGCGCTTGCAACGTTTTTGGGTGTGACGGGTTGGCGGTTGAGTCCGGCGGACATGATTTGGTCCGGCATGGCTACGGATTTTGTCCCAAGCAAGGACGTTCAGGATTTCATTGACATGGTGGTTGCGGAGTCTCTCGACGAGGCGTTGGAGCGCTACACCACGCAGGTTGAAGGGGAATCCGAACTCGCTGGCTACATCGAAGAAATCGAAGAATGTTTTGATTTTGAGACGTGGGCAGAGATTCAGGATGCGCTCAACCGGTGTGAAAACAAGGCATTTGTTGCGTCGGTAGAGCAGCTCATTAAGGACGCGAACCCTACGTCGCTGGTAGCGGCAGCAGAGTTGTTTGCTGCGAACCGATATGCGGATACGATCCGCAAGGGGCTTGATAATGAGTTCACTATTGGTTCGGTATTGCGGCGTGACCCCAATTTTGCTGAGGGTGTTCGCGCTGTGTTGGTGGATAAGGACCGGAATGCGAAGTTCAACCCTGCAACGGTCGACGAGGTCGACGCGCAATATTACCGCCAATTATTAGGCCGTTAGGCGCGAGTTACGCTTGGCATGGCTGCCGCTGAGCGGGAGCCTGCCGCGCCTGTTGTTGGATGCGCAGCCAGACGGTGAACCCCCAGATCACAAACGCGCCATACACGATATAGAGGGCGGCGGAGGGGTAGTAGCCTGCCGAAAGGAGCAGTGGAACGCCAACAATATCGACGCCGATCCACACCAACCAGAACTCGGTCCATCCGCGTGCCATCCCGTATGTGGCAAGGATTGATCCGGTGAAAATCCAGGCGTCGGCGAGTGGCCCCCAAGAACCTAGTGCGGAGAACACCCAGGCGAAGAATGCGGTTCCTGCTACCGCGAACAGCAGCATGCCGAGGCGTTGCCGTCCGGTGGCCCAATGGGGTTGGACTGCGGCGGTATCTTCATGGGGTTCGGAGATAATGGAACGCGAGGGGTTTGTGCTTGTAGATTCCCGTACGCCCCGTCGTTTTGCGGCGGCCCACGTGATCCATCCGTAGGTGCTTACCAGCAGGAACATTACTTGGCGTCCTGCTTGTCCATAGAGGTCGAGGTCTTGCGGTGTGTGGAAGACACCACCGAGGAATACGGTAAAGAGCAATAGATTTCCGACGATCCCGACCGGCCACGCCCACACGACACGTTTCATGCCGCCGATCGCCGACGCTAAACCGAACAGATTTCCGATGATTTCTCGCCAGAGGATTGGTACGCCACCGATGATCAAGGTGGCATCGAGTAGTTGGGTGAAAGGATTCACTGGGAATCTCCTTGATGGAAGGAAGAAACGGACAGGAGAATCCTCGGGGCTTTCAAACTAAGGAATAGGCAATGCTGAGCAGCCGCAACCTCCAGTTCTCTCTCATCCGGACTATCACCGTCGGTTGTGGGATCTCACCACAATCTGCTTGACCCACCTTGCAAGAAGATGGCGCTCGCGGACTCACCAGTTGGTATTACCGCCGGTGGGGAATTTCACCCCGCCCTGAGAACGTGACTTCGAGTTTAGTAGCGGCTCCATTCCACTTCGCCATCGGGGGTATGGAAAATCACTTTGAAATCGTTGGTGGTTTGGTGAATTTGTCGCGCCGTAGCATATGCCGTTGCGCAACGAGTGCGGTCGAGGACCGGGTCGATCTTGGTTCGCAGTACCCCTTCAACGCTGGCGCGTGTGGCGGGCGGCAGGTCCAAGATTTGATCTTTCACCAGCAACATTGCCCAACGGTCGTGTCCGAATGGGACAACGATATGGGTCCACATCCCAAGGATGGGTTTTGCCACCTCCGGTAGGTTCAGCGCCCAGGCTGTTTCGATTGGGAGGGTTGGTTGCACTAGTGCAGGGATCCCGTGTTGGGCGCCGAAATTGCGCAGCCTGTTTCCGGCGGCAAGATCGTTGAGCGATGGGTCGGCCCACGCCCAGGTCCAGTGGGTGTTCGTCATGACCGCGATTGGGGCGGCTTGGACAACCATCTGGTTGACCCCGGTGGCCCGAAGTAATGCGGTGCCCCGATCGTTTTGGAGTGCACCTTGGCATTGCGGCAGTAGTGAGTCGGCGCGGAACTGGTATTCGGCGGAGAGGAAGATGGCGTCGGCGCGCACGTCGTCGATACTGATATCGGACACAATATCGACGAGTGCTCCATTGCGGAAAGCGAGCTTTACGCCGGCGACCTCAGCATCCCATTCGGTGAGTGAGATCGGCAGGCCGCGCATTGCGGCGAACCCTTTGAGCGCGCGCGTAATCTCCACGTCCGGCGTCAGGCGCGGCACCGCGCAACGGATACAAAGTTTCGGATCGGTCTCGGGGAGTTCGCTGAGAATAATGAGAATATCCACCACACCATCAGCGCGCGGAGCACGGATCAGAGGGGCATTATTATGCAGCGTTCTGGCAGCTTGTTCTATTACTAGCGAATCTGGTTGTGGCTCCCAACATTCGGGGATGTTGAATTCCTTGCCAAATTCCTCCGCTTCTGGATCTTCCCAGGTCCAGGTTCCATCGCGCACGGAGGCGATTTTTCGCGCTGGTAAAGTAAGGTCATCACCGGCCCCGAAGTAACGCACACGGTGTGTTGCCGTATCGACGCCCGTTGCCGCGCCGTCGGCATCGAAGTCGGCGCTGCGTCTCGCTCCGATCAGCTGAGCGTAAGCATGGTCCACGCCTGCTTGTGCGATGAGGCCGTCCTGGGCAACTTCTTTGAGGTTTGTTGGATTTGTATGCTGCACAAGTACCTATGGTACCTGGAAAGGAGATGAATATGACGCAACCTAAAATAGATAATTCTTCTCGCTGGCTTATCGCATCGCTATTTGTCATTATTGCGATAATCAGTATTGGTTGGTGGTTGTATCCATCTGTGACAAATCCTATGCCGGTGCACTGGAATGCGGCCGGAATACCAGATTCATTCGTGGAAAAGTCCGCATCCACATATTTCGGGTTTCTTATGCTGGGCCCAGGTGTGATCCTGCTTATTCAGCTTTTTGTATTGCTAGTTACATCATCATTCCAGGCGGACGCGCGAACGCAGTTAATGCATGCCTATACCCGGCGGAGTATGGGGCAGCTGTGTACGGTCCTCTCAGCGGTTATTGGTGCAGGTGTATTGTGGGCAATTTCAGGGCGCAGTGGGACGTTCGATTTCTGGCTGTTACTGCTTGTAATCGTGTTTGTGTGCGTATGGTTTGTGTACAAAGGCACGGAGTATCGGAAAATTGTTGACGCGAAGTATCCGCCCACTGAGTATGATCCGGAAGCGTTTCGGGGTCCGCTGTACTGGAACAAAGACGACAGCCGGTTCGCTATCAGCCTGGAAAGTGGCAATATGATGTTGAATTTTGCGCGACCAGGCGCATGGTTTCTGATATTTGCGCTGTGTATCCCGGGGATTCTGATCGCGGTGCTTGCATATTTCGGGTCACCATGAGTGCTGACTAATCCCACCAGAAATACCAGGTATCAGAGTCCTCCACGAGGGCTTGCAGCAATTCGGTCGTTGTGGACCCTTGGGACACGATATCCGGGCAAATAGCATGGATTTCTTCTGCTATTTCCCGGGATTGTTCGCTCGTTGTTGGTGGGTGCGTGACCAACACATCTAACTTATCGGCGCCGATATTGGTAATCACAGCGCCATAGCGGTCCTCCCAACTTCGCAGACAGCCAGAAATATCATTTCCATTGAAATTCCGGCGGACTGAGCCGCTCCAATTCAATGCTGCGGGTACGTCCGCGGGGCGGCGGACGGGTACAAGCAACAGGGCTTCGGGCGGTGCGAGCCCGGGACATAACAGGATTTCGGGTGGGGATTCGGCGGGTCTGGCCCGGAGCGTGGCTGGAAATGGCGGTTGAGAGGGGGCGAAAGGGAAATCAAGTGGATGGTGCTGTAGCCACGGATGTTCCGGGTCATCAGTGCATACCGGCCACAATCCGGTGGTGTGAAAGTCTTGGAGAAATTTCAGGTACAGTTCGGCCAGACTGCCCGATGTAATGAGCGCTGCCAGCGGCCGCTGTAAGCAATTAGTAACGAGGGTATGGGGCAGCCCCCAAGCAGAGAGTATATCCAGGTTGCCGGGTGCTTTTGCGACTATTTTTGTGCGTGCATTGAACATGTTACAAAAGTAGCAAAACGCCCCGGGAATGGTCATGGGTGGAAATGGAATTGTTGCTATTCTGCGGCCATTTATTCAGCATGTGCTTTACCAAACTAATGGTGTGAAGAGGTGCCACGCCACAACGAGCATTACGACGGCAGTGGCGGCTTCCATCGCTTGCCAAGCTCGCCGCGATTGGAAGAAGGGTGCGAGGAGCGCGCCGGCGATGGCAAGGCCGAAAAACCAGGATCCGCTGGCGGCAATTGCCCCGACGTAGTACCACCACTTACCGACGCTTCCGAACGCTCCTGCGAGGACAGAAATAAGAACGAGATCAACGTACATTTGTGCGTTGAGTAGGGTGATGCCCAAGATTTCTTTGATCACTTTTTCGGGCGATTTTCGACGTCCCTCAGCCATCGCGACAAGCACTGTAGGGTTCCGGATGTGCTGCACTGACTGCCAAGCGAGATACAGCAAATACCCAGTGCCCAAAATCCTAAGAATCGTCATGAACCAGGGTAAACGTTCGATGAGCACGCCGATACCTGCGACGCCCGCGGCGATAAACGCGACGTCGATAAGAAAACAACACAGCGCCGCGCGAAGGGCGTACTCCCGTGCAATACCCTGACGCAACACAAAAGCGGATTGTGCGCCGATGGTGGCAATAAGCACGAACGTGGCGGTGAAGCCGGTAATCAGCGCCGAGGTATCAAACATGAGTGTAAACATTAAAGGCGGGCTGCCGCGGCGATCAATTGAGCAATGCTTGACCCAGTGAAGCATATGTAGGCTGGTGGAAAGTTCGATCAAGGAGGAGCCATGGAAACATTCCACATTCCGCACGGTGACGTCAATATATGCGCATATCAGTGGCCGGTGGACACGCCGCGCGGGGTGGTTCGGATCGCGCATGGAATGGTGGAGCACGCGCGCCGTTACGACGAGTTGGCGCAATTCCTAAATAGTCGCGGCTATGCCGTGGTTGCTCATGATCACCGAGGACACGGCGGCACAACGGGAGTTCCGCGCGGATACTTTGCAGACAACCAGGGTTGGGATGCAGTCATTTCGGATTTGCATGAAGTTGGGGTGAAAACGAGTGAACAGTACCCTGATATTCCGCAATTCTTAGTGGGCCACTCGATGGGCAGTTTCCTTACTCGGGATTATATTTACCGTTATGGTTCAGAATTGCAGGGTGCTGCAATTATTGGGACTGGTACGTGGGCGGGGCTCGTTGGGCAGGTTGGTTTGAATTTGGCGCACCTGCTCAGTGTAAAATCACCGAAAGAGCCAGGTAAATTGCTCACAAGTTTAGTGTTCTCCGGGTTTAATAAAGGCTTCGAGGGGCGCACTGATTTTGACTGGTTGACTCGCGATCAGGAAATTGTTGATACCTATCTGGCGGATCCCGATTGCGGATTTACCGCCACGAATAGCTTCTTCGAAGATTTCCTCGGCGCCGTCAAACAATGCGAAAAATATTTCGATTTGCCGGTTGCATTGCCGCTCTACATCGCCTCCGGTGAGCTCGACCCAGTTGGCGGCATCGACGCCGTCAACGAAGTTTCCGCCGCGTATCGACGCCGCGGCCTCGACGTGGTCACGCACGTATACCCGGACGCGCGGCACGAAATCTTTAACGAAACAAATAGGGATGAAGTGTTCCGGCACCTTGCGCAATGGCTTGACAGTAGGTTGTAGTTGATTGTGCAACGCAGATGATAGGCCCATGACTGTGGTCACATAAAAATCGTGACCGCGGGCACTAGTGGCCAACCTGGGTGTGGCTGATGATGAGTTTATGAACACTCAAAACTCCACACCACTAGGTATATTTTTGCGATTGCTGGCTGCTACGGCGGTGATGTTCGCCGCGGCATTATCGCCAATCATTTTTTCGATCCTGCCCTATCAGCGCGAAATTAACCGAGGCGAACTGTTTGGCGGGGGTTCGCTCGGATTATTGGTGAGCTGCGCGATCATGGTGATCGTGTGCTGCGTAGTGACTGCCGTGGCGTATGTTCTGGTCCGATTGCTCACCACGAAATGGGATCGGAACCCAGTTTCGGTCCTAGGACTTCAGCTTGAACGACGGGGACTGACATGGTGTTTAGCCATGGTGGCTACCGCCTTTATTATCGCCGCTACGGGAACAATTGTTTTACAGCTGATAGGCGTTCGTGGTGATCCTGTTGAACTCTCAGGGGACACCTGGTGGGCCAAAATTATCCTCATGTTTGCGGTTGGCGTGTTGATGCAGGGGATGCCTGAAGAAATCATTTGGCGCGGATGGCTCATGTCTTCGATCAGCGACCCCAGAAAAGCTGCATTCCTGAGCGTCACTGTGTTCGCATTGCTACATTTAGTTTCCGGTGGCGGGCAGGAAAACCTGTTAGAACACTTCATCTATTTGGCGGCTCCGTTTGGCCTTGCATTCGCCGCCGCAATGACCCGATTGGCGACCCATTCCACTTGGCCAGCCATCGGCATCCACGGTGGCTTCCATCTGGCAAACCTTCTCGCGTTGTTCATGCCAGTTGAATCCGGACCCGAGCGATGGCTCTTTGATGGTGTGGCATGGGTATGCGTTGGGCTTTTCATTGCATGGCGCTGCAACATCTTTCATCAACTCGATGCACATCGCCAACATTCGGCTATTGACTGCACGCCCGTCAATGTTCGTTAGTTAGGGGTTGTGTTGCTTAAATTGGCGGCGGCGCCACCCCCAAACTGATGATAAGTGTATACCTAATGTCGCTTTTTACACCATGTTGTGCCCAATTGGTGTATTTGGCGACAAAACCCAAGTAACCAATTGTACGCAATTCAAATTAGCACGGCAGGGCGGACGCCAGCGACCATAAAATACCAGGTGACGCGTAGTCGCCAAGGGCTCCCAAGGCTGATCCCTGGAAGTCCTCAACACTTACGCCTAGTCGGCCACCAGTGGCTCAAGCTCAAACTCCGGGTGCTCTTTTTCGATGAATTGGAGGCGCCATTTATCGCCAAAGAGTGCGATGAGTTCGCCATCGGTGCGGGTGAAGATCTCTACGCCGCGTTGTTTTGCCAGCTCCGGGGCGGTTGCTGGTGTGGTTCGGCGGGCGACGGAGTAGGGCACAGGCTCGGTGATGGTTTCGACATTGTATTCGTTTTCCATACGTGCCTGCATAACTTCGAACTGCATGGGGCCGACGGCGGCCATGACTGGCGCGGCGTCGCCACGCGCGTCGTTGCGGAGGATTTGGACGACGCCTTCTGCGGCGAGCTGGTCGAGTGCTTTGCGGAATTGTTTGTATTTGCCCAGGCTCTTGGCGCGTAGGGTGCGGAAATGCTCGGGCGCGAATTGGGGCATAGGTGCGAATTGGACTTTTTTGCCGGAGTAGATGGTGTCGCCAGGCGCGAGTGAGCCGGCGTTGACGAGGCCGACAATATCGCCGGGGTACGCGGTTTCCACAGTCGAACGTGTGCGCCCAAAGACGGTGAGCGCATATTTGGTCGAAAAGGAGCGTCCGGACTGCGCGTGGGTCACTTGCATGCCACGGTCAAATTCGCCCGAGACAATACGCATAAACGCCAGCGAGTCGCGGTGGTTTTTATCCATGCCCGCCTGCACCTTGAACACCACACCCGAAAATTCGTCGGCCGGCGTGCGCACTTCATCGATGGCGCTTGTCGACGCCGCGACTACCGCGGGATCGCTTTCACGTTCGGCGGGTGCTGGGGCCAGGGCGCAGAGAGTGTCAAGGATCTGGTGGACACCAAAATTCAGCATTGCGGAGGCGAAAATCAGCGGCGAGGTGGTGCAATCGAGGAAGAGATCTTGGTCGTGCAGCGCGCCGTCGGCGGCCAGGAGCTCGACTTCCTCAACCGCAGTTTCCCAAGCGCCGTCCTCTTTCACCAGGGCTTCTTCGGGTGTGTAGTGCTCTTCAGGGGCGATGGTGGAACCACCTGCCGTGCGAATGAAATGGATGTATTCCTCGGGTTCGCTATCGGTGTTGAGGCGTGCTAAACCGCGGAAGTCGCCAGCTTCGCCGACTGGCCAAAATAGTGGTGTGGGCTGCAGTCCGATCTCCTGCACGATTTCGTCCACGAGTTCTAATGGCGCTTTGCCGGGGCGGTCCCATTTATTCACCACGG
Source organism: Corynebacterium sp. (assembly GCA_030528295.1). GTDB lineage: Bacteria > Actinomycetota > Actinomycetes > Mycobacteriales > Mycobacteriaceae > Corynebacterium. The sequence goes on from JAUMZC010000007.1 coordinate 41,974, forward strand.
TGATGATCGGCAAGCCGCGCGCTTTACATACACGGAAGAGCTTGAGTGTTTGCGGCTCTAAGCCTTTCGCGCCGTCGATAAGCATGACGGCGGCGTCGACGGCGGTGAGCACACGGTAGGTATCCTCGGAGAAGTCGGCGTGCCCCGGTGTGTCGACCAAGTTGATCATAAACGGTTCGCCTTTATGTTCCTCAGGCGAGTACTCAAACTGAAGTGCGGACGATGCGATGGAAATACCGCGGTCTTTCTCCATCTCCATCCAGTCCGAGACCGTCGCCTTCCGCCCAGCCTTGCCGTGCACCGCGCCCGCCTCAGCGATCACATGAGCGTGCAGCGCCAGCGCCTCCGTCAGCGTGGACTTACCAGCATCCGGGTGCGCGATCACAGCAAACGTACGACGACGACCAGCCTCAGCAGCAACAGTGGACATGAGCTTCCTTCCGTGATGAACCCCTCTAACAATAGGCGACAACCCGGACGCGGGCGAACACGTCACGCGTCACCACTAACCTGAATGCATGCGTCGCGCCCTCACAATCACTGCCCCTGATTCCGCACCTTCGCCTCGCGCCCTCATTGGGATCGACAAAAATTACGAAAATCCTGTGATGGCTCCAGATGGTTCCACATTGGCGCTGATACTTATCCTACCTCTGGTTTTGCTTGATCTGCCTCCAGCGTTACGACGCCGCGCACAGGGCAAATGTTTGTACGTATTCAGCGTGCATAATGATGATTACTTCCTTGATTCCATCAGCTGGCACGGCACTGACGCTGAACTCCAAGATCTTGTTGCAGGGTGGACACGTGTTGTAATCGCCGACGAGGGGGCGTATTCATTTTCGGGTGATAGCTATGAGATTCGATGCGCGAGCGAGGGAACTGACGATCGAATGTCATACCTTGGCAGCGGTGATGGGCCGACCATGCTCCAAATGGAAGACTATTCCGCCATTGACGACATGCATTTCATAGGCCAACTCGACGGTGCGGACCTCCCCGCCGAAATCGCTGATCTTTTCTACCTCACCGATGCGGTGGGATACCTCTATATGTCATATGCGTCCCCCGCACTTAGTGAGGAGCCTTCGCAACAAGGCAATACCTCGACCCAAGGATTGGATGGCCTGTTTTTCGTGCAGGTTACATAATTTGGTTGAATGGTGGGGGTTTGGTTTGCTTGGGAGGCGGCGGTCGGGTTTGACGTAAGTCTCTAGCTCTCCGGCGTTGACCTGCGGTTTGTCCGGAATTGGCTTGTTTTGTTGACCGAACAAAACCAATTAAACACCCTTCAAGTTTTTAGACCGTGGGGTTTT
>JAUMZC010000129.1 GCA_030528295.1 Corynebacterium sp.
TATGGAAGTATCACCAACGTCAGCCTAGCTTCCCACCGCCGCACCCACCTGCAGCGCTCCGCACCACCAAGCGCTGGTGTGCGGGGCGTCGAGAAGCGTGCAATAGGGGCAAGGTAGTTATTCCTTGTGCCCCATGCCGGCATTTACCCTAGATTTGATCGCTCGGCGTAATGCGCATTGTGTCGATGTTCATATGTTTCGGGCAGGATGCTACCCAGCGTATGGCTTCGGCGATGTCTTTGGCGGTGAGGCTGAGGTTGCCTTCGTATACTTTGGCTGCTTTTTCGGCGTCGCCGCCAAAGCGTACGAGGGAGAATTCCTCGGTGTGCACACGACCAGGGTCAATTTCGCACACACGTAGGGGTTTGTCGGCGGTCTCCATGCGAAGTACCCGGGTTAAGGCGGCCACACCATGTTTGGCGGCGTTGTATCCTGCACCACCTACATAGGGGACGTGCGCGGCGATCGAACCTATGTTGATGATCTGCCCGTCTGCTTCCATTAGTTTTGGCAGCAATGCTTGGGTGACGCGCATGGTTCCGAGCACGTTGGTGTCATACATCCACTGCCAATCATCGAGGTTGGCGTCCGCAACCGAATCCAGGCCTTTCGCACCGCCCGCGTTGTTCACCAGCAAGTCAACGTGTTCGATTTGCTCCGCAAAGTTGCGTACCGACGCCGCGTCCGTGACGTCGAGAGCCAACGCTCGGCCGCCGATGTTCTCAGCGAGCTTTTCCAGCCTATCTTGCCTGCGTGCGGCGCAAATAACATACCAACCGTCGGCGGCCAGCGCTTCTGCCGCTGCCCATCCGATACCACTGGACGCTCCGGTAACTACTGCAACACGTTGAGTCATGCCTTCAAAATAACACAGCGTTTTGCAGGGGCGATGTGCCCGGAATTCGGCAATTCGCCATGCCCACCGCTTGCATAAGCGCAAAACAAATGACCGGGCCAACAAATACAAATCCCTGCTTTTTGAGTTCCTTTGCCATGGCTTCGGATTCCGGAATGCGCGTGGGCACCTCTGCCATAGATTTTGGCACTTCCCAATCCTTTGGTTGGAATGACCAAAGGAGGTCCACGAGGCCTTGCCCCTCACGGAGTTTCACTGTTGCTTTCGCATTCGTGACCACCGCATTGAGTTTCCGTTTATTCCTAATAAGCTCTGGTTGCTCAGTCAGTGCCGCGATATCCTTGTCGGTCATTTCCGCGACGCGATCTGGTTGGAATTGATGGAACGCTTCCCGCAGTTTCGGACGTCTCCGCAACACCAACTCCCAAGACAACCCAGCTTGAAAACCCTCCAAACAAATCCGTTCGAATAGCCCCTGTTCGTCCCGGATTTCCCTACCCCACTCGTTATCAAAATAGCCGCGTAGCAGCGCACTGGATTCCGCCCATTCGGGACGTATACGCCCATCAGCGCCGCGCACTAAGCCAAGGGTTGCGAGCTGGGCGTCGAGAAGCTCCTCCATACTTTGCACCTTAAGCGCCGAGTACAATCACCACAATGGCCACCCCCTTTTCGCGTTTCCGCCTGCACGAGATCGGCCGCGGGCTGCCGGTAGCACGCACACAACAAGCCATCGAATCTGCATTATTAGAACACAACTGCGTAGTTATTCAAGCCCCTCCGGGAAGCGGAAAGACAACGTTTGTTCCACCGTTGATCCATAATCTAAAGCAAGGAAAAGTGCTGGTAGTTGCACCACGAAGGGTCGCTGTTCGTGCCGCAGCCCACCGTTTAAGTGTGCTAAGCCGCACACCCATTGGGGATATGGTCGGGTTTTCGATTCGCGGTCAATACTATCCCGGTAGCGCCGCGGAATTCCTCACCCCGGGCGTGCTGTTGCGGCGCCTCCTCAATGACCCCGAATTACCTGGCATCGCGGCGGTCATCATCGACGAGGTCCACGAACGACAACTTGAAACCGACCTTGTGTTGGCAATGCTCGCCGAACTACGACAACTGCGCGATGACCTTACTGTGGTGGCGATGTCCGCCACGCTAGACGCCACCAAGTTCGCAAATTTTATCGACGCCCCGACCGTTACTTCCCACACTGAAAGCTACCCGGTAGAGGTCCGTTACGCCCCTGCTCCTGATCGGCTTTCTGTGAGCCGCACGTTTTTAGATCATGTTTCCAAGCTCGCATGTGGGCATGAAGATTCGGTCATCGTGTTCGTACCCGGCGTTCGCGAAGTTGAATACATTTGCGAACAAATTGGTGATTTGGCAATTCCTTTGCATGGCCGCCAAACACCCGCCGAACAAGAACGCGCTTTTCTTGATCGCCGCAGAATCGTGGTTGCCACTACAATTGCCGAATCTTCAGTTACCGTGCCCGGCGTACGCGTTGTTATCGATGCTGGTCTCTCCCGAGTGCCGCGCCGCGACACCACCAGAAACATGACTGGACTGGTCACCGAATCGTGCACACGTTCGCAGGCCGAACAACGTGCGGGACGTGCCGGACGCGAGGGACCTGGCCTGGCAATCCGATGCTATTCTGAGCGCGAATTTCAGCACTTCAAACCTAATATCACTCCAGAGATCCAAACTTCCGACCTCACCCAAGCCGCACTAATCATGGCCTGCTGGGGTCCTCTCGAACTTATCGACGCCCCTCCTCCCGCAGCGCTGGCTTCCGCCCAGGAAACACTGGCAAGAATTGGCGCTGTACATAACGACAAACCAACAAAGGTTGGGCGTCGGTTGGTACAGATTCCTGCCGATCCCCGTCTAGCACGAGCGCTGATAGATGCGGCTCCTCTGACCGGTTCTCGCGCGGCAGCCAAAGCGGTCTCCTTCCTCGCCTATGGAGATACGAGCGATACCAGACGATTTGAAAAAATGATCGATTACGTTCCGGATACTGGACTCGAAGCATCCGCACTAGTGACCGCATTCGCTTTCCCCGAACACATCGCCATGTACGCCGGCGATACCTACATGCTCGCGTCTGGCACACGAGCCGAAGCGGGCGGATACACTGCCCCATGGATTGCGATCGCCGAGATCCAACGAACTGGCAACCGAGCCACAATTAGAAAAGCGTTTCCCATCCAGGAAGAAATGGTATTCCAGATACTTCCTATTGAGGAAGAAGTCACCGCAACACTAGACAACCAGGGCAAAGCTATTGGTCGTAAGGTGCGCCGCATCGGCGCCATCGAACTTTCATCCACCCCGATCGCATTAACGGACGAATCCCGCTGGAATGCCGTGGCGAACGGCTTCCGAACAGGCAAAATCTCCCTTCCAGAAGCGCACCAGCGAATCAGAAATCGAATGGAATTTCTCCATACCAACGTGGGTTCACCTTGGCCTGCAGTTGATGACGCCAACCTGCACCAACGCATAGCAGAATGGTTCAACCCTGACCTCAGTATCAATCTGCGCAACCTGATCCCATGGGAATTAGTCAACGAATTCGATCACATTGCACCCAGCACATTAAGACTTCCCAGCGGGAACGAACGCACTATTACCTACGAGCATGGCCGTGCGATCCTGAAAGTAAAGCTGCAGGAATGTTTCGGTTTAACAGAAAGCCCAGTGATCGCAAACCAAAAGATCCAGTTTCACTTGCTCTCCCCCGCTGGCCGCCCCGTTGCCGTGACGGATGATCTGGCAAGTTTTTGGGCCGGACCATACAACGACGTTCGAAAAGAAATGCGCGGACGTTATCCAAAACACCCGTGGCCAGAAGATCCATTGACAGCGCAGGCAACCGCGCAACCAAAGCGCCCTACGAAACGAGGGTAAGACGCGCCACCAGCACAACAACCATGGCGAGTAGTGCAAGGCGGATAAACTTCGATCCACCCAGAACCGCGGTTTTAGCGCCTAAGATCCCTCCTAAAATATTCGCCAATGCCAGGCCAAGTCCCAGGGTCCACCAAACGTGACCCCCAAGGATAAACACGCACAAGGCGCCGAGATTAGTACACACATTCACGACCTTGGCCAATACTGATGACGCCAAGAAATCCCCCGTGAGCAACGCCGTGAATGCAGCAATCAGAAACATACCGGTCCCCGGACCGAACACGCCGTCGTAAAACGCGATAGCGCCAGCACAGCAAACAGCAAGCCAAGTGCGCGCCCTAACCACAGTTTTTCGTGTGCCAAACTCCGGGCGAAACGCCACAAAAATACCTACTAGCAGCAATAACACAATGATAATTGGACGCATTATCGCGGCGGACATCGCACTCGCAACCAGCGCACCCAACCCCGAACAAATTAGCGCCACTGGGATGAATCGCCAGATATTCCTTGGCATTCCAACATTGCGAATCAGGACCAGAGACGCCGAAACAGTCCCCGAACAAGCAGCAAGTTTGTTCGTAGCCAATGCCGTTGTTGGTGCTAACCCCTGGCTCAGTAACAGCGGAATCAACACGAGTCCGCCACCGCCGATCACGGCGTCGATCCAGCCAGCCGCAAACGCGCCAATAAACACCAACGTCATAGGCACAACAGTAATCAAAATGTGTTGTACGGCATATAAAAGGTGCGGGTTGGTTTTGGGCATTTTTTACATGACCAGGCGGTATCCTGAGATCAATAGCTATAACGTAGAGCACACTCCAGTAAGGTTCTGAACTGCATCACAATGTTTAACATCGAAATTGAGAAAAAGTACCTTGCCGCACACCTTCCGAGGGTCATTAAAAACGTCGAACCAATACGGCTGTTCGACGTGTACTTTCCCGACGACCCCGCGGAAGAAGCCCACTTGCGAGCCCGCAAATCCAACAATAACTACGAACTCACCAAGAAAATTCCGGTCGTGGGGCCACACTCTACCGCACGTTTGGAAACAACAATCGCGCTCAGCCGAGCAGAGTTCGAATCAATTACCGCAGGTCACGAGCGGATCATCGAAAAAGAGCGGTACAAAGTTTCCATTTCAGGGCATCGTGCACAGGTCGACGTATTTACCGGGAAACTTGCCGGCCTCATTCTCATTGAAATCAACTTTGAGGATGAAGTGCACATGCGGGGATTTAACAAACCAAGCTGCTGCGGAACCGAAATCACTGACGAAAACTTTATCATCGGCGGACTACTGGCAGCCTGCACATACGAAGACATCAAGCCGCACCTAGATCGGCTCGGCTACCAGCCAATACTTTCGAATGCGACGCAGGGTGATATGGAGCAGGCTTCCGTACCGAACTAAGTTCATTACAAAGGGAATTTTTGTGGCCCAGCCCTAGGATCGCCTTGTGAAAGCTGGGCCTAGGTCGTCGAATTCCACTAAAGCTGAGCACGGAATACTGACTGGATATATCCGCCGGCGATGGCAAAACAGCATATTCCGGCGGCAAGAAACGCTGCCCCAGTTGAGGAATCAAACGCGACACTGAGGAGCGACGCCGCCACCCCCACCAGGAACAATAAGCAAATTGCGTAGATTGTTTTCTTGCCCATTTTGAACACCTCCATCAGAAGCATCTGTGGCACAATTTTACCAGTTCGGGTGGTGTTACTTCCTAAAATATTTCAAAATTTATTGCGCATCGCTCCCGACCCGGAGTGATACTTGGCGTTGGGGGATTCACACTAGGTCATTAATTGCATACAACTTATGCGTCTCGATGACGCCCACACCCAGAAGCCTAAAAGTGTGGTAGGTCACAATTGCCCGATAGCTTGCGCGCACTTGTCACAGATTCCATAAATTTGGGCGTAAAAATGGAATTTGCGACCAGAAATTAAATCGGGCACAAGCATTCACCAGGCATCTGTCACACTTTCCATAAAA
>JAUMZC010000130.1 GCA_030528295.1 Corynebacterium sp.
AAACTGCCGGACGGCTTTTTTAACGACATCTAGATTTGCCAAGTCTCTACAACCGTCTGCGCCAAACCAACGTTGCAAGGGGCAACGATAAGTCTGCTGCTATTCGTCCCCCTTATTCGGAATACCCAGTTGATGCGGAGACCATAGCTAACAAAAGGAAAAAGAAAGGCGCAATAAACGTCCAAAGTAGTAGGAAAAAGGCCAGAATAAAAACACGTTTTTCGGAGACGATCAACCCGACCGCCAACAACGCTACGCCACTATAAAAACAAAGAGGGGTATACCAGGTGAAGTTCGCAATCTGTAGCAAAGGAAGCAAAACAATGCAGGAACCATAGATGATTACAATATAGGCAATAATATTTCTAATTGAATCCCAACATATTTGGTGCATGCCATATATCCCTATGAGTAAAGTACAATAATTTCTTATTCTACCCAAGTGAAGGAGGATTAAACGATGCAAGCATTACCGGAATCTTCACTTGAATTCCTCACCAGCGACGCTGAACGGTTGTTCGCCACTGAATTAGCTGAGCACCAAGCAGCAGCAACAGCAATAACGGATCAGTGGCTCGCAAAACCTCCAGCTGGGTTCCAGCTCAGCAACGTTAATTGGTCAGCAGCAACAGTCGAAGAACTCTACCGCCTGTTATTGGAATCCGATGATGAAGAATTCCAAAAGCACGTGGCCATGTTTCTCGGCGAGGGGCTTGTCCGTTTATGCGGCTGGAGTTGGACTATTGCATCGTTGGCATCGGAGTATCCCGGGTTGAAAAAGTATGAATTTGGGGTTGCTTCAAGGGAGCTTCGCCGAATTTTGTTTCCGTACAGCAAGGTTCATAAGGCTTTGGATGTCACAAATACACACGCAAGGGCGTCGTTGTTAAGTTTCGTGCGGGCCTATGAGTCCTGGAACATCCCGCCAAAGGATATGTGAGGAGGATTAAGTGATGCAGGAGCAAGAAACATCCCTAGGGTTCCTTACTCGCGACGCCGAGCGAATGTTCGCCACCGAATTGGCTGAACACCAAGCAGCAGCAACAGCCATTACGGATCAGTGGCTCGCAAAACCTCCAGCAGGATTCCGCCTCAGCACAATTGATTGGTCAGCAGCAACGGTTGAAGAACTCTACCGTCTACTGCTGGAATCCGACGATGCGGAGTTCGCTCAGCATGTGGCCATGTTTCTCGGTGAGGGGCTCGTCCGTTTATGCGGCTGGAACTGGACGATCGCGTGGGTTCCGCCCGAGTACCCTGGGATGATCATGTATGAGTTTGGTGTAGCGCCCCCAGATTTGCAGCAGATTTCGTTTCCGCTGAGTTGGGTGCACACGGCAAAGGATATTCGGAAAGGCCATTCATTGGGGTCAATTTCTAATATTGTTGACACCATTGAACAACACCGAAAACATGATCCCAGCTAAATGCGGGCATCCTCACTCAAGAACAGTAGTGTTTCCGCGCGGCCGTGCGCTCCGGCGGCTGGCCAATCCTCTGCAGGTGCTCCTGCGATTACGTGCGAGGCAGCTTCGGCTTTTTCGGGGCCGCTTACAAGTAGCCAAACGTGATCGGCTTGGGCAATTGCGGGGAGTGTGAGTGTTGCGCGTTCCGCAGGAGGTTTCGGAGAATCCGTGACGGCGAGCGTGAACGCTTCTTGTTCGCGGACGGCGTCGGTATGAGGAAAGATGGAATTAATATGTCCTTCGCCACCCATGCCGAGTAAATGCAGGTCAAAGCCTTGGGGTGCGTATTCGGCGAGGGCGTCAGCATAGGCGGTGACCGCGGCGTCGAGACTCAGTTCGCCGAGCCGCCAACCATGAATGTGCTCCTGGGGGATGTTGACATGATCGAGCAGTGCCTCGCGGGCTTGGCCCTCGTTGGAGTCCGGGTGGTTGGTAGGAACGTTGCGTTCGTCGCCGAAGAAGATGTGGACGCGAGCCCAATCAATCCCGTCGAGTTCGCGCAGTTTTTCGAGCATGCCGATGCCTGCGCCGCCGCCCGTGAGGACAATCCGGGCGAAGTGATCGCCAGTGCGTTGGGTTGCAACAATGAGGTCGCGGGCGCGGGAAGCTGCAAGGGTAGTGAGGGCATTGCGATCTGCAACGTTTACGGTTTTGAACACGGGTTTCCTTAGTGGGAGAAGGTGTCTACATAGCGAACACGGGCGAGTCCCCGGAGTGCCTGGGCGTAGGCTTTGTCCGGGTCGAGGTGGCGGAGTTCTTCGGCAAGGCAATCGGCAAGGTTGCGTTTCCCAAGTGCTACCAGTGCCTCATTTTGGCCAGGTATGTTTACCGCAAGTGTTTTTGCATCTTTGACTTCGATGGTGATGGTGGAGTCTTCCCGGATTAAATCGACCCGGGAGATCGGCATGCATTCAAGGCCGCAGGTATCAATGGGGATTTTGGGGTCGTTGGTGGATTCCCGGACAATATTTACGCCGAGGCGATCAGCTAACCATCCTGCGGCGAGATCAACGCTGGGGCTGTCGGCGGGGCCGTAGACCACGGCGTCGATAATCTCTTTGTATGGGGGTTGATCGAGTGTTGCGGCGACGATGCCGCGCCACGGTGTGATGCGAGCCCATGTGAGGTCGGAGTCGCCCGGGCGGTATTGGGTGCGGCGCCGATAAATCGAATCTTCTGGCGGATCGTATTGGGCGTCGGTGATGCGGCGTTGGGCAATGTGACCCACGCGGTCAAGCACTGGGTTGAGTGGGGCGACGGTGGGCCACCATGCGACGATTGGGGTGTCAGGAAGGAGCAGGGGAGTAGCCACCGCCTCCATGTGTTTCGCAACTTCTCCCTGCAGGTGAATGACGATAATTTCTGCGGCACCTGCGTCGCCACCCATGCGGATTTGGGCGTCGAGGCGGGGTTCGGCGTCGAGGTCGCCGGTGATCATGAGGATCACGCGGGAGGGGTGTTCGCGCGTAGCCTCCGTGATTGTTTCAATCAGAGGTTCGATTTCATCGTTGGTGTTGGCGATGACGATGAGTGTGAGTACGCGGCCAGTGGCAACCTGCGTGCCTGATTCGCGGATGGAGACGAGCTGCTTGGCGATCTCACGTGTGCCGGTATTTGGGAGGTCGAAAATCATGGTTGCCTTTCAAATTTATTGTCGAATAAGGCAGCGGTGGGGTTAGGGGCGGCGCCACGTGCGGTGATCGCGGGCAAGCATGCGGTCGGCGGATTCCGGACCCCAGGTGCCAGCCGCATAATCGTCGGGGCGGCCGTGTTGCTCCCAATATTGCAAAATCGGGTCAAGGATTTTCCAGCTCAGCTCCACTTCTTCATTGGTGGGGAAGAGGCTGGATTGGTCCAGTAGGGCGTCAAGGATGAGGCGTTCGTAGGCTTCAGGGGATTCCTCGGTGAACGATTCGGTGTAGGAGAAGTCCATATTGACGTCGCGGACCTCCATGGTGGAGCCGGGTACTTTCGAACCGAAGCGCATTAATACGCCTTCGTCGGGTTGGACTCGGATGACGACGGCGTTGGGGCCCAGGGAGGACGTCATGCCCTCGCCGAACGGCAAATGCGGCGCGGGTTTAAACACTAGGGCGATCTCGGTGACGCGGCGGCCGAGGCGTTTGCCGGTGCGCAGGTAGAAAGGAACCCCAGCCCACCTGCGGGAATTAATTTGTAAGGTGCACGCTGCGAAGGTTTCGGTTTCAGATTTTGGATCGAACCCTTCTTCTTCGCGGAGGCCGCGTACGTATTCGCTTCCCTGCCAACCGGCGGTGTATTGGCCGCGAGCTGTGGTTTTGGCTAACGGATACACCGGTGTGGTTGCGCGCAGTACTTTGACTTTTTCGGCCTGCAGTTCGTGCGGCGTAAACGCGATGGGTTCTTCCATTGCCACAAGCGCAAGGAGTTGCAGCAAGTGATTCTGGATGACGTCGCGTGCTGCGCCAATGCCGTCATAGTAGCCGGCACGGCCACCGAGGCCAATGTCTTCGGCCATGGTGATTTGCACATGGTCGATGTAGTGGGAATTCCACAAAGGATCGAACAATTGATTGGCAAAGCGCAGGGCCATGATGTTTTGTACGGTCTCTTTGCCAAGGTAGTGGTCGATACGAAAGACCGAGGACTCCGGAAAAACTGAGTTCACAATCTTGTTCAAATGCCGGGCGGATTCTAAATCATGGCCAAATGGTTTTTCGATAATCACGCGGCGCCAGGAATTGCCTTCGGCTTCCGCCAGGCCGGAACGCTGCAATTGATGGCACACATCAGCGAAGAATTCTGGCGGGACGGAAAGGTAGTACGCCCAGTTTCCGGCCGTGGATTCAATGCCGGCGAGGGTGTCTGCAAGGTTATCGAAATCGGAATCACGATCGAATGTTCCGGTCACAAAGTGCATTCCGTCCGCCAGGCGCTCCCACACGTTTTCACGAAATTCTGTGCGAGCGCCGGCTTCGACGGCGGTGCGGACATAGTCTTGGAAGTCACGCTTGGACCACTCCCGGCGACCGTAGCCTACAAGCGCAAAACCTGGGGGGAGGAGTCCTCGGTTGGCCAGGTCATAGATTGCGGGTAAGAGTTTTTTGCGGGCTAAGTCGCCGGTCACGCCGAAAATCACCATTCCTGATGGTCCCGCTATTCGAGGCAGTCGCTTATCGTTACTGTCGCGCAGCGGATTTGTTGGCGTGCCGTTTGGCGTGGTGATCACGTAGATGTCTCCCAAATTGTCGGATGTCGTTGGGTATGTTACCCCTCGAGACGTTCGCTAATGGAGTCGAGAAGTTCAGTCCAGCTGGCAACGAACTTATCGACGCCCTCCTGCTCAAGCACCGCGAACACATCGGCGAGGTCAACACCGATGGAATCGAGGTCAGCAAGTACTTGTTGAGCCTCATCCCCGGCGCCCGAGAGCGTGTCACCATGTAAGCCGCCTTCGGCGAGCACGGCGTCGATAGTAGCCTCTGGCATGGTGTTGACGGTGAGCGGTCCCGCAAGTTCTGTCACGTACAACGTTGCAGGGTACTCTGGATTTTTCACGCCTGTTGATGCCCACAGTGGACGTTGAATTGGCTCGGTGTGGTCGTCGAAGAGCTCCTGGAATGCCGCGTAGGCGAGTTTGGCATTGGCGACGCCAGCCTTGCCGCGTAACGCCAAGGCTTCCGGTGTGCCAATGTGTTCAAGGCGCTTGTCTACCTCAGTATCCAGGCGGGACACGAAAAATGATGCAACCGAATGGATTTTAGAAACGTCAAGGCCGTTTTCCCGGGCGCGTTCCATACCGTCACGGAAGGCGGAAACGACTTCCCGGTAACGCGCCGTGGAGAAGATGAGGGTGACATTGACGCTGATCCCTTCGGCCAGGACGTCGGAAATTGCGGGCAGTGATTCTGGCGTCGCCGGAATCTTAATCATCACGTTGGGGCGATCCACGCGCTTCCACAATTCCTGCGCCTGTTCGACGGTGGCGGTACGGTCCATGGCAAAGCGAGGATCAACCTCGATGGACACGCGGCCGTCAAGACCATTCGTTGCGTCGTAG
>JAUMZC010000131.1 GCA_030528295.1 Corynebacterium sp.
AACCCACGAGGGGCCCGACACACGGGCCCCTCACTTGTTGCATACACACACCCACCAACTGACCCAATAAAATCGGCAGATCAGCATCATCCAATTCCAAGCTGATTTCGAATCGAACCGTCCAATCGTCTTCGGCGATGCACAACGGCGGATTCGGCAGGATGTTCGACCCGGCTTTGGCGGCGCGTAAGGATACGCTTCGGCGCCGCCCTACCGCTGCGAAATGTGCGCTGTCAAGGGGCTTTGAATTGTGTACAATTGGTTACCTGGCGGTTGTCGCCGAAAACACCATCTTGTGGGCAATTGGTGTAAAAAGCGACACCGAACCCCTTCTTCCACACCCCTTCTGGAGCCAAAATTTTGTCGCCAAATACACCAATTGGGCACAACTTGGTGTAAAAAGCGACATTGCTTATGGATTCATCACGGCCCGGCGCTCGCGCCCCTGTCGTTTCGACGCCGAGCCCGCTACTGCCTGCACTTTCGGTGCCGCCGGCGTGCGCGCCGTCGAGGGTCTTTGAATGGTGCGCTATCGGTTTCCTGCGGGCTGTGGCCGAATATGCCACGTGTGGGGTTGCTGGTGCTAGAGCGCTCGAGCCTCCTCACGCCACCATCCCGCCCGCCTCCAAACCTGAGGAGCTGCGCGGCGATTGTAGGGAATCTTAAGTGTTTGGTGTACCCGTTTTGGGGCCCTGTTACGCGGCGGTTGTAATCTTTACCATTTCTTAATTTTGCTGGTGTTCCTGCGGTGTGTCGAGTGTTTTACCGCCTTTTTCCTGCGGCTTTACCAGCGGAGTGCAAAACGTGGGGGCTGGGTTGGCGGGTTTTTCGCGCCCGTGGCTACACCTTTTGCCGTGTGTGAGACTTTTTTAATTTGATAGTTCATTTGCGTGCTATACGATTGGTTTTAATAGTAATCTTCGTTGGGTCATTCTATTTTCTTAGGCTTTGGAAAGGGGCTGTACGTCATGTCCAACACCTTTCGTAGGGCTGGTGTAAGTGCGATTGCGGCGGCGATGGTATTGGTGTCGCCGTTGAGTTTCTCGGTTTCCGGGGTTGCATTAGCGGAGCCGCCCGAGAATGTTTGTTGTGGTTCGGTTGTAAGCAAGCTTGAACTGGATAATGACGGTGATGGATCATTCAACAAAGATACTGATTCGTATCTTGTAGGGGCGGCGGTTGAGCTTCTCCCGGTGGAGTTGGTTGATTCCACTGTGGAACGCGCCGTCGCAACGCCTGTGCATACGAATGACGGTGGGGCGTTTGAATTGCGCGACGTAGCGTTCGGCAAGTACATCGCGCGCGTGGTGGTCCCGGAGGGTTATGTGCTCGCTGAGGCTGACTCGGCCGCGGGGTGGTCGCGCAAGAACCCTGTGCCGGACGCGACGGGCGGTTTGGCGCCGGAGAATCCCGAGTTGCAGTACGCATATTCGCCGCTTTTCGACGTCGCTCGGGGCGCTGATGGTGCGGAAAACGTTGCGGAGATTCCGGTGCCGATGTTTGTGCCTACTGTCGGAAAGGTGTTCGGATCTATTTGGTTCGAAACTGATGGCGATGGTGTGCGTGAGGAAGCGGACGCTACCGGTACGGTTCCTGAGGTTGAGGTCCAATTGATGCGTCGTGAATCCGCACAGGGACCGATGAAGCCGATCGATGAACCGTGGGCGATTAAGAAGTCTTCGACTAAGAATGGCAAGTTCACATTCAAGCACTTGCCTGTTGGCGAATATCAGCTGCTGTATCGCTACCCAAAGGGATATGTGTTTTCCGCAGACGGTGCGGATAACCACGCAATTAAGGAACATAATGCCGGTCGTTTGAGTGAACCCTTCCAGATTTCGGCGACGTCGAAATCGGTGAATAAGGGCGCGGCACTGACCTATAGTTTCTCTGGCGACGTGTACTTCGATGCGAATACGGATTCTAAGCGGCAGGTGACGGAGCGCGGCGCGGCGAAAGTCAATGCGGAGCTGCTGGAAGGCGGCAAAGTCATTGCGTCGACGGAAACGGACCCTAATGGTAGGTATTTCTTTGCGGGTATCGCCGACGGCGAATATCAGGTTCGGGTGAAAGCCCCCAAGCCATGGTTGGCAGCGTCGGGCTCACAGCGGCCAAGTGAATCCGTCACATTCGACGTCACTGTGGTTGGTGCGAACGTGAAGGGAATCCAGGACGTCTCGCTGCAGCCTCCTCAGAACCGTTCTTCTGATCCCTCGGAAAGTCTTTCATTTATCGAACCCCCGGTCGATACTAAGAAGACCGAACTGGATTTTGGTTATGGTCCAAACCAGCCCACCGAACATGTAGCAGAAATTGCCACATTGACGGCACTGTGGAATCTGTTCGGCGGTGGCGGCGATGTTTCTGAAGCTGCCTTTGCGCCAAATATGGGTTTGCACAACACCATCCAATCCTGGTTTAGGGTGATGCTGTGCAAACTCGGGATTACTTCAAACTGTGCCTAGAACTTGCTGGCTTTTAAAGCTTCAGCAAGTTGAATGGCGTAGCTAGTACTTCGTCGACCCGGTCGATGTGCTTTTGAAGCGTTTGCCATCTGTGCTGCGCAACGGTACTACGTGCTTGTTTCACCGTTTCCGGGGAGGCTGTGCCCCAAGCGATCGGCATGGGAGAGATCTCGTCCCAAAAACCGGTGTCTTTGAGATTGCGGCGTCCGCACACCGCAACAGCAGGGACTTGTTCCCCAACGGTCCGGGAGTGGCCAACAAGATTGGAAATCGTCCGAGCGGCGAGTGCGGGTTGCGGCTTGCCGGTGCTCTGGTCGACGCGGGTATCCACTAATGCAAGTAACACCATATCGCGTGGGTTGATCTTAGCAATCACGGCCGGTACCAGCTCGTAGGTCTCGTACATATGCTGCGCGCTGCCCACTTTTTTGGGGATGATGGCGATCATGCTGAAACTCACCAGCGCGGTGACGCCAAGACCTGCTGCAAGCAGCCATGTCCATGCGGCCTGGTTATTGAACCAGATAAATGCTGCGGCCACAAGCAATTGGATGAGGCCGAACACAAAAGCCGAAATTTGGAGACGCCGTTGGTCTTTTAGGAATTCGTTGTGTTCTCTGGCATGGGCATTATCAACGGTAAATCTGAAGACTGGCATTAGCGGTCTTTCATGGGTCGGAGAATATCAATGGCATCGAGGATGCGATAAGCGTACCCCTGTTCAGCTAAAAAGCGTTGCCGGTGTGCGGCGTACAGGGTGTCTTTCGTGTCACGGCTGACCACGGAATAGAAATGAGCTTCCCCGCCATCGGCCTTTGGGCGCAGGAGGCGGCCCAACCGCTGGGCTTCCTCCTGGCGGGAGCCAAAGGTCCCGGACACTTGGATTGCGACCGCTGCCTCGGGAAGGTCAATGGAGAAATTGGCCACCTTGCTCACCACAAGAACGTTAATTTCGCCCTTGCGGAAGGAATTAAAGAGTTTTTCGCGCAGCCGGGTCGGAGTTTTGCCTTCAATTACCGGAACACCGAGTTCCGTGCCGATCTGCTGAAGCTGGTCAAGGTACGCGCCGATAATCAAGGTGGGCTGGCCTGCGTGTAGTTCGAGGAGCTTGCGTACTACCGGCATTTTCGTTGCGGCGCAGGCGGCCAGGCGGTAATGCTCACTGGGTTCGGCCAGCGAGTATGCGCGACGTTCCGCGTCGGTCATTGTGGTCCGAATTTCCACGCAATCAGCGGTAGCGATAAAACCTTGGTGCTCGATGTCTTTCCACGGGGCGTCGTAACGCTTCGGCCCGATCAGAGAGAAAACGTCGCCTTCGCAGCCATCTTCGCGGATGAGTGTGGCGGTGAGCCCTAAGCGACGTCGAGACTGCAAATCAGAGGTCATGCGGAACACGGGGGCGGGCAGGAGGTGCACTTCGTCGTAGATGATGAGGCCCCAGTCGTGATTGTCAAAGAGTTCGAGGGCGCGATACACACCCTTGGTTTTACGAACCATCACTTGGTAGGTGGCAATAGTGACGGGACGGATTTCCTTTTTCTCGCCGGAATATTCGCCGATTTCGTCCTCGGTCAGGGTGGTGCGGCGCAAGAGTTCATCGCGCCATTGACGTCCGGCAACGGTATTGGTCACCAAAATGAGGGTTGTGGTTTGGGCTTTCGCCATGGCCGCGGCCCCCACCATAGTTTTGCCGGCACCGCAGGGAAGGACCACCACGCCGGAGCCGCCACTCCAGAAGGATTCCACCGCCATGCGTTGGTAATCGCGAAGTTCCCAGGTTTCGTGTTCTTGGGAAAGGGCGATGGGGTGTGCTTCGCCATCGACATAACCGGCGAGGTCTTCGGCGGGCCAGCCGATTTTAAAGAGCTCCTGTTTGAGCCTCCCGCGTTCGGATGGGTGTACGACGATCGTCTCATCGTCGATTACTTGACCGAGCATAGGTTTGATTCGTTTATGCAGCCGGATTTCATTGAGAATCGCGGGCTCAGTGGACTCCAAGATCAATCCATGGGCGGGGTGTTTGTGCAGGCGCACACGCCCGTAGCGCGCCATGGTTTCCGCGACGTCGATAAGCAAGGGCTGGGGAACAGGAAAGCGAGAGTAGCGTTCCAGCAGGTCCACGATCTGCTCTGCGTCATGACCAGCAGCGCGGGCGTTCCACAACGCGAGGGGAGTGATGCGGTACGTATGCACATGTTCGGGCGCACGTTCGAGTTCTGCAAAGGGGGCGAGTGCGGCACGTGCTTCATCGCCAAGCGGGTGATCAACTTCGAGCAATACCGTTTTGTCCGATTGCACGATCAGTGGTCCGTCACCAAAGGACACCGGGAGCCTCCTTACACACTAAAAACACAAACCCTAATTATCCACAATTACTTCAGTAATGCGATCGAGCTGGCCTTGCGAAACAGTGATTGGCTGCACCTGCCGCACCGACGCAATCCCATGCTTATCGACGAACCCGAGCGTCACCGTGCGTCCGCCGCGCAGCGCCGCCTGCAACGTTGCGACAATATCTGGCGGACGTTGCTGTTCCACGGTTGCCGGCGTGCGATCCCGTTCAGCCTTGCGTATCTGCTTGATCAGTTCCGCAATATCGTGAGCCTTTTTCTCCGGCGAATAAATATTCGGTTGGGGGGTGGATATGCGGGGTGGTTTCGGACGCAGATCCAACGTCATACCATGCGAGTCCTCTGCCGCCGGCTGGAAACCCGCGCGGCGCAAGCTCTCCAACATGGCATTCAATGACATTTGCGACACCGCGACCGTTGGGGCAAGTAGCCGCAGGCCCGGCGTTGCATCCACGGCGCGAGCTAAAAACTCCTCATCCTCACAGCGAACATAGCAACTCGCCGTTCCGGCACGAAGAAGCCCCTGCTGGCGAGCCAAATCCGCAAGCAGATAGGAGATTGCCTGTGGGACTTCCCCAGCAATGTACTTCTGCAGGAACTCCTCCACGTCCTGGGTACTAAAGCCCGCGTCCAACGCTTGTTTGACTGAGGCCTCCGTAATCCGATAGACA
>JAUMZC010000132.1 GCA_030528295.1 Corynebacterium sp.
GGACCTGTTGCAAAGAACATCACCGATGAGGAGCGCGCTGGTATTGCTGCTCATGTTGGGGCGAAACCCGGCGATTGCATTTTCTTTGCTGCAGGTGAAACCAAGAGTGCTCGGGCGCTCCTTGGTGCCGCACGCAGCGAGATTGCCAATAAACTTGGACTGATTAAGGAAGGTGATTGGGCGTTTACCTGGGTTGTGGATGCCCCAATGTTTGAGCCTTCCGCAGATGCTAAGGCATCCGGTGATGTGGCGTTGGGCCATTCGGCGTGGACTGCTGTGCACCACGCGTTTACATCTCCGAAGCCGGAATGTCTGGATTCTTTCGACTCGAATCCTGGCGAGGCGCTTGCCTATGCGTATGACATTGTGTGCAATGGCAATGAGATCGGCGGTGGCTCGATTCGTATTCACCGTCGTGATGTGCAAGAGCGCGTGTTTAAGGTCATGGGAATTCGTGAGGAGGAAGCTCAGGAGAAGTTCGGCTTCCTGCTCGATGCCTTTGCTTTTGGTGCCCCGCCTCATGGGGGTATTGCGTTTGGTTGGGACCGTATTGTTTCATTGCTTGGTGGTTTTGAATCCATACGTGACGTTATTGCGTTCCCGAAGTCCGGCGGCGGTGTCGATCCGTTAACGGATGCTCCTGCTGCCATTACTGCAGAGCAACGCAAAGAAACGGGCATTGATGCAAAGCCCAAGAAGAAGGTTGAATCCTAATCCCACCTAAGGAGCCGCTGCTCTATGCGCACCCCTACTGAGATTGTTGCAATCGCCGAAGAATTACTGGCACAAAGATTCGGTGGTTCTCAAAGCTTGCAGGAGTGGGAACAATTGGGTGGTTCGGGAAGCGCCACCGTGCTTCGTGCACGAGTTGCGCCTTCACCATTCCTGCAGCAACGGTCGGTGGTTATTAAGTACGTTCCATCCACTGGAGATCGCATCGATGATGCCGCGTTGATCCGTGAGGTGGTGTCGTATCAGTTCACCACCTCGCTGCCGGAGGATGTGCGCCCGGGTCCGATCCTGCTGGCGTACGATATTGACCGCCGCATGTTAGTGATTTCTGATTGTGGCGATGGTGAAACGTTCGCGGAGTTATTGGAGAATAATGACGCTGAGCAGCGGCTTCATCTTCTACGCATTCTTGGTCATGCGATCGGAAAACTGCATGCAGGCACATTCCATAGGGAAGCGCACTTCGATATTTTACTTAATAGGATGCTGGCGAGGTATCCCTCCTCAGCGGATATCCACCAATTGCGTGATACAACGCTGACCAGTTCGATCGATCGGGGAGTGACGCTGTTGGAATCTGCCAACATCGACATCCCTGAGGTTGTTCGCGCGTTTGCGCATGATGCGCAGCGTCGGCTGGCGTCTGGCCAACATCGAGCATTCACTCCATTTGATTTATCGCCCGACAATATTCTGTTTTGCGAGCGAACCCAGTTTCTGGATTATGAGTGGGCAGGATTCCGCGATGCCACATTCGATATTGCGTGCGTAATAGCTGGTTTTCCACAGTATATTTCCGCGCGCCCAATCACTGATGAAGAAGCGGATGTCTTTGTTGATGCTTGGGTCGAAGAGGTCAATACGCTCTGGCCAAATGTGAATAATCGTGAGCGGCTTGAAGCTCGAATCGTTACAGCGTTGATTGGTTGGGCATTCGCGAGCGTCGCATATTTGTACTACGGTTCGATGAGTCAAGCGGTGGCTGGTGCAGCCGATGGTCCAAGTGCGGAAGAAACCGCGCTGGTCACAGCGTCTCTCGAAGATGAATTCGATGTGTTGCAGGCGGTATTGCGGAACGCGGAAGACGCTCGCCGCGATTTGATTGAAACCTTTGGCTCACTTGCTCGTTTCGCATCACGAGGTAGTGATTCTCGCTTCCCAACAGTGGAGAAATTCGCGCTTGATGTTGTGGATAGGCTCAACCAATCGTGACGCAAGACTCCCTGTTTCCCCAGGAAGAACCCCAGGTGGAAGACTATTTTCACCCGGGGGATCATGCCCCGCTGGCTGCGCGTATGCGGCCGCGCAATCTTGATGAAGTGGTGGGGCAGCAGCACCTGTTGGGGCAGGGAACGCCATTACGCCGCTTGGTGGAGGGGCGCGGCGAAGCGTCTGTGATTCTCTACGGCCCACCAGGTACCGGGAAAACGACGATCGCTTCGCTCATTAGTGCTGCAACCGGCGATTATTTTGTTGCGTTATCGGCGTTAAGTTCCGGTGTGAAAGAAATTCGCTCGGTGATCGAACGGGCGCGCAAAGAGCGGATTCATGGGCGTCGCACCGTGCTCTTTATCGACGAAGTACATCGGTTTTCCAAAACCCAACAAGATGCGCTCCTGGCTGCGGTGGAAAATCGCACGGTGTTGTTGGTTGCAGCAACCACCGAGAACCCGTCATTCTCCGTGGTTTCGCCACTGCTTTCGAGGTCATTGTTATTGCAGCTTCAGTCGCTTGACGACGCCGCGATCACCACATTGCTGGAGCGCGCGCTCACCGATGTACGTGGCCTTGCGGGTCGGATTAATGCCACGTCGGACGCTATAGCGCAAATCGTGTTACTGGCTGGTGGCGATGCGCGCCGGGCACTGACATATTTGGAGGCGGCCGCCGAGGCGGTTGATGACGGCGGCGAACTCAGCGTGGAAACAGTCAGGGCAAATGTGAACCGGGCAGTGGTTCGCTATGACCGTGATGGTGACCAGCACTACGACGTCATCAGTGCATTTATTAAATCAATTCGTGGTTCAGATGTTGATGCGGCGTTGCATTATCTCGCTCGGATGATCGAAGTTGGCGAGGATCCCAGGTTTATTGCCCGACGCCTCGTGGTGCATGCCAGTGAAGATATTGGTATGGCTGATCCAACAGCATTGCAGACCGCAGTTGCCGCAGCGCATGCCGTGCAACTTATCGGGATGCCAGAAGCGCGGTTGAATCTTGCGCAAGCGACCATTCATTTGGCAACAGCGCCGAAATCGAATGCCGTATACACCGCAATTGATAGCGCACTCGCGGACGTACGTGCTGGCAATATTGGGCCG
Source organism: Corynebacterium sp. (assembly GCA_030528295.1). GTDB lineage: Bacteria > Actinomycetota > Actinomycetes > Mycobacteriales > Mycobacteriaceae > Corynebacterium. Next base: position 3,054 of record JAUMZC010000132.1, read on the forward strand.
GTACCAGCCCATTTGCGTGATGGTCATTACGAGGGGGCGAAACAGTTAGGGCATGCGGTGGGATACCAGTACCCGCACGATGACCCCCGCGGCGTCGTCAAGCAGCAATATATTCCAGAAAACCTTGAAACAGCCGTGTATTACCAGCCCACAACCCACGGTGCTGAGAAACGCTTATACGAGTTCTTGGGGCGGCTTCGCAGGATCGTAAGAGGTGTCCGCTAACAGGTGACCCCCGCCACGAGGTAAAGTGTTGCGCTGACACTGTTTACTCACATCAAGCGAGGAATAACTGCCGTGCAGACACATGAGATCAGGGAGCGCTTTATTCAGCACTTCGTCAACGCCGGACACCAAGAAGTCCCCAGTGCATCACTGATTCTCGACGACCCGAACCTGCTGTTCGTCAATGCAGGCATGGTCCCTTTTAAGCCATACTTTCTAGGTCAACAAAATCCACCATTTCCTAACGGCACTGCAACATCAATTCAAAAATGTGTCCGCACATTGGACATTGAAGAAGTTGGCATTACTACTCGCCATAACACGTTCTTCCAAATGGCTGGCAACTTCTCCTTCGGGCAATACTTTAAAGAAGGTGCTATTACCCATGCCTGGGCGTTGCTCACCAACCCCGTCGAACAAGGCGGATACGGCATGGACCCAGAAAAACTCTGGGTCACCGTGTACCTGGATGATGATGAAGCTGCAGGCATTTGGGAAAACGTTGTAGGATTGCCGCCGGAGCGAATCCAACGGCTAGGCATGGCAGATAACTACTGGTCAATGGGTGTGCCGGGGCCATGCGGTCCATGTTCGGAGATCTACTATGATCGCGGCCCTGCCTACGGTAAGGAAGGCGGTCCCATTGCGGACGATTCCCGGTACCTGGAGATCTGGAACCTCGTGTTTATGGAAAAAGAACGCGGGGAGGGGATTGGTAAAGACAATTTCGAGCTGGTTGGCGACCTGCCGAAGAAAAACATTGATACCGGCCTTGGTGTGGAACGTGTGGCATGTTTGCTGCAGGGCGTCGATAACGTCTATGAAACTGATTTGCTACGCCCTGTTATCGACGTCGCGGAAAAGCTCACCGGGTGTGCGTACGGCAACGGTGGTCAAAATGATGTTCGTTTCCGTGTGATTGCTGACCATTCCCGTACCGGCATGATGCTTATCCTCGATGGCGTCACCCCAGGCAATGAAGGCCGCGGTTATATTCTTCGCCGGTTGCTGCGCCGCATCGTTCGTGCCGCTCGGCTCCTCGGTGCGACCGGCGAAACCATGCGCGAATTTATGGAAACCATCATGGACACCATGACGCGTTCGTATCCTGAGATTGCTGAAAGCCGGGAGCGGATTCTGCAAGTTGCTGTGAATGAAGAGCAATCCTTCTTAAGGACATTGGAATCCGGAACGCATCTCTTCGAGGAAGCTGCTGCATCGGTGAAAGCATCTGGTTCCAAGGTGCTGGCAGGTGCACAAGCATTCGCACTGCATGATACCTACGGTTTCCCAATCGATCTGACGTTAGAAATGGCTGCCGAGGCGGGCCTTGAAGTTGACGAACAGGGCTTCCATTCGTTGATGGCGGAGCAGCGGGCTCGCGCGAAAGCAGATAGCCAGGCGAAAAAGCACGGGCACGCGGATTTGTCGATCTACCGAGAGTTTGTGGACCAGCATCCGACCGAATTCACTGGCTATACCGAGGCGACCTCCACAGCGAAGGTACTTGGTTTAGTCGCTGATGGCGCACTGTTGGAGCACGTCGGTGTTGGGCAGGACGTCGAAGTGATCCTTGATACCACGCCCATGTATGCGGAAGCCGGTGGGCAGCTAGGTGACCGGGGCACGATCACCATCGGTGACACACGCTTGCGGGTCAATGATGTGCAAAAAATCGGCAAGAAGCTCTGGGTGCACAAGGCAACGGTGGAATCCGGTGACCTTGAAGTTGGCGCTGAGGTGACCGCAAGTGTTGATGCCAAGTGGCGTCACGCAGCGCGCCAAGCCCATAGTGCAACGCACCTGATTCACGCTGCGCTACGCCAGGTGCTTGGCCCTACTGCAGTGCAGGCTGGTTCCATGAATAAGCCGGGCTACCTGCGGTTTGACTTCAACTGGACGCAGGCACTGACGGATCATCAACTGCAGCAAATCGAGGCAATTACCAATGAGGCAATTG
>JAUMZC010000133.1 GCA_030528295.1 Corynebacterium sp.
GCCCCGGCGGAGGACCACGTCCACAGGGCGGTGGCCAACGTTCCGGTGGCGGCGGTGCACGCCCGCAAGGTGGCCAAAAGTCCCACAGCGGTGGCGGTGGACGTCGTCCAACGCCCGCAATGATGCCGAATCATCCAAACCCAGGTCAGATGCCAGCGAAGGCTCCGGCGTCTGGTGGCGGCGGTGGCCGGGGTCGCGGTGGCGGCGGCTTTAACCGTGGCGGAGGCCCAAGTGGTCCTGCTGGTTCCGGTGGTGGCGGTGGCCGGGGTGGACGCCGCGGCGGAACCGCAGGTGCATTCGGACGTCCAGGTGGCGCGCCGCGTAAGGGACGCAAGTCGAAGCGGCAGAAGCGCAACGAGTACGAGGCAATGCAGGCACCGAACGTCATCGGTGGTGTTCGGCTTCCCGACGGCGGGGGCGCAACGTTGCGTCTCGCCCGCGGCGCATCCTTGTCCGATTTCGCCGACAAGATTGGTGCGGAGTCATCGGCACTGGTCCAGGCGCTGTTTAACCTCGGTGAAATGGTCACCGCAACAGCATCGGTTTCCGATGAAACATTGATGTTGCTTGGCGACGAAATGAACTTCAAGGTTGAAGTTGTTTCGCCGGAGGATGAAGACCGCGAGCTGCTGGAAAGCTTTGACCTGCAATTCGGTGAAGACGAAGGTGACGAAGACGCCCTTGAAAAGCGTCCACCAGTGGTCACCGTGATGGGTCACGTAGACCACGGTAAAACCCGCTTGCTGGATACCATCCGTAAAACGAACGTTGGTTCGGGAGAAGCTGGTGGTATTACCCAGGGTATTGGTGCGTATCAGGTTCCGGTGACCATCGACGACGAACGTCGTTTGGTAACCTTCCTGGACACCCCTGGTCACGAGGCGTTTACCGCCATGCGTGCCCGTGGTGCAAAGTCCACCGACATCGCGATCCTCGTGGTCGCAGCAGATGACGGCGTGATGCCTCAGACCGTGGAAGCGATTAACCACGCAAAGGCTGCCGACGTCCCGATCGTGGTTGCTGTGAACAAGATCGACAAGGAAGGCGCCCAGCCCGACAAGATCCGTGGCCAGCTCACGGAGTATGGTCTTGTGCCAGAAGAATATGGCGGCGACACCATGTTCGTGGATATTTCCGCAAAGCAAGGACTCAATATTGAGAAGCTGCTGGAAGCCGTACTGCTCACCGCAGACGCTTCGCTGGAGCTACTTGCCAACCCCGACATGGACGCACAAGGCGTGGCCATTGAAGCGCACCTTGACCGCGGACGTGGCCCAGTGGCTACCGTGATCGTCCAGCGCGGTACTCTGCGCGTTGGTGACTCCATTGTGGCCGGTGACGCTCACGGACGTGTACGCCGCATGGTTGACGAATACGGAAACGACGTCGACGAAGCCGGTCCATCACGCCCAGTGCAGGTCCAAGGCCTTAACAGCGTCCCAGGCGCTGGCGACAACCTGCTCGTAGTGGAAGACGACCGCGTGGCTCGCCAAATTGCAGACAAGCGCAATGCCCGCAAGCGCAACGCCATGGCTGCGAAGAACCGCAAGCGTGTTTCCCTCGAAGACCTCGATGCAGTGCTCAAGGAAACCAGCACCCTCAACCTTATTCTTAAGGGCGATAACGCAGGTTCCGTCGAAGCACTCGAAGAAGCATTGCTCAAGATCCAGGTTGACGATGAAGTTGCACTGAACATCATCGACCGCGGCGTTGGTGCGGTCACCCAAACCAACGTCACCCTGGCTGCGGCTTCCGACGCCGTGATCATCGGCTTCAATGTTCGCTCCGAGGGCAAAGCTACCGAAGAGGCCAACGCCGAAGGCGTCGAAATCCGCTACTACTCGGTGATTTACCGAGCCATTGAGGAGATCGAATCTGCGCTTCGTGGCATGCTCAAGCCTATCTACGAAGAACGCGAAGTCGGCCGCGCCGAGATCCGTGCGATCTTCAAGGCATCCGCGGTGGGCCTCATCGCAGGTTGTATGGTCGAATCCGGCAAGGTACGCCGCAACGCCACCGTCCGCCTGGTACGCGACGGCAACGTGGTGGTGGAAAAAGCCAATATCGACTCGTTGCGCCGCGAAAAAGACGACGTCACCGAAGTCGCCGCAGGATACGAATGCGGTATGGTGCTTTCCTACCCAGACATCCAAGTGGACGACATCATCGAAGTCTACGAACTGGTTGAAGTGCCGCGTAGCTAACATGGCCTAGCCTGACGCCGTGCGAAGCCCCCATCACCTTGTGCGAATGAGGAGATGGGGGCTTTGGGTTTTGCCAGTTGTTGGCGTGAGCATATTGATCTGTTATTGGCTTTTGGTGAATAAAGCCAGTGCCCCTAACAATCCGCCAAACCCGGCGTACACAACAGCTGCCCCAATGGTTGGGAGTACGTGAGAGAAGAAGTCTGGGGTGAATATTGGAAGAGCCAGCAGGGAAGCGATCGTAGTTTCAAGTGCGCGAGATATGCCGTATGTCCAACCCAATAATGCACCAAACGCAGCGACTTCGCGTCGCGTGTTGATGGTTGGAAACATCGTGGGAATCAGTATGAGATTAGCGACGAGAAGGAATCCTGCAACGTATATCGGAGCTAGCCATATTGTCGTATTCGTGGAAAACCACCTGCTGAAGAAGTTTGCAGTCGGATTGGTAGTGCTGAACACGAGCGCGGGTAGCAGCGCACCTCCTGTGAGCACGGTTGTGAAAATGGCTGATGGCTGCTGGGCTAAAAACCGCTGTAATGGTGGGATACACGCGAATGCCATCACGAAACACAATGCGAGGTGGAATGACCACACAATGCATTGGTAGGTCCATGTTGTTTCCGGTACCTGTGTTCCTTGTGCACTATGGCTGAGTGCCACCAGCGGTCCGAACACTGAGTAATAACCAGACACAACCAACCACTGTGTGGCTGGCCGGAACAAAAAGAACTCATTGGGAAGTAACAGCAGCGCAGCGGCAACCGTGGCCGCCAGGTTCACGGATAGGAACAAGAATCGCTTCATGGTGATCAGCTGCCAATTTGGTGGACTTTGATTTCTGAATCGCCTGAATAATCTGCAATCAAACTGGTTAAGGGTGTTTCAGCGGTAAATGATTCATGTTGAGTTTGGTCGATCACAATAACGGCATCGCCTTCGTGTGTTCCCGTGCCTTTGACGGCTACTACGACGGGTATCGGGTGGGGTTTGGTGTTCGTGGAGAGCCATACTGCGTGTGCGTTTGCATGTGCTTGATAGTCGTCGGTTTCTCGGCGGAAGTCCTTCGCCAAATTTCGAATTTTTTTGCTAAATACAGAGTCTTCTAGGTGTTCGATATCGGACAAGTTGAAGGCCTTAAGTTTTGAGCCGTTGCGGCATTGCCAATCGGTAGTGGCACTGCTCGTGGCAGATCGATAACACTGATATGGCTGATCAGAGGATTGATCGATAACGGGGATCTGCCAGTCGTCGCCAGGGGGTGAAAGCACTAGTGGCTCAAGCCGAGGGGGAGAAGCTGTGGAAGTGGTGGCATCCATCACCGACGGGGCAATGGCCACACAGAGTAGTGAAACAATAGAAACAGCAGCGGAAGGGAATTTCATGCAATGAGTCTAGCTGTCATCCGCCGGTTTTCGGGAGCGTGTATTTTCGGTATTGAAAGTAAAGCAAGTAATGAATAAAACGCTGTAATCGATCATCTGGTCGTAAGCAGAAATCGTGGTTTCAGATTCATTCATTTGGTTGTGGGCGCAGGCGACAACTACCAGGATGTATGATGTTCGGGTAGTTCACATTGAGTTTCTATTTCCGGAGGTCCGTCATGGTTGACCATGCACGCGCTGCTCGTATGGCGAAGCGAATTCTTACCATTGTTGCGAATGCGATCGAGCTTGAGGTGAAGGACCGTCGTCTAGAACTTGTGACAATTACGGATTGCAAGGTGACGGGGGACCTCCACGATGCAACGGTGTATTACACGGTTCGCGGCGTCACTATGGATGCGGAGCCAAATCTCGAACAAGCTGCTGAGGCGTTAAAACGCGCGAAGGGGCAGCTTCGAAAGATCGTAGGTGACCAGCTAGGGGTTCGTTTTACCCCGACGTTGAGTTTCGAGCTCGATACTGTCCCGGAGGCATCGGCACATATGGAAGCGCTCTTAGCCAAGGCGCGGGCGCGGGATGAGGAGTTACGTAAACTCGCGGAGCACGCGAAGCCTGCCGGTGATGCGGATCCATATAAGCACGATCAAACGGAGGATTAATTTCAGGATGCAGTGGGCTGCAGCAGCGAAGATTATCGAACAGGCTCAGGAAATTGTGGTCATCGGCCATATCCGGCCTGACGCGGATGCGATTGGTAGTGTTTGCGCTGCTGTGGCGGCGTTTCATTCCCTTGGTAAGCGTGCTGTTGGCTGCATTGGGGAGCAGTCGCCGCTTTCGGAAAATCTTTTGAGCATTCCGGGAGCTGCAGACATTCGCTTCGTGTCCGAGTTGCCAGCTGCCGACGCCGTGGTGCTCGTTGATTGTGCCACGGTTGACCGCGCTGGTGGTTGTGCGGAGGGCGTCGAGAAGCATGATGCGGTTGTGGTGATTGATCACCATGTGTCAAATCCGGGCTTTGGGCATGTGAATCTCATCGATACAGCCGCGGAATCCACCACCACGATCTTGGCGGACTGGTTTTCGTATCTCGGCGTTGCATTTACCCCCGAAATCGCACACGCGTTGTATGCGGGTCTTGCTACTGATACGGGTAGTTTTCGGTGGGGGCGCCCGGAAATGCATGAGCTGGCGGCCAAGCTGATGCGATGCGGCGTCGATAATCGTAAGGTGGGGATCCCGTTGCTTGATGTGCAACATGTGGAGGATCTGCAGCTGCTCGGTACGGTGCTTTCGAAATTCCGAGTGGAACAATCGGCGCGGTATTCGCTGGGGGTATTGTGGGCAGATTATGAGACAATTCGGGGGTATTCAACGAATTCGGTGGAGTCGTTGGTGGAATTTGTGCGTGCGCTCGATGGGGTGGATGTGGGCGTTGTACTCAAAGAATATGTTCCGAACGTATGGGCGGTTTCGCTGCGCTCTATTCATGTCAATGTTGCGGACATTGCTACCGGTTTGGGCGGCGGCGGACATATCCGTGCGGCAGGCTATACCGCCTACGGCACACCTGACGAAGTATTCGCCCAATTGATCGAATTTTTAGA
>JAUMZC010000134.1:0-482 GCA_030528295.1 Corynebacterium sp.
TTATCATCGCCGGTCGTGGTCAACGTTGCGCTGCCGCCGGCCAAAATCACATCGGTAGCGGCCTGAATAGCGTCCCCACCAGCAGATACTTTCACGGTGCCATCCGACATATCGATCACACCCCGGTCATCGCTTTGATCCTGGTCAGACACAATCCCATCATCGCCTGCTTCAACGGTGAGATTCGTGCCATGGACAACGACAGAATCTTTACCACGCAGCCCATCTGCGCCAGCCTTCACCGTCAGGTTGCCAGCATTGAGGTTGAGATCATCCGTGGTGGTAAAACCATCAGCATGCTCAGAGACCACAGTGAGCGAACCGTCACCGTCGATCGTAATATCCGCATTCGCGTGCACTGCGGCGTTGATGTCATCTGTTTCTTGCTGGCTCGATGCACCCGTCACGGTGCTGTCACCTTGCAGATGGAACACCACATCTTTTGCTGACGTCACATTGATTGCAGCACCCTCAGCAGCGGA
>JAUMZC010000134.1:509-4569 GCA_030528295.1 Corynebacterium sp.
CAACACGACGAGCGCATCATCGGGCGCAGCGACGGTAATGCCATGGTCCAATGTTCCGGAAACACGATACACACCCCCTTCGGTGATGTTTCCATCTACCGGCACATCGACAGCATCACCTGCCTTCCACGCATCAGCAGACACCCCTTCCGAAACATCATTCGCCTTCCGCGCATCGCTCGTTGACGCCGCGAGCGCGATGTTGTTCGAAGTGTTATTTGAATTGCTTTCTGCACCACACGCGGCGAGCAGCAATGCAGTAGCAGCAATAGTGGCAATTTGGTGAGCAAGTTTCATTGGTCTTTCCTTCTATACTGCAGCAGGGATAGTGGTTTGAAAATAGCGCTTCATAGTGCGATGCCAACGATGACGAGGAAATTCTGGATGCAACGCAGCAATTCCAGCCCCAAACTTCGACATCCGCAGCGGGCGATGACCGTGACGCCACAATGCACGATCGAACGAAGAGTTGCCGTGATACGTTTTGGTTTCAATCACTACAAGATTGGGAACCACGGCATAACAACCGCGTTCATCCCACCAGGCGAGATCAGTATCAACAGTGGCGCGGCCCAACCCATCTGGCAACAGCAACGTCGTGCGACGGTACGAATTCCATAACACAGGTTGAACATCCTGCAAGTTTGTTGTTTCAACAATCCAACGCTCGTGGGCGGCTGGAAGCGAACCAACCTCATGCACTCCGCATTGGTGACGTGTTTTGATCGTGCTGCCACGCGGTCCTGCCTGCTTTATTTCAGTAGATGCAGTGTTGGTGTCTACATACCAACGCTGACGCACTTTAAAGCGAACGCGGCGATGATGAGCAGCGTTGAAAAAGCTACGAAAATCTGGAGAATCAAAATACACTGAACGATATTTCAGCAATGTGGAATTTCCGATTTCCAACAATCTGGTGTTTGGATCAAGATCGCGCAGTACCTGTTCCGCTTGATCAGGACTCAAACAATACTTACGGTCTACTCGGGTCAGCATTTGGGCGCGTTGAACAATTTCTGGCAACGATATTGTTCGATATTGCGTTCGATCTATCATGCGGGAACCAAGGTTGCTTGCCGAACATGTGATCGACGCACCGTAATGAGCGCATATGTTAAATCATTGGCTTGGTCGATACGGATAGGCACAACATTGAGCACATCGACGCCGAGTAGAGCTTCCGCATGGGCCTTCAACTCGATCTGGTCACTGATCGCACGATCAAAATGAACTTCGATCTGGGAGGTGGGTTGCAACAGTGGCAACCACTCACTCATTGCGCATACGCCAATGAGAATCACCAGTAAGATAGCGGCATTAGTCGTGCTAGCAGCACCACCGGTGATCAACGCAATAGCAAGCGATGCAACATAAAATGCCATTTCTCGTTGCGAAATTTCACTGCTACGAAGACGAATAATTGAAAGTACGCCAAAGAGTCCGAGGCCAAATCCTATAGAGGCGGACGCTTCGGCAGAGACAAGTGCAAGCGATACAACGTGCACGCCGACATTGAGTCCTAAAAGAGCGAAAGCGAGATCGGTTCTTCGATACCGCGGGAGGTATACGCAGAAGACCAACACGCTAATCGCAACTATGTCCAGCAAAGTCAGTACATACGACATGGGTGTTAGGGTCCTTTCCGCATCCGCGATCGGATGCAAGACCCATTGCGCGCGTCTCACCTGATAATAATGTCTGCTTACATGTGAACGGGCATGAATTTTTGTTTTGGGTTTTTGGTCATTTTTGATTTTAAGCTTTGAGTTCACTGAACTGCACATGCAGTACTGTTGATGTGCCACATATGTCAACGGTTCAAGGTAGGAAAAAGTGCCCATCGACGCAAATGAGTTGGAAATTTGCCTAAAAGTCATCAAACACGCCGAGACTCTCAGTGAAAATGATCCCCAATCGGTCCAACTCCAACACGCCGTAAGCAGTCTTTTTAAGGTGATCAAGAAAAAGCGCAAAGCAAAAGCTAAGGCAGCGCGTCAGACACATGACGCAGCAGTGCTCCAATCGACAGCAACAGCGAACCCTCACCGTATCGACGATGAAACCGCCGGATTATTGATCACACCAGCGAACAACGCACTGGAACCTGGGCAAGTTGCCACACCACATGGTTTCGCTGGCGAACTTCGGCGGCCACATAATTGCTACGTGTGCAAACAGCCATACACATTGATTGACTCGTTCCACCACCAGCTCTGCCCCACCTGCGCAGCCGACAATAAACAACGACGTCAAGCCAGCGTTGACCTTACGGGACGCCGCGCACTACTCACCGGCGGCCGCGCGAAAATCGGCATGTATATCGCATTGAAATTGCTTCGCGACGGCGCGGACCTCACCATCACCACCCGCTTCCCCAAAGACGCCATCCGGCGTTTTAGCGCCGTTGAAGATTCGCACGAATGGTTGCATCGTTTGCACGTTGTGGGTATTGACCTTCGTGACCCCGCACAAGTAGTCGAACTCGCCGACCGCATTGCCACCGCACCTCTCGACATCCTCATCAATAATGCGGCACAAACGGTGCGTCGCTCCCCCGGCGCATATTCCGGACTTATCGACGCCGAGGCCGCACCGCTCGATGGAATAGAACACGATGTCCATTACGTTGCGCTCGGTAATGCGTTCGAACCTAAAGCCCTTACCGGGACGTCGAAACGCGCCCTAGCACAGGTGCACGCCGCACGCCTAGCAGCCCTCGCGATGACCGGTGGCTCCGCCTCACTCGAACGTGTTGCCGACGGTACCGCAATTGACGCGGGCGGCCTGATTCCCGATCAAGTAAGCCACAATTCATGGGTCGCCAAAATTGGCGAAATTGACCCTGTGGAATTGCTCGAAGTTCAATTGTGCAATTCCATTGCCCCGTTTATCCTGATAAATCGCCTACGACCCGCATTGGAAGCATCTCCCGCCCGACGCAAATACATTGTGAACGTCTCAGCAATGGAAGGAGTTTTCGGACGCGGCTATAAGGGGCCGGGCCACCCGCACACAAACATGGCAAAAGCGGCCCTCAATATGCTCACGCGCACCTCCGCCGGCGAACTCTTCAAACACGGTATTCTCATGACGGCTGTTGACACCGGCTGGATCACCGACGAACGCCCCCACACCACCAAAGAACGCCTGGCCAAAGCTGGTTTCCACGCCCCGCTCGACCTTGTCGACGGCGCGACCCGTGTGTACGATCCCATCGTTCAAGGTGAGCATGGCGTCGACCTGTATGGTTGCTTCCTCAAAGACTACAAACCAAGCCAGTGGTAGCCCCGAACTGAGGTAACAGAAAATCCTATTTCAATAAGATCAGAACCTTATTTGCCCTGTGCTCGACACCCCTGAAGCGCACAACAAAACTACGTTGCTGTCCAACTATTGCAGCATATTTGATTACCAAATAGCGTATTCACTAACAGATCGGGAGGTGAAATGAGCACACAACCAAGGTTCCGCATTCTTGCTGAAGATAACCCTGACGGACAATTCGCAGCAAGCATCAATGCCATGCTCATTTCTCGCCTTGTCTCGCGAGCCGTCAATGTTAGTGATAGCAGTGATTTCCCAAGCGAAATCGACAAAATCGCACAATCATTTGGCATCCTTGAAAAACAACGCCTCCGCAGCGTTATTCCCGCATGCCAGCGTCTGCAATACCTTCCAGGTTTCCGCACCATAGCCTGCAAAACCGGTTGTGTCACACTTCAAGCGCTGAGCACCATTGAAAACTTTCTCAGTAAAAACCTGACAGAAGCCCCAACCCACGAACTTTGGCAAGCGTTGGATACGTGTCTGGAACAGGTCTACACCCCATCAATTCCTGACCAGACACTTCCAACTTCCCATCACATCCAAACCGCCCTCGCCCGTGCAATCCGGCGCGTTAAACAAGCCAACAATCAATTCGGAACACCACGGGCAACCATCGAAATCAAACAAACAACCACTCCTGGGGTTTCTGAACTCACGGCACAATTAACCAATACGCAGGCGTCAGCCCTACAAGTAGCGATCAGCAAGATCGTAAAAACTGAACATTGCACCC
>JAUMZC010000134.1:4579-4852 GCA_030528295.1 Corynebacterium sp.
AAGCCCTAGCGAAAATTCTCCTAGGCCAAACACTCCAAGCCGCATACGTATTCGGTACCGCGAAAACGCCTGACAACATCCAAGTTGCCCACCTCCACGGCAGCGAGGACATCACAACAGAAGAACAAACACAACTGAAATCCAAAATCCGCTATTACACTATTGACGCAGTGGCGAAAATTCGGTTATTTACCCACGATCCATCCTTACTTCTTCGCCTGCTGGTGATGTGCCGTGACGGACACTGCCGGTATCCAGGATGCTCTGTCGACG
>JAUMZC010000135.1 GCA_030528295.1 Corynebacterium sp.
TGTTCCCAGTACGAATGTCAGTGGAAAGAGCATGGCGCTGAGGAAGAGCCCGGTGGCGAATTTATCTATAAACCATTCGTGGGACCAATTTCCCGCATATGCTGTCGAAGCCATCAGAACGGTGCACATGAAAACAACGACCGCAAAGATCCAACTGATCCCCGAAAAGATGATTGAACGGTTCACGCGTTTGGACACGTGTTTCGGAGTGAATGGATGCGGTTGGAGGGGCGGGACAATCTCAGAAGTGAGTGAGAAACCTTGCTTTCTGTGCTGTCCCGTCATAGGCTTCCTTTGACCTTCCTGCGTGCGCGCGTTCCTTGTTCCACGGTATCGGTTCTTATCGAACGTGTGGTGTATTCACTCAGGTGTGTTGTCATGGTTATGCCGTGGTGATTCGAATAGAGCCGAAGACGTTGATGCCCTGAAGATATATTCGCGGCCCGCCACGATCGACTGGGTATTCGGAGCGAAGTTTTTCTTCCGCAAAAATAGAAAACACCTCCGAATTGACCATGACTCCTTTGGGGACAATGAGCTTCAGCGAACCGAACAGGCAGACAACGTTAATGATGAGTTCGGGCATGTTCATGAGTGCTTCGCGGAAGTCGAGTTTCACGTCGCCAAACACGGGTGCGGCGGTGATGTCCGAATGAAGGTGCATCGAACCCGAAACTGTCTTTGAACCAAACACTGAAACATATTTTGGGTTCCGCTGATGGTCGGGGATGACCGTTGGCATTTGCTGTGGCGATATCGCTACTGATTGCAGCACTCGTTCAAGAGTAAGTTCGTCTTCCGCGCTCCAGACGACGCCCACCAGGTCAGAATATGTGCCAAGGTCGAGGCGCCCTTCTCCAACGGCTTTGGTCAGCACTTGTTGTGCGTGTTCGCGTTGTGATTGGAATGGCAACGGAAGGTTCATAGTGACCAATGTAATCGGCCAGTGAGGGTTTTGTTGGGAAACGAAAAATTCCCCCTCTCCGCGCAGGCAGGAGGGGGAATGTTTGGTACTAGACCGAGGTTGGGTCGGTCAGATTGTATTTCCGGGCTGCTTCGTCAGCAATGGAAACATCGATCTTGCCTTCCCGTGCGAGTCCAGCGAGCACAGCTACGACGACGGACTCGGCGTCGATATTGAAGTAGCGGCGCGCCGCTGGGCGGGTATCGGAGAAGCCGAAACCATCCGCGCCGAGCGTGGTGTAATCGCCTGGAACCCATTGGCGAATCTGCTCTGGTAGTGCGGTGGCAAAATCGGAGACCGCAACGAACGGACCAGAGACGTTTGCGAGCTTCTGCGCAACGAACGGGGCGTCGATATCCGCCGCAGGTTCGCGCAGTTGTGCGAGGTTTTGGCGGTGGCCATCGCGGGCGAGCTCATTCCACGAGGTAACCGAGAAAATGTTCGCCGTGACGTTGTATTCAGTGAGCATTTCCTTGGCCTTGAGTGCGGCCTGCATGCCAATGCCGGAAGCCAAAATGGTGGCTTCTTCGCCGTCGCCCTCGGCAGGTGAATACAGATAGATACCCTTGTGCAAACCTTCAATATCCAGGTTTTCTGGCTCGGCTGGTTGCGGGGTGGGCTCGTTGTAGATCGTCAGGTAATAGATCACATTTTCGCCCTTGCCGGGGCCGTACATGCGGTCGATACCCTCGCGGATAATGTGCGCGAGTTCGTAGGCGAATGCCGGATCGTACGTAACAACAGCCGGGTTCGTGGAAGCCAGGATCGGGGAGTGGCCGTCCATATGCTGCAGACCTTCGCCAGTCAGCGTGGTGCGGCCAGCGGTGGCGCCGAGCAGGAAGCCGCGGGCCATTTGGTCGGCAGCGGCCCAGATGGAGTCAGCAGTGCGCTGGAATCCGAACATAGAGTAGAAGATATACAGCGGGATCATCGGTACGCCGTGGGTGGCGTACGCGGTTCCGGCAGCCATGAATTCACCCATGGAACCGGCCTCGTTGATGCCCTCGTGCATGATCTGGCCGTCAACGGCTTCACGGTAGGAAAGCATGAGGTCGTGGTCAACTGGCGTGTACTTCTGGCCGTGCGGGTTGTAGATCTTCAGGGTCGGGAACCAGGAGTCCATACCGAACGTACGTGCCTCATCGGGGATGATTGGCACGAAGTGCTTGGCCAGTTCCTTATCTCGCATCAATTCTTTAAAGATGCGCACCACGGCCATGGTGGTGGCTACCTGTTGCTTTCCGGAGCCCTTGCGGATGGACTTCAGCGCGTCCATATCCGGCACCTGCAGCGGTGTATACGTTTGGCGGCGCTCCGGAAGGAACCCACCAAGCGCCTTCCGCCGCTCGATCATGTATTTGATCTCAGGGGCGTCTGGGCCAGGGTTGTAGTACGGCGGCAGGTATGGATCCTTCTCCAGCTCCTCGTCGCTAATTGGAATGCCTTGGCGATCGCGGAAGAGTTTCAGGTCATCCAGGGTGAGCTTCTTCATCTGGTGCGTGGCATTGCGGCCCTCGAAATTGTGTCCAAGACCGTAGCCCTTAATCGTGTGCGCCAAAATGACCGTCGGGCGATCCTTAGTTTCCATCGCACGCTGATACGCGGCAAAGATCTTGCGGTAATCGTGGCCGCCGCGCTTGAGCTTCCAAATCTGCTCATCGGTCATATCTTCGACGAGTTTCTTGGTGCGCTCATCGCGGTTAAAGAAATGCTCGCGAACATATGCACCATCGTTGGCGCGGAAGGTTTGGAAGTCACCGTCCGGGGTGATGTTCATGAGGTGCACAAGGGCGCCTTCTTTGTCTTTGGCAAAGAGTTCGTCCCATTCGCGGCCCCACACAACCTTGACCACAGACCAGCCTGCGCCGCGGAAGAAGGACTCCAATTCCTGAATAATTTTGGTGTTGCCGCGCACCGGGCCGTCGAGACGCTGCAAGTTGCAGTTGATCACGAAGGTGAGATTGTCCAGGTTGTTCAACGCCGCCAGCTGAATCAGGCCGCGGGACTCCGGCTCATCCATTTCGCCGTCGCCGAGGAACGCCCACACGTGCTGGTCGGAGGTGTCCTTAATGCCGCGGTCATGCAGGTAGCGGTTGAATCGCGCCTGGTAGATGGCGTCCATCGGGCCAAGGCCCATGGACACTGTGGGGAATTCCCAAAACTCTGGCATGCCATGCGGGTGCGGGTAGGAAGGCATGCCACCTTGTGGGCGGGAGACCTCCTGGCGGAAACCATCAAGGTCATCTTCGGTGAGGCGGCCCTCGAGGAAGGCGCGGGCATACATGCCTGGTGAGGCGTGGCCTTGGAAGAACACTTGGTCGCCGCCGCCGGGGTGATCCTTGCCGCGGAAGAAGTGGTTAAAACCCACCTCGTACAGCGGCGCAGAGGATGCGTAGGTGGAAATATGGCCGCCGACGCCGATCCCTGGGCGTTGTGCGCGGTGCACCATGATGGCGGCGTTCCAACGGATCCACCGACGATAACGCTTTTCTAAGTCTTCATCGCCGGGGAACTCAGGTTCCATGGAGGTGGGGATGGTATTGACATAGTCTGTGGACGTCAGTGGTGGCAGCGCTACTCGGCGTGCGGTTGCACGTTCAAGGAGACGCAACATGAGGTAGCGGGCTCGGTCGGGGCTCGCTTCGGTGAGCAGACCATCGAGGGAGTCCATCCATTCGCGCGTCTCCTCAGGGTCCGCGTCATTGAGGTACGAAGCGACGCCATCACGGATTAAGGCGAAGTTGCTGTCGTCCAACGGGTTCGAACCCTGCTGCAGGTCAGCCATACCAAATCCTCCAATCGGAAATAGGGTGTTTTCTCTATAAACAATACGTCGCCGTTAAGCTGCGCGTACGCTAGGGGGCAAAACTACAAGGTAGTCGGGCTTTGTTAACATGAAACAAAAGCAAAAGTATGGCAAACTCTTGATCAAGAGGTAAGAATTCTGCCAAAAACTCGTCGATACTCCCTTTGAAGGCGTAGTGTCGATCAGAGGTACATATTGAAAACTAACAAAGTCAGGTTTACTTTTC
Source organism: Corynebacterium sp. (assembly GCA_030528295.1). GTDB lineage: Bacteria > Actinomycetota > Actinomycetes > Mycobacteriales > Mycobacteriaceae > Corynebacterium. The sequence goes on from JAUMZC010000135.1 coordinate 3,997, forward strand.
TTGCTACGTCTCGTGCCTGACAATTTCCAGGAGGAACACTACAGTGGTTGACGCTCCGGGTGCAGGAAAGAATGGCACCCAGGATTACGTAAAACTTTTGGGCGTAACGCCGGGCCAAACCGTGCAGGAAGTCGGCTGGGACGATGATTGCGACGCTGCTATCAGTGAGGCAATCGAAGACGCTATCGACGCCGAACTGCTCGACGAGGACACCGACGAAATCTGCGACGTTGTGCTGCTGTGGTGGCGCGACGATGACGGTGACTTAGTCGACGCGCTTGTCGACGCCGTGCGCCCGCTCGCCGACAACGGCCGCGTCTGGGTGCTCTCACCCGGCGCTGGCAAGCCCGGAACTCTTGAACCAGGAGTGATCGCAGAATCCGCGCAACTGGCAGGTCTTGTGCAAACCAAAGCGGAACGTCTTGGTTCATGGCAAGGATCATGCCTTGTGCAACGTGGCGCAAAACGCTAGTTAACCTGGCGATTTGCGTTATTTTTCAGTCGTTGGGTAATGTTAACGGCTGTCGCAAGCGCCTTTAGCTCAGCTGGAAGAGCAGCTGGTTTACACCCAGCAGGTCGGCGGTTCGAACCCGTCAGGGCGCACCAGCGTTTCCGCAGGTCACATGATGTTTTTCAAAACATTGTGTGGCCTGCTTTTTGTGTTTCATGTAGTGGGGTGATGGCATGTGCCTGGCCATGGGCCTTTCATAGATTGTGCACAACCGCCGACCTGGGCGTTGTCGCCGAAAACACCATGTTGTGGGCAATTGGTGTAAAAAGCG
>JAUMZC010000136.1 GCA_030528295.1 Corynebacterium sp.
CCCATAAAAGCGGTCAAGCAGCGTGAGAAGCGATCCATCATCTCTTCCCGGTTCAAAAACGCAAAGTGCTGCGCCCAATGAAGATCCCGAATGTATGCATCAAATTCCGGGGTGCCTTCCACGAAGTACGCCAAATCCGCATTCGGGATTGGAACCCACCATTTCACCATGAGTGACTGCGCAATATCGATGTGCTTTTTCGCAATTTTGTTTCCCACGCCGCGGGAACCGGAATGCAGGAACATCCATACAACGTCTTCCTCATCGAGGCACAGTTCGATGAAATGATTGCCGCCACCAAGGGAACCAAGCTGTTGCCTCCACTTCGGTGAGTGGGAAAGATCAACGCCGGTTTCCTTCGCTAGGGCATCGAGCTCGCGGCAGCGCTCATCGGCAGAAGGTTCGAGCTGCCAGTGATTGTAATTACCGGGCGAAAGTGGGATTGCTCGTTCGATTGCATTGCGGAGTTTCACCAGCTCCTTGCCGTCAAGATCGCTGGCCGTGAATTGAGTGCGCACACCGATCATGCCGCAACCAATATCCACGCCAACGGCGGCTGGGATCACAGCGCCTTCGGTACCGAACACGGTGCCGACAGATGATCCCAAACCTGTGTGGGCATCCGGCATGAGAGCAACATGCGGATACACGAACGGTAGTTTGGCGGTTGCCTGAGCCTGTGCAACGGTGGAGTCTTCCACCTCGGATGCAAACACATGCACTTTTGGTGTGTGCTTTGAAATATCTGCAATGCGGGACGCGTGGTTGACGCGTCGGTTTCGAGCCATGGGTTTCCCCTGTCCTTTCCAATGTGAGTGGTGGCGGGGGAGGCGCAGGTCTCAATAAAAAACCGCCCCCGCCAGAAATTCTGACTGTGAGGCGTCCTGCGTTTTCGAGCTCGTAGGTCGTTACCTAGGTCACCTCATGCACGCAGGACGGATTGCTGGGTTCGTCAAAGCTGAATTGCCGACGTTGCTGAAGTCCCAGTTGCATAATTCCGTCCTTTCTTGTGCGAAGTGATTTGGTTGACCAGAGAACTTTCTATCAGACGTTTTGGCCATGAATCAATCACGTAGCAGTCTGACATCTTCAGGGAAAACTACGTCTTGGTCTTATGAAAAGCTCCTTGACCTGCAGTTTTTCATAAAAATCCCGGAGATGGGCATAAACCCACATCCGGGGGTGGTTTCTTAGTAGGTGTCTGAGAGTGCGTAGGCGGCGCCGGCTGCTCCAGCGGTGACAGTGAGCACGGCTGGCCAGGCCCCAATCTTCTTAGCAAGTGGGTGTGAAAGTCCGAATGCAGATACGTATGCGGTGGTGAGCCCTAGGGCAAGCGGCACTCCGCCTTTCGCGTACCAGCTTCGAGCTGCCCATATCCCTGCTGCGCCGAGGATAGCCCCACCGAGTGGTCGAACTCCTGTTTCCCTTGCGGTGAGCCATCCGCCGATCAATCCGGTAGCCACAACCGCGGCTGTCTGTACTTCGGAAGCATTTTTGAAAGCTGTGTTCATAGTAATAAAAGTACCGTGAAACTCTATTTTTTGGGATTTTGAACTTTTGGTGGGATACAATCCGTATCGTCAGTGAGCCGGTGATGGGAATGTTGGTGAAAGTCCACAACTGGCGCGCAGCGGTGAATGGGTACTGCCTTCAACAATGTGTTTGAACATTTACACACGTGAAGCGTTCGCACATACGTACCACTGGTCGTTACGGCTGGGAAGGTGTTGTAGGTGGGGTGATCCATCAAGTCCGAAAACCTGCCGGCTCTTCGCTGAGTTTTTCTATCTCCGCGACCGAGATAGGAGAGCATTGTAGAAGGAGTTTTTGGCCGAGTGTCTGTGAAAGGTGTTGGTCGAAGACTGGCAACACCCGCCTTGTTTTTGCTGCTCATTGCGGTTATTGCGGCGAGTTTTGTCATTTCGTTGACGTTTGGTTCGGTGGATTACTCCCGCGCGCAAGTGTGGGAGGTTGTGCAGGCGCATCTCAATGGTGGCAAGGGTCCAGATCAGGCGATTGATTCGATCGTTTGGGAGCTGCGTGCTCCACGTGGATTACTGGCTTTGATCGTTGGGGCAGGGCTTGCACTCGCCGGTGTTACCATGCAAACTCTTGTTCGAAATCCTCTTGCGGATCCGTACCTGCTTGGCGTGTCTGCGGGCGCCAGTGTGGGTGCTACTGCGGTACTGACATTCGGTGCACTTTCCTCATTTGGTCTCTATGCCCTTTCGGGTGGTGCGTTGATTGGTGCGCTCGTTGCCACTGCGACCGTGTATGCGATCACGATGGCGCAGGGAGGGCTTACCCCGCTGCGTTTGATACTTTCGGGCGTTGTCCTTTCGTCAGCGTTTTCGGCGTTGGCGAGCTTTCTGGTGTTTAAGGGGCCAGACGCGCGTGCTGCCCAGGGCGTGATGTTTTGGATGCTTGGCTCTGTGGCGGGTGCTCAGTGGAACAAACTCGCTCTTCCGTTAGTGGTGGTATTGATTGCTGGCATTGCATTGTTGGCAATTTCAAACCAACTCGATGCGTTAGCTGCCGGCCCAGACACAGCCGCTGCCCTCGGTGTTCGAGTGGGTGTTCTACGGCAGGTGTTGTTCTTTATTCAGGCGCTTCTGGTCGGCGCAATGGTTGCTGTTGCAGGCGGCATTGGGTTCGTAGGTTTGGTCATTCCGCACCTGGCAAGAATGTTGGTTGGTTCGCTGCATCGAAGGCTGTTGCCGATCGCGATGGCAGTGGGCGCGCTGTTCTTGTTGTGGGTGGATGTTATCGCACGTATTTCCGCACCTCCGCAAGAAATTCCATTGGGTGTTGTCACTGGTGTTCTTGGCGCACCATTGTTCCTGATCCTTATGGGCCGCGGAAGGTATCGTTTTGGAGGTCAAACCTAATGTTTGAAGTTCGGAATGTAGCCTGCGGAATCGGCCGAAACACCATCGTCCGCGACATCAATTTCACCGTCGAACGCGGCACAATGACGGCACTCGTCGGCATTAACGGTGCAGGTAAATCTACGTTATTGCGCGGGATTGCAGGGATTACCAAACTGCATGCCGGCACAGTGCTTCTCGACGGCGCGGAGGTTCATGCAATGCGTCCGCGTCAACGTGCTCAGAACATGACGTTGGTCGGTCAAGAAGAATCCCCACCAGGTGACTTAACCATTTCCGAGATGGTTGCGTTGGGCCGATTGCCGCATTTGAAGTCGTGGCAACTTGGCGGCAAAGAGGAGCAGCGTATTGTTGCCGAATCTTTGGCTCTGGTTGGGCTGCATGAAGTTGCAGATCGCTCATGTGATCAACTCTCTGGTGGTCAGCGTCGCCGCGCATTGCTTGCCCGTGGATTTGCGCAAGGAACCGATCTTGTATTGCTTGACGAGCCCACGAATCACCTGGATGTTCACCATCAACTCCACTTGTTGAAGGTGCTTCGCGAGTCTGGTCGCACGATTGTTGCAACAATTCACGATCTGGATCTTGCTGTGTCGCATTTCGATCAGGTGGTGGTGCTTCATGAAGGCACGATGCTCGCTGTTGGGACACCTGAAGACGTTCTCAACGCGCCAAATTTGAGGAAAGTATTTGATGTTCATGCCTTTTTGGCTTCGCTGCCGGAGGCATCTCGCATTCACCTCATTGTCGATTCACTCTAAAAGGAAGAACATGAAAAAATATACGTTGGCACTCATTGCCGCATCGTCACTGTTGCTCGCATCTTGTAGCGATTCCAGCAGCCCTTCAACAAGCACTGGTGCTGCTGCTTCTGGCACCGTTAGTGCAACAGCAACGGGTGAGGGCGTCACTGTCGAAAACTGCGGTGAGCAGGTCACCTTTGCAAAGGCAGACAATCTGTTCGTCAATGACGGAAATATTATTTCCATCGTGCTTTCCGCTGGTGCAAAAGACAACATTAAGTACGTCAGTTCGGTTCAGCGTGACACGGATATTCTGAGCGCGAAATACGGTAAAGATGTTGTTTCGAGCCTCAATGATGTAGCGGAAAAATACCCATCCATTGAAGAAGTGGTGAGCAAGCAGCCCGATATTTATGTGGCTGGCTGGAACTATGGTTTTGATGAGGGTAAAAACCTCACTCCAGATGCTTTGAAGGATCAAGGCATTGATTCCTATCTGTTGACAGAGTCCTGCCGTCAGGAGGGTTCCACCAAACGTGGCATCGTTGATCCATGGTCAGCCGTCGAAACCGACGTCACAAACATCGGTGCTATTACCGGCAATGCTGAGACCGCTGAAAAGGTAGTGAAGGATCAGCAGGACCGCCTGGAGAAGCTGCACAATGCGAAACAGCCAGAGAAACAGCCAGTGGCATTTGTGTTCGATTCTGCTTCCGATACCATTTTCACTTCCGGCAAATTCGGTGCACCACAAGCAATCCTCGAGGCAGCCGGTGCCAAGAACGGTGCAGAAGATGTTGAGGATACCTGGACCAAGGTTGGTTGGGAGCACCTCACGGCGACTGCACCGGATGTGTTCGTTTTTGTTGAGTACCCCGGCCAAGAGTTTGAAGAGAAGGTAAAGATCCTGAAGGAAAACCCGGTAACCAAGGATCTGCCGGCGGTGAAGGAAAATCGCTTCATTAACCTGCCATACGCAATGTGGACCTCCGGTCCGCTCAACATTGATGCTGCAGAGCATGTTCGTAAGGGTATGGAAAAGTTTAAACTTGTCCCCGAATCCGATATCAAACCGGAGTTGGAACTGCCTTCCTCGGTCCCAGGTTTGGAGTATTTCCAGTAATTTGGAGCTC
>JAUMZC010000008.1 GCA_030528295.1 Corynebacterium sp.
GCTTTTTACACCAATTGTCCACAAGATGGTGTTTTTGGCGACAAAACCCAGGTAATCAATTGTACGCAATTCAATGCTTCTCGACGGCGCGCACGTCAGCAACCCCGAAAGTGCAGGCAGTGGCAGGCTCGGCGTCGAAAAGCTAGGGTTGCGAGCGCTGGGTCGTGATAGATCCATTAAGGATGTCGCTTTTTACACCATGTTGTGCCCAATCGGTGTATTTGGCGACAAAACTTTGGCTCCAGAGCGGGTTCGGTGTCGCTTTTTACACCAATTGCCCACAACATGGTGTTTCCGGCGACAACCCGCAGGTCAGCAGTTGTGTGCGACCTAAAGCTTCCTAGTGGCGTGGACAACGTGCAGCCCAGCTCACCCCCGAACTCCTGAACGTCCAGCGACTTGAAGGAATACGTTGCTTGGTTTTTGATGCTTGACCGTGGGGGTAGTAAGGTGCGCGCGTTAGGGGTGACAGAACACTTGCTCACACGTTGTGAGCTGGAGAATTGTGGCTGGTGAGGTGGTTGTGGTCGGGAATTCGGTGATATAACGCGAACCGTTCACGCTACACTGGTTGCGTTTCACCCCTTATGTATGGATTGCTCAGGGGCTGGGACTTTGCACTAAGGCGGATTGGAGCGTTTTATGTCCGAGCGGGATTCACACTTCGGCGGCTTTGAGCAGCCTAATTTTTCGAACAATAGTTCTTCCCCGGGTTTTGGATCGCCGCCTCGGGGATTTGAGGCTCCAAACTTTGGCGGGGAATCGAACAATAGTACGTCGTTTGGTGCGCCTCCAGGAATGTCCCCCGGAACACCTCCTGCAGCGTCTCCTATGACTGGTTTCGATGCTACGCCGGCTGCCGTCGGATCAACTCCCGGTGGTTTAACACCCAGTGGTTCAACTCCCGTCGGCTCATTTAAGGCAACCTCGGCGCCGGTGCAGGCTCTGATTCCGAGTTTGGTGTTAGGCATTGTGAGCGTGATCATTTCGATGGTCCTTACGTTCGGATCCCATACCCCAACCGATAATGCTTTCAAGGTACTGTCCACCACGGCTTGGTTGGCGGCCGGACTGCTTGGGGTGAGTTTGTTGGGGCTGTATTTCAATGCGGATAATAAGCAGCGCGCTTCGGGTTTTTACTCAATTATTGGTTGGAAAAAGGCCTTGTATTGGACAACGGTGTCGCTACTATTCGTGGGCATTGTTTGGTCGGCGATCGAGATTGGCCAGTGGGTAGGCAAGTTATGAGAACAAAGTTGCTCACCGGAATGGAGAAGAAGATGTCGTGGGCGCGCAAGGTTGCAACTGTATGCTGTACAGGCTTGTTAGCTTTTACTATCGACGCCGCGACCGCTTCGGCGATTCCGCAGCCTCTGCCGCCAGCGGCCCCACCGCCGCAAGAATTTTCGCCTCCTCCTTCGGGGGATCAGGTTGTCCCTGATGATGGGTCAATACATGTTGCACATCCGATTGGGCAGAAGGCAGGACTTAACGAATTGGGTTCTTGCGTGGCTTCTAAAGGCAAACTCGATGTCCTGCTGATGATTGATGAGACTGAATCACTGATTCACCAGGTCAAGGACGGCAATATTGATCCAAATACTCCAGGTTCGGACGCCCCGCATAACCGTGTTCCCGCTGCACAGAGTTTTGTAAACCAATTGCTGGCGCGTCAAAATGATGAGAATCTTGACGTCCGAATTCGAGTGGCTGGTTTCGGCCAAGAATATAAAAATGGCATCACTGATGCCGCGTACGGCGACTGGGTCCAACTAGATAACCAAACAGTCAAAGGTGTCAAGAACACTATCGCCGGTTTTTCAGAACGCACTGCTGAGCAATACACCAACTATGCGAACGCCTTTGAGGGTGCGTACCAGGATTTTTCCAGGTCAGGCTCGGAAGATGGCTGCAAAATGATCGTGACCTTTACAGATGGCGCATTGACTGCGCAGGAGGGTCAGGAAGTTGCCCAGGACGCCCTGTGTAGGCCAGATGGAATCACAGACAAGTTCCGGGCGGCGGGCATCACCAATGTTGGCATTGGCCTATCGGATCCAAAGAACCCTTCTGACTTCAACCTATTCGAAGGGATTACCGAAGGAACCGGCATGCAATGTGGCAGCCTTGATCCCAACGGTGTCTTTTTCCCAGCTGATAGTGTCGGCAGCCTGTTCGCTAGCTTCCACCAAGCACTTGGTAGCGGTGGCGCCTTCTCCCAGGAAACCGCCGCGGATCAACCGTTTGAATTCGTCCTCGATGATTCCATTGATTCGGTCCGATTCTCGGTTGTCGCCAAGGATGACCTAGGTCCAAACGCCAAGCTCAATCTTGTTGCGCCTGATGGCAGCAAACTCGCTCTTGAAGGAGAAAATACTGAAACCGTCGGTGGCGCTGAGGTGACTTGGCAGGCCTCGCATGAACCTGTGCAGCAGGCTGACGGCGAGATGAAGATTAAATCTCCTTCCGAATGGGCTGGCGCCTGGACCTTACAATTCGAAGGCTTCAGCGAAGATCGCGCTGACCACAAGGTGTTCAATTCCGTCAAGATTCAGCCTGATCTGCAGATTGAGTTTGCAGGGGCAGCCGGCGTTGCGGAAGGAAATTTGACTGCTCGCAGCAATGAGGAAGTCACGGTTCGGTTGGTAGGCCGTGACGGCCAAGCTCGCAAGTTAAAGGGCGCCGCCAACCTGGATCTTGAATTTATACCTTCCGGCGAGGGTACACCGGTGCAGCTGCTCTCCAATGAGGATGTTTCTCAAGGTAAAACCGCAAACGTGTCCCTCGAGAAGATTAAGGATCTGCCAGCCTCCGGCAAATTGAAGGCGACGGCTCAGGTTGTCACCGCGGGTCCTGGAGGTAAACCAGGTACCGCCCTCGACCCGGTAGTGAGTGAGCTTTCGGCTGCAATTTCCAAGCAGGATATGCCGGTGCTTCCGGGTTCGATGAGCTTCACTATGATGGAACGAGAGATCACGGCGTCGATTCCAGTGACGGGCCCGGGCAAAGTGTGGATTCCGTCTGAGACCAAACTTGATGCTGCGGCGCTCCCAGAAGGCGTAGATGCAATCAAACTAAGCAGCGATCATTCAGACGTGAATTCTGCTCTCACACTCGCCGAAGGAGAGGAAGCAACACTTCCGATCAAAATTTCGGTCTCAGAGCTAAAGGATGGTGTGGTGAATGGAACCATCCCGGTGTCGATTGCGCGCGCAGATGGGTCAGAAGAGGCGATCGTCCCAGTCGCAGCATCAGGAAGCCTGACAATTCCGTTAAACAAAACGACGTTTACGCTGGCGTTTTTGGCTGCCTTGCTCGCTGGGTTGTTGATTCCGCTTGGGATTTTATACCTCGTGCGGTTCGCCAACGCCCGTGTACCTAGGGAATATTTCGGCGCGCAACGTATTCCGCTCCACATCGACGGCCTTTCCGTGCAATATGCAGGTAATTCCAAGCCTGTCATTGACCTCGATGAGGTGTCGCGCAACCAAGTGATTCACGACGGCCGCGCACTCAGCGTGCTTGGGCACAGGCTTCAGGTGCGTAGCTTCCAACTAAATCCGCTGGCTGAGCCTAAAGTTATTGTGGAGACGGTTCCTTCCATTGGCCCGAACGGTGGTCAAATCAGTGACCAGGCAGTATTGCCGCTGGTTGTTCAGGGATCCTGGTTCGTTGCTGCGATGAACGGGGCACCGGAATTGATTGTGATGCCGAGGCTTCCACTTGATCGAGAGTCAGCTGCTCGCTTGGAAAACGAAATTGCAGAAAAACTTCCAAATTTCGCGGAGAAAATCCAACGTGTGTTGGATCTGCAGCAGCCCCAACAGCCCCAGCAATTCCCTTCAGCGAACACATGGGGTGGACCGCCTTCACCAAGCGGTGGGCAGTCGTCGAATACGGACTGGTCTGAACCCCCGAAGTGGAATTAGTACATCTTCATAAGGAGAAATATTCACAATGCGTAAAGTACTTGTTGTTGGTTGCGGTGGTTCTGGCGCAAAAACGTTGGCTTTTATGATGGATCAGCTCAAGACCTCCTTAGCGGAGCTTATGCCGCAACGTTTTCCCACGGCACAAGACGTTGTCCTTCCAAAGGCCTGGCAATTCGTGAGCGTTGATGTGCCCACTGTGGCTGAAGGTGCTGGCAAAAACCTGCCAAATGTTTCGCAGGCGGGCGGCCAATATATCTCCTGCGGAAGTAGTGGTAGCTACAGCACGGTTGATGCTGCAGTTACCAGGGAGCTAGCTGGCAAACGGGAGCTAGGCACGATTTGTAGTTGGGCGATTTCGGATCCTGATGCTGAAACAACCGACGTCGCTGCTGGTGCTGGCCAGTACCGCGCCATCGGGCGGATGCTGTTTTTGAGCAAGATGAAAGATACGCTGCGTCAACTGGAATCAGCATGGAATGTGCTGTCGCAGGCGGAAACGAACTCGGAACTTACGCTGTTGCGTTCGGAGTTAAAGGGTAAAGCGCAATCCGCGAGTGAAAATACCATTCAGGGCCCTTTGGTCTTTGTGGTTTCCTCGATGGCTGGTGGCGCGGGCGCATCGATGGCATTGGATGTTTGCAGGTTGCTTACATTCTTGAATGGGTTTAAGCCTCAGAACACATCGTTGTTTATGGTGACCCCGGATATTTTCTCGAATCTTAATCCGGCTTCTGTTGTAGGTGCGAATCCGAATGCATTGGCAATGTTTGCGGAATTATTGGCGGCGCAAACCGGTGCGGCCATGGAAGAAGATGCGCGGGTATTTAATGCATTGGGTGTGGGTTTGAACCCTGGGATCACAATCCCGGTGGCGCGAATTTTCCCGGTCGGTGTGAAATCGGGTGTTCAGGGTGCTCAACTTGGAGATGGTAATGCGGATACCGTCTATCGGGCACTGGGCAGGGGTTTGGCTGCGCTGATGGTTGATGAGAAAGCCTTGGCGGATTTCTCCCAGTACAAGCTTGTGAATAAGGCAGGTTTGCAGCTGGCTCGTAATGATTTCGGGTGGGGCGTTTCTAAGCCAGATAACCTTCCCTGGGGTACGTATGGATATGCGCAATTATCGATGGGCCGCGACCGTTACGGTGAGTACGCGGCGCAGCGACTTGCCAGTTCCGCTGTGAATAAGCTCCTCAAGGGGCATGTAGATGTTACTAATCCGGCATCCGAAGACGCCCAGATTGAAGAAAAAATCAGCAATAATTTGCGAGGCATTCAACACCGAATCACGGAGTTTTTGCCAACACCTGGGCAAGCTGGAAACTGGATTTTCCACGAGTTTGCCAACCCGATGAATCAGTGGGTGGATCGGCTCGCTCGGAGGATCAGGGATCGCATTCCGAAGGCGCATGGGCAGCGCGGGCGCGATTGGCTTCCAGCAGTTGAGCAGGCGTTGGCCACGTTGCGCAGTGATGTCAACGAAGATACTGAGAATTTGCTGTACGGTGCGGTGTATCACTGGGCCAGTAGTGAAATGGCCCAGGAAAGGCTGGTAGACCTTGTTCGTACCGAGGTTGCTAAGTATGGCGTGCCGTATGGCAGGGAAGTACTTGCGCTGGTGCGCAACTATCTCAAAGACTCCATTATTAAAGACACTCGCGCGGTAGCCGATAATCAAAACGTTCTGGCGCTCAATGCAGATATGAAGAAAAACCTGCACGGCACCCGAGGACGGATCAACGATGATGCTGGCTATATCGAAAAAATTGTAGAGACATTAGTGCCGGATTTGCGTCGTTGCGCGGTGGTGTTGATCGCTCGCATGATGGCGCCTGTGCTCGAAGATTACCTCAAGAATTTTGTGGCGCCACTTGAGTCTTCAATGCAGAGCGCTTTGGCTGAGCTTGAGCACTGGAATATGAAAAACGACGATCCGAATCTCGGTATCGCCCAGTTGCGGACAGATGTGCCGCGCCTATGGCCAGATGAAACCCAGGCGACAGTGCCGAATCGGTTTAACCAGGCGGCGAACGAGGTGTTCCTCACGGATGTCAGCACCTTCCCGCAGCAATTCGAGCATGACATTATCGAATCGGCACGCAGTAACCAATCGGACCACCTTGATTTTGTCAGTGGCCTGAATATTGCTTCGCAGCGTGTTGTTGGCGCGGATTGGGAATCGGCAGCTGGCAGTGAAGAAGCACCACGGGATTTGCTGAACATCATTGAGCCTTGGGTGGCGCGCGAACTTACCGTAGATCCGACCGGTTCTGGTTTGAGGCAGGATCCACGCCCAGCGCGGTTTGCGTTTAATATTTTGCCAGCTCAGGTGCTTGAACGGAGTCGGCAGTATATTCGGCGTCCAGGGTATTCTTTCCAACGTTTTATCGCTACATCGCTGCGCCAGTACATTGTTGACCCGAGCCTGCCACAGCACGTGCGGGATGCGCGGCGTCAACAAGTGGTGAGCCGCTTCGTCCAAGCGATGGAAAACGCGTTGCCGCTTGCGCAGATCAATGCGGACCTGGTGCAGCACTTTTACAATCAAGCGCCGAGCTATAACTTCACCTTCTCGCGGATTCCTTTCCGCGGTGACCCCATGGAACAGATGTTGTCGGATGCGGTAAGCAATTTCCCAAATTACGACGGTATGGGGAAGATTTCGCCGCTTGAGCACTGTATGGACAACCAGGGTGAAGAGCGCTCGATCGATATTTTCGGATCGTATCCGAACTATATTCCGATTGTCTTTGATTCCTTATTGCCAGCGATTGCTGATCAGTGGAATCGCAGCGGCAAAAGCGGTGATGGTTTCTGGACAGGGCGCCGTGCGCGGCCGTTGCCAGCGGCATTGCCAATGGCAGATGAAGAACGCCATGCCTTGATTATGGGTTGGTATATCGGTCGGCTCACCGGGACCGTGTATTGCCCGGGCACCATGGACGCCAACGATGATGAGCCAGTACAGGTGTACGATCACGGGACGCAAAGTTGGGTCAATTTTGCTACCCCGATGCTGCGGCCGGTGTCGCGGTTCCGTTCCACATTGGACTGGCTGCCAAGCTTGCTGGAGTCGGTGTCTATGGCGTGGGCGCGCGCTGGTGAAACGCCGCTCATGGCGTCGCTGTATCCGTATGTGCTGCTCAGAAAGCTTTACGACGACTCGACCGGCGGCCCTGCTGCATCAGGTAGGACGTTGCGTGCCCAACGGTTGTTACAAGAATGGTTGTTTAGTGGGGAACGTAAGTCTGGAGAAATACACCAAATTCCGGGCACGGAAGCGTCGGCATCACCTGAACAACGCCTCGAGGCTGCGAAAACGTGGTTGACAACGCAGGGGCAAAATGCCATGGCGTTTGTGCCGACATCGAAAGCGGGGGCGGGTCAGCTGCGTACCAACGCTAACCGCGAGTTTGGTGATATTCGGGACCGGCAGATTGCGGCGAAGGTGACGTCGTTCCATGACATTGCCGCAGACGTTGCAAAGGCTAGTGCTGAACTGATCGGACTGTTAGATAAGGCGTACCAGGCTGGTCCACCGATGGCTTCTGGACCTGCGAATGTATTCCAGGTTCAAGATTCCGGAAATGCAGGTTTTGTTATGCCAGGTGAAGGTGATTTCTAATGGCATCGAAATTTACGGTCTTTATTGGGCGTGGCCCACTTTCCGGAGCGATTAGTCAGGCGCTTGAAGACCTTGTTTCATTAAGCCTGGTTGGTCCATATATTTGGGTGAATGCAGATACTTACGTGGATTCTGGTTCGTTTGTAAGTTGCGCCACGCCGTCTGAGGATGGTTTGACGCGCGTCGAATTTATGCCGTTGAACCAGGCGTTGGCGCAATCAAATGGATCTGGGTTTTCCATCGGTGTGATTAACGACGTTTCCTCCGGCAACGGCGTTATTGATAATAAACGCATCGCTTCCTTCACGGCAGATATTGCCGCGGTGGAAAAGGGGCGCGATACGCGGCGCACAAACTTGATGATCGCGGCCGTCGGTACGCATTCCGAGGTGGATTTGCCCATCTACAACGGCTACGTCAACCTCATGCTCGCGCCAGAAGACAGCAGCGGCCCTGATGCGACGCCAGTCTCCTATACCCACAACGGGTCGCAGAGTGCGTTTGTCCTGCACTGCGCCACTGGAATCGCAAGCCTGTTCGGTATATGGAAAGGCCAAGAGGATGCGGCCGTACTCTCCATGCAGCCAGCAACCGGGCAAACATTCCAATTGGTCCGGGCGTTTTATCGTCGTGTTGATGGGCAGGAAGTTCAGCGCCAACTCAAAGAAAAGATCTTTAATACGGACCAGAACCCACTGCCAATCCTGCAGCATGCAGGCCGGAAAGTTGCCGCGCAATACCCGCTGAACTACCGCGAGATGAACAACCAATGCGCGGATGAACTAGTGGGTGAATTCCTCCCGCTGTTAAAAGGGCACCGCATTCACGGCACGGGCGAAGATACCATCAGGAAAACCAACTCCGAGGCGCTTGGTGAATACTTCAGCAAGTATGGGAGGAACCTGTTTACCGCACCAACTCGCTGGTTCCGGGACTACAGTGATGAGCTCAAGAACCTGACGAGCCTGGCCGTGAAGAGTGTGCTGTATGGCGACGGCAGCCGCGTGATGGTGGGAAACGGCCCGGTGCTTGGCGCGGAAGAAATGAGAAACGAGGCGCTTCGGAGTGTGAGCCGTGAAGGGGTTGCACGTGAATACGCGCCGCTCTGGCAAAGTTATGAAAACCTGTCGATGACCTTGCTGGATGCAAAACCTCGCGTATTCGGGACGTCGAATGTGCCGCGGTATCCCAAGGCAGTTGCGGCAAGTGAAACCGACCCAGTGTTTGTAGCACCAACCGCCAAAGTGGTGATCCCTGGCCCGCAGGTTCGGTTTGGCAATAATCTTCCGCCGCAGCTAAAGAGTTTGCTCAATATGGATTCCATTGCAGCATATGATCTGATGGAAGCTGAGCGTTACGAGAAAATGCTGTCTGAGCAGTCGGATCGGCAGCACCGCGATCTTGGGCGAGTGATTGGTGAATTCAGCAAGTGGCGCAGCGAACATGCCGATAGTTTCGCTTCGTGCGTTGCCCGGAGGCTTGCGGGCATCAATCGTGATCTAGGCAATGAAGCCAATAGTTGGCTGGCAAAGATCGAGGCGTTGAAAAACCAGCGACATGGCACGCTGAAGACGGCCGCTACCGCGATCCAGGTGTTGCGCTGGCTGGGATATGTAGTGTTCTGGTCGCTCATGGTGTTCGTGGGAGCTTGGTTGATGTTCCGCGGGAATGTGAACCCTCAGGGGCTGCCTGAGTACATGTGGGTGCGCGCCTTTGAAATGTCTGCCACCAGCACCAAGTCCATATTTCTGGGGGTGTGGTTTGTACTGTGGCTTGTGTTGTTCCTGGTGCAAGTGGCATTGGAAACCAGGGACGAAATGAGGTTTGAACACCGCAGACTCACCATAGTGGATGAGCTGCAGGCGGCAACGGACAATTACCGTACCTGCATTCAAGGTCAGGAGCGGATCCGTATCGGGTACCACCAGTTTGTTTCGCTTTCGCACCAACTCGGTGCCGTAATGGAACGCCCGTTTGGTCAAGTGCGGCAGTATCGGATGGCGAACGTGATTCCTGCGAATACTATGCCGGAATCAGTGATTTTGGCGGAAGCTGCGCCTCCGGAAGAGGTTGTGGATAAGGTTGCTCAGCGTTTCCGCACCAGCATGTATCACCAAGGGTGGTTGCAGCAACATGTTCAGGAGGCTCGCGACGTCGCCACCAGGCTGCTGGAACGCGAAGCTGGCGGGCCGATCCACACGGACAATATGTTCGCGTTAACAGGGCGCGGCACGGGTACTGCGCTGGACCGGATGGGGCAGTTAATGTCCAGCCCGGAATATATGCAGTTGGATCGCAGTGAAGACGAGTGGGGCGACATCACCAAGCAATTGAAAGACATTGTGCGGATTGAAAAAGTTGAGATGCTGCAGCCAATGACCATTACTCGCGACGGCAACAAGCATGCGGCACCGACGTTAGAACCGTTGGAAGAGCAGCGGCATCACGGGCAGTTTAATGCGGAGATTGTTACGGATTCTGGCCAGGTTGCCAGCGTGCATCAAGTAAGTTTGCCGTATTTTTATCGAGGTGGTTCGGAACTCGATGCGATCGGTGTGAGTGAAGTATTAGTGCAGCTCGGTGGTGCTGCCCGCGCCGAGGATGTTGCGTTGTGGAAGGACGCGGCGTCGACACGCACTACGGAAATTCCGCAACCACCGTCGTCTGAGGAACGTTGGGGTCTTTCCGGAGATTACTCACTACCCACCCAGTCTGCGCCTGTAATTCCTGGGGAGGGCGAGTTTTAATGGTCACGCATGCGGAAATGGCCTTTGAACTGTATATGCGGTGGCGCAAAGAGGCCGCAGAGAAGTTTACTGAAGACCAGCTACCCACTGTCGATCAGCTCAAGGAAGTAGCGCTGAATACAGCGTTGTTGCGCAAGGAAAACGCTGCGCCCATCGTGAATGTTTGGGGTAAGCCACTCACCATGATTCGCGCATTGGTAGATACCGGCAACGTCCGTGGCTTTGATAACCTGCCAGCCAAGCTGATGTACACCCCGGTGCTCATCAACGGTGCTTGGCCAGCCAGCGTATCGACGCCCCCGCCCCCGGCGTCGGATGCAAAGCCTCAGCAACCAGCACCGAAGCCTGCGCCGAAGGTAGAGCCAAAGCCTGCGCCGAAGGTAGAGCCGAAGCCTGTGCCCGCTCCGAAGCCGAAGCCCAGCCCGCTTCGGGATTATGAATATTCGGATTTTGCGCGAGTGGATTTGTTTGCTGACCCCGAAGCTGTTGGTGCGGTCACAACACTCCAACGGGAGGACGGCATTCGGATTGAGTGGACCGCGCCTGATCCGAAACCTGGCGAGGTGCAATTATTCCGTGTGATTAGTGACGAGGAACCGTTTGACTACGATCCGGAAATAGGCGAACAGCGGGCAGTTTCTGTGGCGCATAATTGGTTAGATGAGGCGCCATTGAGTGGGGCGGTCCGGATGTATCAAATTTGGATGCACTCGGGTACTTCGGAGTTATTCGCGTTGAAGTCTGAACCAGTGCTCATTGGCGAGGATTACGTCATTCAGCCTGTTGAAGACTTCCAACTATCCGTGGTCGGTGGAGTAATTTACGGACAGTGGTCAGCAAAAGAAGGCACCGAGCGGGTGGCCGTATATTGTGCCACTGAACACGATCGAGTGATCCATAAGCCCAGCAATGAGATCGAGCGATCGAAGCCTAACCTGCGAGGCTTCCAGTTCACTCCAAATCAACGCGGAATGACATACAAATTCCAGGTTCGTCGACTTGTGAAACTGCCAAATGGTAGTGCTACTTCCAGGCCTTCTGCAGTGCAAAGCATCTATGTGCCAGCCGAACTCACGCAGGTGACCATTGATGTTGCGAGCGGCACAACAGGCGAAGGTGCCTATTTTGATGTTTCGTGGGAGAACCCTGGTGCTGGCCAGGTACGGCTGTACCGCACCGAGAATGCTCCCGACGACGGGATGGTTGGAAGGACGCTGGAAAGCGATCAACTTGAGGGTTTCGGGCTTTCAACGCACGATTGGGTCAACTCCCTTGACTTGGGTGTTTCGCCGTGCCGGGTTACATGGCCGCAGGACTGGTACACCATTTACCTCACACCGGTATGTGTTGTAGGGGACAAGTGTATGGTCGGCGAATCGTATTCCGAGGTGCGGGTTGGCACTGTGACCAATGCGTTTATCCGGGAACGGGTAGTGAACCAGCTCGTTACATTCGGGTGGCCAAGGAATGCCCATGAAGTGCGGGCCGAGTTGCAGATCGGTGACCAAATCGAAGGTCTGGATGTTATTGATGCAGAAACATACCGAGCCGAGGGAGGTATGCGGCTGGAACTCAATGCTCCAGGAGACATTTTGCTCGTGCCTTCAGCACACCATAATGGAAAACGAATTGAAGGCAAGAAAGTACGGTTACATTATCGCGGTGTAATTCGACTTGAATACGAGATTTATTTAGCTGACGGAAGAGTGTTTCTCGGGATCAAGTCGGGGTTGCCTCAAAACGAACATTTTTCCTTCACACTCAGGATGCTGCATGGCCGTCTACCGCTGGAATCGAGCGAAGGGATCGAGGTCAAAGCTCGTGTTTCCGAGCGGGAAGATCCAGGTACGCCGTTTGTGCAAGGTCTGCATTCTCCAGGTTTTCCATCGCCGGAACATTCGCAGTATTGGCAAATTGATCCTGAGTTATTGAATTATGGCCGCGGCGGGTTCATCAGGCTGTTTACGGATGAACAATTTGATTCTTTAGGGCGAGGGATCGCATTGCTTGATCCAGACGTCGAACATTTAAGGGTAGATAACATTATTAACAGTCTGCGTGGGCAGGGGAGATAGTAGCGGTGGACAGCGATCGTGCACGGTGGGCGCAAGCTACCTATGCGTCGTTTCAAAGTGTGAGGTTCGGAGGCGGTGGTGGTTGGCGGCTTGGCAAATATCGTGGAATTGATGACCAAGAAGCAGAATGGGTGCGCCAACACGCACCTACTCGATTAGACCCCGTTCAAAAATTCGATGATTTTATTGCAAGCGATGAAATCGATCGGTTGCCTAGGAGATTTGCGTATTTCCCACAAGGTGTAGGAACCACCGACGTCTATATGCAGTCCGTGCCCGCGGGTAAGGACGCAACAGGACGTCCCGGAAATGTATTCACTCATGTCTTTTTTAATCGTTCACCCGATGAGCCAAAGTCAGTTTCGTATCCAATTGAGTTGTATGATTCGGAGGATTTCTTAACACCATTTCGCGCCCCGGCTGTGAATTCGGTGGAACTTCCGGAAGTCGGTGAACCAGCTGGTTGCCCCCTCGATCCCTCGATCACCTGGGTGATGGTGAACGGCCTGCAAGGTGATCGAATGGGTGCACTATTTGCCCTGCAGCAAGCGGTTGAAATTGGCCCAGTGGTGTTGGTAACCAACAACGTGGATGAAGCGGTGAACTGGATACAAGCGCTTTCCATCACGATGTCGCCCGTTGAAGCACGTAAGGTAGGTTTTTGTACGTTCGAGCGGGCGGAAACATTGACGCTAACACCGCAGAGTATTGCGTGCGTTCCGAGGGATGATCTCAATGAATTGCGCGTTCGGTGTCCAGTCGTAGATATTGAAAATCCGAAAACATATGCGGAACCAATAACGGAGTGGAATCGGCTCACTGCGGCGGTGTTGAGCAGCGATAAGGTCGAGGAGGTCGCCGAAAAACAGCGGCACTACAGCAAAGATTCCGCAACATTCGGCGCGGGTTTGGCGGCAATTGTCCTTGAGCAACCTTCGCTTTTCGACGCCCAAACCGTTGATGTGGCAGCAAAGCTATTGCCGGCTGCTCAGCCCGCTCCGCAACCAGACCAGCAACAATTGGCTGCAGCTCGTGGAAGTGATTTCTATCGTTGGTTGGAAAACGGCGTAACGCAAGGTTATCTCACCGAAGATGAACTTCATTCAGGGGTATTTCATAATAAAATCGTCGACAATGATGACCTTTTCGAATGGCTGAAAACACCAGCAGATATAGGTAATCGTGTTGTGGCGTCAGCGATCCTGGCGGCGTGGGAAGAACGCTTCCGCCCAGACGGGCCTTGGGGAAGCGAATGGCTCGGGCATCCAGGAGCTTGCATCCATCCGGAGACAGCCGACCAGTTGGGATTCGCAACATCTTCGAGTGTTCCCGCACGGATTTCAGAGATTGCTGCCCGAATCCAAACCAGTGGTCTCCAAGCTGTTCATCCCGCGGAATGCGGGTATTTCCTCTCGGAAATGACCCAGTTGCAGCGGAATCATAATTATTTTGTGCCACGTTCTGGCGATGAACTCACAGGACTATGGCATCTTGTTGAGCGTGAGCAGCTCATTGATACTGGATATCAGCAATGGTACGAAGAACATCAACAAGCCCATCAGCTCCTGGAACAGATTCATACCGGAGTTGATTTAGGCAGTGTGCTCGCAGCGCTGAATAATCCGGAAACTCAGAAGAGAATCGCGTTTCCGATGCGAGATCTTATGACTTCTTATGAATTCCGTGATGCATTACTGCGTATGGCAACGGTCATACTCGCCGTTTCAGATGTATTCGATATTTTTCAGGGAAGGCATCAAGAAAAAGCAAAGGTGCACGAAACAGTGCATGGCGGACTGCTTCGTGGTGTTGATTGGGAGCGAATCTGCCCAACTGACAATGAACTCAAGAGCCTTGTGGATTCAGTGATTTGGCCGGATTATCGCGATATGCACCTGGATATTTCGATGAAGCGCCGCGCAATCAACGCCGCTGGAAGGCTCTCGGAACAATATAGGTCGAGTGTGGCTCAACAACCTCGCATTGGTGAAACCCTGGATAAGGTTGCTGGCCTTCTGGCTGCTCGACAAGGAGAATTACGATGATTGAACGAAAACTTGTTCCTGGTCAGCGATACGTTGCTGAAGGCATCCACGAACTAACAGCTAAATTCGAGATTAGTTCCAGTAACAACTGTGGTTTCGATTTTGAAATTCCACACGCTGAAATGCGCAAACGGGGCAGCACTGTTGCAGTGCGTAACCTCGCCAAAGATAGTGAAGTAGTCATCGTTGCTGAAGACGCCGCGTTTCCTTCGCAGACCACAGTATTTATTACGTTGATTTTCCTTGCGGCGGATCGGGCTTCGGAAACGTTGCTTGAATTTCCACCATTTGATGTTTCCAACCTGGGATCGTTTAGTTTTTGCACGCTACGGAAAACGCCGCAAGGGATTGCTGTCGACGTCGCGAACCTTACGGAGGATTCAGGGCTCGCCGAAACTTCCAATGAGGTGCGTTCAATTGCACGGTCAATGCTGCAGGAAGACACCACAAGTAATGTCACAGTCATTGTGGACGTGAGTTCTTCAATGACTCGTTCGCTCAGCGACGAGCAATTCCAGGCAATGTGCCAGTTTGCCAGTGGTGCACTCGCGATGGTGGCTTCCCAGCGGACATTGAGTTTCTGTACCAGCGCGGCGAATTCGCGGGTTGTCCAGGTAACGTGCAATGACATCGAGGCAATTCCAGAACGCAAACTGCAATTCGCCGAGGTCGGATGGAACGTCGACATGAGACAAATCCCCGAAGGTGAAGCGCTGGTAGTGATCTCGGATGATCTTCCGGCGGCACTGGCTGGGCGGAAGGCAGTTCATGTGTTGGCTCCGCGGACACCGCTGGCTCGGGAAGCGTCATACACAGTATTTACTCCTGAGTTTGTGCGTGCCGTTCAGAATCGTAGTACTGCGATTTTGAAGCAGGATACGGAACGTATGGTGAACACGCTCACTGGAGGTCGTTAAATGAATGCGTACACAGGGTTATTAAAGACCAAATGCCCGTATACGTTTCGGGAAATGGGTCCTCAGGCAACGGTATCGCCATACGTTTCCGAGCCGGAGGAGTATCCACTCCCCGAAGGTTGGGAAGGATCAGGCACGCTAACCTTTGCCATGGCAGGCGCCCGAGCCTCCGGTAAAAGCCTGTATATCGCGGTCGTCGTCAAGCTACTACAACAATTAGTCATCGCCAACGGTGGCACGTTTGCGGCGGCCGACGAACACACGCGCCGAACATACCAAGAAAAATACGAGCAACCACTGTTCGACCAAATGGGGCTGCTGGGTTCCACTCCATCTGCAGCATCCAAGGACGCGCATCAACGACGTCCCCTAATCTTTGATCTTGGTAAGTATCAACGTGATGGTGGGTTCCAGAAACTCTTTGTGGTGTTTCGGGACGTGGCAGGCGAGGATCTCACGGAGACGAACTTTCCAAGCCGGAAAGACGATCTTGAGTTTTTCCGCTACGCCGATCGGGTGATTTTCCTCTTTGACCCCATGGCGGTTGGCCGCATTCAACAATTGCTGGCAGGTGCTGTACCTCGGCACGAAGTTGGTGACGATGACCCCACTGTTGTACTTCAAAACGTGTTACGTGTGCTGGGCTCGGACCACCGGCCAGGCATAGCGTTGACGCTTTCAAAATTCGACACCATGCAGCGACTATCCCAAGTAAGCCAGGCGGGCAATTACTATTCAAGAAGCGTGAATTGGCAGCGCGTCATGAACAACTTCGGCGCGGGTTTTTGTCGGGAAAACTCCAAAATCAATGAAGCCTTTGACGACGTCAACAATCGGTTATTGCACTTCGAGGTGTTAAGCCTGCTGCAGGCCCTTGGTGCAGTTCAGATGATTAACCAGCTAGGGCAACCGATGTACGGTGACTATCCCTACAGCTATCAATGTTTTGCTGTTTCAGCATTGGGTGCGCCGCCAGATGGTGACCAGGTCAACCGCAGCGGAATCGCACCATTCCGGTGCTTAGACCCGTTACGTGCGCTATTCAGCCAATACGATCTCCTCAATGGAGTGCGCAATGGAGCAACAGATGCGTATTGGGGAACCGACATTGCGTAACGAGCGACACAGCGCATTACCATCAGAGGAGAACGAACGATGAACGGTCAACCAATGCAAGGCCAACCGATTGGCCAACCTTTTGCGGGTCCTGGCGGTGCTCCGGTTCGGGATTGGCAACACTCCCAGCCTTCAACATCGACAACCGAGATCAGCCGGACAGAAGAAGCGCAACGTAAAGAACAGGAAAAAGGGCTTTCTAGAGTTGGAAAGCTAGTGCTACTGGCAGCCATTGCGGTAATGGTGATCGCCGGAATTATGTTGGGCATGATCTGGCTTTGGTCACGAGGGTTTTTCCTGGCACTCTTCGAAGATCCTGCACTGCCCACATTCCTTCAAAGTTTGGCATAGGTTGCACGCGAGCACAGTGACTGCTAAAAACGGATTTAGCACTCTATGCATTTGAGTGCCAATCAAACGCTGAAGCGGGTGAGGGTGGTACTTCACTCACACGCCACCCCTGCCGTCGCGGGCGCCCGTTTCAAAAGACGTGAGTGTCGTCCTATATAACAAGGAGCACAAACAAACATGGCAAAGATCATCGCATTCGATGAAGAAGCACGCCGCGGCCTTGAAAAGGGCCTGAATACTTTGGCCGATGCGGTCAAGGTTACGCTCGGCCCGAAAGGCCGCAACGTAGTCCTGGAGAAGTCCTGGGGCGCCCCGACCATCACCAACGACGGTGTTTCTATCGCTCGCGAGATTGAGCTCGAAGACCCGTACGAAAAGATCGGCGCTGAGCTGGTCAAGGAAGTTGCTAAGAAGACTGACGACGT
Organism: Corynebacterium sp.; assembly: GCA_030528295.1. Taxonomy (GTDB): domain Bacteria; phylum Actinomycetota; class Actinomycetes; order Mycobacteriales; family Mycobacteriaceae; genus Corynebacterium. The sequence continues at coordinate 17,234 of JAUMZC010000008.1, forward strand.
CGCGGGCGACGGCACCACCACCGCTACAGTGTTGGCACAAGCACTGGTTCGCGAAGGTTTGCGAAATGTCGCAGCTGGTTCCAACCCAATGGGCATCAAGCGCGGCATTGAAAAGGCTGTTGCGAAGGTAACTGACCAGCTGCTTTCTTCCGCTAAGGAAATCGAGACTGAAGAAGAAATCGCCGCAACCGCAGGTATTTCCGCTGGCGACCCGGCGATTGGTGCCAAGATCGCCGAGGCTATGTACGCCGTTGGCGGTGGCAAACTCAACAAAGAGTCTGTAATTACTGTTGAAGAGTCCAACACCTTTGGTGTTGAACTCGAAGTAACCGAAGGTATGCGCTTTGATAAGGGCTACATTTCCGGTTACTTTGCCACTGACATGGAGCGCCAGGAAGCTGTGCTTGAGGATCCTTATATCCTTCTGGTTTCCTCGAAGATCTCCAACATTAAGGAATTGTTGCCACTGCTTGAAAAGGTCATGCAGACTGGCAAACCACTGCTGATCATTGCCGAGGACGTGGAAGGCGAAGCTCTTTCCACCCTGGTTGTGAACAAGATTCGTGGTACCTTTAAGTCTGTTGCTGTGAAGGCACCTGGTTTTGGCGATCGCCGCAAGGCTCAGCTTCAGGACATGGCTATCCTCACGGGTGGTCAGGTTATTTCTGAAGAGGTTGGCCTCTCCTTGGAGACCGCTGACCTGCCACTGCTCGGACGTGCGCGCAAGGTAGTAATTACCAAGGATGAAACCACCATCGTTGAAGGTGCTGGTGACCCGAATCAGATCGAAGGCCGTGTCAACCAGATCCGCGCCGAGATCGAGAACTCCGATTCCGAATACGACCGTGAGAAGCTGCAAGAGCGTCTGGCTAAGCTGGCTGGCGGCGTAGCAGTGATCAAGGTTGGTGCCGCAACCGAGGTTGAGCTCAAGGAGCGTAAGCACCGTATTGAAGACGCTGTGCGTAACGCTAAGGCTGCTGTCGAAGAAGGCATTGTTGCTGGTGGTGGCGTCGCGCTGCTCCAAGCTGCCCACGTTCTTGATAACGACCTTGACCTTCATGGTGACGAAGCAACCGGTGTGAAGATCGTTCGTACTGCACTTTCCGCACCGCTCAAGCAGATTGCCGTCAATGCTGGTTACGAGGCTGGCGTGGTTGCTGACAAAGTTGCAGGTCTGCCTGCTGGTGAAGGCCTGAATGCCGCTACCGGCGAATATGTGGATCTGATGGCTGCTGGCATCAATGATCCAGTAAAGGTTACTCGTTCCGCATTGCAGAACGCAGCATCCATTGCCGCGTTGTTCCTCACCACCGAGGTTGTAGTGGCCGATAAGCCACAACCAGCCGGTGCTGCTGGTGCAGGCGCCGATGAGATGGGCGGCATGGGCGGATTTTAAACGCCCTGCTTGTGTAAACTCGCGAAAAGGCCCGAAAACCCACTTGCAGACGAATGGGTTTTCGGGCCTTTTATTGCCCGATATATGAGGTGATAGAGGGGGATGTCACCTAACTAAGGAAAATATGGTGTTACGTGCGAAATTATGCCGAAATCCGCGGTGTTACAACGCACGTATAGGGGTATTCTGATGCATCGTACATTGGTTAGTTTTGGTGTTCAGTAAAAAATACAGCAGTATAGAACGATGCGATGGATCGGGCTTTGATTTATTGGATCCAAGCTTTTCATGGCAGCCCAAAATCAGATGGTGGTAAGCGGGTACCTTAAGGTTGTAAGCTATTGAAAAGCTACCTATGGGACAGGATCGCACCTAACGTTAATTTCACAGATATCTAAAAAGCCCCCTGATGGGGGTAATTTCCGTGCGTTTTCTTCGGTAATTTTTAGTGATTTTGGCTGAAGTTTCTTCAAAAAGTGCGATATCGGGGCTTTACCTTTGAGTGTTACTACCTTTTGATGAAAATCTTGTAAATGTTAGATTTAAGTACCCCTAGCGGCGAAAATGTCCAGTTCATAATCTTTGCTTACAACCTTTTTCGTGTAGGCTGGTGAATTAAATTGAGTGGATTGAGTGGATTGTTGTGGCCAGAACGTGGTTGACGCGGTGGGCTCGAGCCGTTTAAATTGTTGGGAGACGTCCTGAGGGCGTCAGCAACTGGAAACTTCACCAGCATCCATATTGCTGGTCCCTCTCATAGGAGAAACACTATGGATATCAAAGCAATCGGCACCCAGCTGGGCGACTTCTCCACCCTCGTGGAGAACGTAAACGGCTTCTTCAAGAACCTGCTTCCTGCTTACGCAGAGCTGTATCACCTCTCCCACTACTGGATCCTTGGCTCCTAATAGCTGAGCGCAACCAACAAAAGTTAACAGACTTCAAGGAGTATACAAATGTTCTCTGACTACATCGTTCTTTCCCTGGACAATTCCCTCATTAAGGATTTCTTCGCCGACATCGAGAACCTCGGCAAGATTGCTAACAACATCTCTAAGCTGATTGGCCTCATCAAGTAATTCACTTGATACCAAACTGACGCATAAAGACGTATTTGCAACCCCTCTAGGTGACGACCTAGTGGGGTTTTCGTATTTTGGTGTAAATGTGGGGGAATATAGGTTGCCGGCCAGGGAAAGTGGCACGGTGAAATTGCCCAACTAGTAGAATCACAGGTATGGCTGGCAATACCGAGAATGAGCTCCCTGTAGTCGATTTGGCGGCGACCCAAGGCTATATAGTTGATGATTCTGACGAGGATGATCCGGTACTGATCAAACCCGATGGCACTCCGGTGGAGACCTGGCGGGAAAATTACCCGTACCAAGAACGTATGTCGCGCGCTGAATATGAAAAAACAAAGCGTGCACTTCAAATTGAGTTACTAAAATGGCAAAACTGGACTAAAGATACCGGGCAGCGCCATATTATCCTTTTTGAAGGCCGCGACGCGGCGGGTAAAGGCGGCACGATTAAGCGTTTTAATGAGCACTTAAATCCTCGCGGTGCCCGAATTGTCGCCCTGGAAAAGCCATCACCTCGAGAATCTACTTCTTGGTACTTCCAACGTTATATTGAACATTTTCCGTGTGCGGGTGAGATCGTATTCTTTGACCGGTCTTGGTATAACCGCTCCGGTGTAGAGCGGGTGATGGGGTTCTGTACTGAATCGCAACATGCAGAGTTTTTGCGTGAAGTGCCGATGTTAGAAAATATGATTATGGGTTCCGGAATTTCTTTAACGAAGTTTTGGTTTTCGGTCACGCAAAAAGAACAGCGTACTCGTTTTGCCATTCGTCAAGTTGACCCAGTTAGGCAGTGGAAACTTTCTCCCATGGACCTTGCGTCGCTTGATAAGTGGGAGGATTACACGCGGGCGAAGGAAGAACAATTCCGCTACACCGATATTGATGAATCCCCGTGGATTACTATCAAATCAAACGATAAGAAACGTGCGCGTATTAATGCTATGCGGTTCGTTTTAAGCAAATTTGAATACACAGGAAAGGATCATGAACTCGTTGGGGAGCCGGATCCTAAGATCGTTCTACGTGGAATAGATCAAATTGGAGATTAGCCCAGATTAAAGCTGAGGCATTTCCTTAAAAAACTCCGACACAGACATAGCGTGTCGGAGTTTTCTTATGTCGAAAATAATGCTGCAAAGTACAAACGGATATTCGAAGTCACAGATTGGGGGTGGGTGAGAAATTGGCATAGGGGGAATTGTCGGAAGCGTGTTTGAATAAGCGACCCTATAAAAGGGGGGTGCACAATATATAAATACCCCCAGAAGATGGTAAAAGTGATAACAGAAAGGTAAACCGTTTTCAAAGTGCTTGCGTTGGGAATCTTTCAGGGTCATCATTGAAATGACCGCTTCAAAGGATGCGGGGTTCGCTCAAAACTGAAAGGTTAATGTCATGTGGTGTGACTGGTTCTACTATCCATTCTCTTGGGTTTTCGGTTCTTGGGGATGGAATGATTTCTACTGGGTTGACTGGTGCTGGTGGTAACAGTTCAAATCTGGTAGTACATTGGATGGAAGTCACCGCTCCTTATCAGCTTGGTGGTGGCTTCCTAAGCTGAAATAATCCAATACTTATCTTCCCGGATTAACGTGCCCCAGGAAATTGGGGCGGGGTGATCTCTTTGTTAGATCACATAATTCTGTGAAGATAGGAAACGGCCGGCTAATCACTGACGGCTGAAAATCTCTAAAGAAAGGCACTATAATGCTCGCTTGGCTCGACTGGGTACTCTTCACTCTATCTGCAGACCTCGGCTCCTTCGGCTGGTGGCCATTCTTCTGGTAAGACGTAGGTTCGCGTAAGAACCCTACACTCTCTGAAAAATTCAAGTATAGATCTATACAAAGTGAGTGCTTGTTGGGTGACGATCCAACAAGCGCTTCGCGCGTTTCTGGGGCTTCTAAGTAGTCCTTACAGGCTCAATAGGATTACCCAACCACATCGAATTCGGGGGCAGAGTATCACCGCGCATCACCAAAGAACGAGGACCGACCGTTGTGCCACTGCCAATGCGTGACGCGGGAAGACACACAGAATGCGGTCCTAAGGTGGAACCAGCATCCATTGTCACCTTGTCCAAACTCATAATTCGATCCTGGAACAAGTGCGTTTGCACCACACAACCAGGACCTATGGACGCGCCATCTCCAATCACACAAAGGTCGGCTTCAGGCAGCCAATAGGTGTCAATCCACGCTCCGCGTCCCACTTTTGCGCCGAGCTCGCGTAGGAACCAATTAATATTTGCTGTTCCAAGCTGAAAATTACTGAACCATGGGCCAGCGAGTACTTCCACGAACGTATCCTGCAGTTCGTTGAACCAAACAAAAGGGCTCCAAAGAGGATGCTCACCTGCAGTAATGTGGCCGACGCAGATCCATTTGATATTGATCGTGATCCAAGCTGCCAGAAAACCTGCGGCCATAAACACCAGGCCACTGAGTGCATAGGCAACGCTCCAACCGTAGTGTTTACTGATCCAATACAGCACAAAAAGAACAGCTGCTGCTAACGATCCTGAGGTCACAGGTGCAAGTAGTCTCAGCGTTTCCACACCGGCGCGAGCAAGTTTTACTTTGAATTTAGGTTCGTAGGTGCGTGAGTCATCAGGGGCACAAAGGGCCACTCGGCGAAGGCGTTCAGGAGGGCTGCCCCACCAATTGCTTTTCGCCTTAGCCCGTTTGGGGGTAAGTGACAAGACTGCTACTAATGAGTTTTTGCCTAGTTTCAAGCCTGGAGTCAGGATTCCAGAGTTTCCTAAGAAACTGCGTTTACCCACTCGAGTGTTTCCGGTGAAGAGCCATCCGTAGCCAAGAGAGTAGCCTCCGGCCAGGGTGTCGTCGGCCAGGAACGCACCGTCTCGCACTTCAAGAAGTTTTGGAATCGCCACTGTCGTAGATATTTCAGCATCACGACCGATTTTGGCCCCTAGCAGCCGGAACCAAAGCGGTGTGAGCTGCGAGGCATAGATTGGAAACAGGTGCTGACGTGCTTCGTCCATGAGTCGCGTGATCGCCCACGCCTTAAGTCCCTGGGAAGATCGAACCGGATGCACACCGGTACGTAAGCCCACGCTGAAGAAACGCACAAGTACTAGTGTGGCCAGGGCGTAGTAAAGCAGCGCGAACAGTGCACCGAGGGGGCCTATAGCCCAGACACTGTGCGTGAGACGCCATGCGGTGTAGAAACCCGCGCTGAGGGACGCGATCGGGAGCACGCCTAATATCACCGAGGTGATGGTATAAATAGCTGCCCAGATTGCCCGTCGCGGTGGAGCGGAATCCGGAAACCTCGAGCTAGAGCGCCCAATTTTTCGGGCTGGCGAGCCTGCCCAGCGGTCTTGAGATTTAATAGTGCCCGCGACTGTCGAACCTGGTTCTATCTGGGCGTTTTTGCCGATGTGTGTGTTAGGCATCAACACGCTGCGGGTGCCAATGCGGGCGTTTCTGCCCACATGAATGCTGCCAACATGCAGGGTATCGCCGTCGAGCCAGTACCCGCTGAGGTCAACTTCCGGCTCAATTGAGCAGTGGTCATCAACGCGTAACATTCCTGTGACAGGCGGCAAACTATGCATATCGACGCCGCGTCCAACTTGAGAACCAGTAAGTTTGGCAAACCACGGCATAAAGGTTGTAGAAGACGTGGCACGTGCGCCTGAAGCATCAGCAAATTGTTCCGCTGCCCAGATTCTGAGGTGTACGCTACCTCCGCGCGGATAGCTCCCGGGTGTAATACTCCTGGTGAGTAGCCGAATGGCCAACGCCGCTATCGGAAGTCGGCCAAGGGGAGTGAGGAATACAACAGCTACACCAATGACGATCGGTAGTGACGGTCCGAAGCCTAGAAACCACATAAGAATCATTAACCAAGTGGTCCATTGGGCGCCTTGCCACGTAAAACTCACACATTGAATTAAGTATTGCGCAATCCTTGTGCTGATGGGCACCAAAGCGATAGTGCGTTCGCTACTTTTCAGGGAAGATTCCTCGCCGAGACACTCGGCAAATGCTCCTAATCGGGGGTGGTCATAAAGATCCCGAACTGACACTTCTCGAAAGCGTTCGCGGATACGTGCTATCACTGTGGCGGCTGCTAGCGAAGTACCGCCGAGGGCAAAGAAATCAGCGTCTGAATCACGAACTTCAGTCCCTAATACACTTACCCAGATTTCCGCGATCCATTGTTGAATCGGGGTTAAATCTGTGGCGCTTACTTCTGCTCCGGGGAGCGGCCACGGTAATGCGCGTTTGTCTACTTTTCCTGAAGTTGTCGTAGGGAGTTCATCGAGAATATGTAGCCGGGGAATTAATGCAGACGGCATGCTATTGCTGAGCGCTGTGTGCGCGGCGTCGATATCCAAACCTAAATCTGGGTTATTGAGAGATATATATCCCACCAAAATTGTGGTTCCGGTTCCTGTCGATTGGGGCACAACACAAGCGCCGCGAACATTTGGAAGCGCCGAAACGTGGGCCTCCACTTCACCGAGTTCGATCCTGCGGCCGCCGATTTTGACCTGATCATCCACGCGGCCAACAAAATAGAGGCCGTCGGATTCAAGGCGAACATGGTCGCCGGAGCGGTAGGCGCGCGCCCAACCAACGGTGCGTAGCGGGGCGTATTTCTCCTTATCTTTCGCCTCGTCAAGGTAGCGGCCAAGCCCGACGCCGCTAATCACTAACTCGCCGGTTTCGCCTAGCTGTACTGGTTCGCCCTCAGCATTGACCACCGCCAGGTCCCAGCCCAGTAGCGGAAGGCCGATTGACACTGGTTGGCCAGGGTATACGCGGGCGGCGCAGGCCACGACTGTGGCTTCGGTGGGGCCGTAGGTGTTCCATACTTCGCGATCATCAGTGGCCACCCGGTCAACGAGTTCGGCTGGGCAGGCTTCGCCACCAAAAATCAGCAGGCGAACATTATCTAAAGCTTCTGCAGGCCAGAGGTTCGCCAAAGTAGGGACTGTGGAAACAACCGTAATATTTTTGCTGATCAGCCAGGGGCCAAGGTCCATGCCGGAACGCACCAACGAGCGTGGTGCCGGGACAAGGCAGGCGCCATTTGCCCAGGCCAACCACATCTCTTCGCAAGAAGCATCGAATGCAACGGACAGTCCGGCAAGTACTCGGTCCTCGGTGCCTAACGGGGCGTCGCTAAGAAAGAGCGCGGATTCGGCATCGACGAATGCTGCTGCATTGCGATGCGTAATCGCAACACCTTTCGGGGTGCCGGTGGAACCGGAGGTGAAGATAATCCAGGCGTCGTCCGAGGGGCGCGGGAGGCGCGTGTCGCCGCCGGGGGACGTGCGCTTCACGTCGATGCCATCGGCAGTGATAATCGCGTGCACCTTTGCCTCGCCGAACACGAGTGTGGCGCGTTCTTCCGGGTCGTCGGCATCCACGGGGACGTAGGAAGCACCGGCAACGAGCGTGGCCAGGATTGCAATGTACAGGTCTTTGGAGCCCGAAGGCATACGGATACCAATTCGATTCCCCCGACGGATTCCAAGAGCGTGAAGTTCGTGTGCTTTGGTATGGATCGCATCCCAAAGTTCCGTGTATGTCAGAATTTCGCCGTCGTCGATTGCTGGAGCGTTAGGGTATGTATCAACCGTATGCCGCAGGATATCTACTAACGTGCGCTTCGCAGAAGCATCACCAGAACGTAAAAATTGCGCGGGAACCTGCGACAAAGCCATGCTGAATTAAGCCTCCTCGGCGGCAAAAATAGCCTGAGCAAGCTTACGCAAATGCTTCAGTTGCTTTGGTGTGGATTCCTCCAGGGCTGCATCTTCAGCCTGGGAAACCAATATGGAAAGATGCTTCTGGGCGGCGCGGCCCTTCTTCGTTACCGCTACTATTTGGCGGCGGCGATCCTTAGGGTCGCGGGAGCGTTTTGCCCAACCTTGTTGTTCCAGGGCGTCGAGAAGCCGCACCATATCGGAAGCATCCATGCTAAGAATGCTGCACAACGTTGACTGGCTGGACGCGCTGGATGCGGCGAGGCATGAAAGCACCCAATAGCCGCGCAACGTGGTGTTTTCCTCACACAATACGGCCTCGACCCTGTCGCGGGTGCGCCGTCTGAGCCGTTCTAATTGGAACGACGGTGACTCTAAAAGATCAGCGGGAATATCAAGTGTCGGGGAACCCATAGCTCCATCGTACGGCGAATGCCATGCTAGTTGAAATGATGGAGGGCACCCATGAATTTTTGCGTTTGCGCAGATAGCTACGGGTGGCAGACGGAAAAATCACGTCTGCCAGTTACCAAAAAGTGATTAGTTGGTCTCCGTGGGCAAGCCAGCGGTGACCCATGCTCCGGTGCCACCAGCAACATTGATGGGATCAAGGCCACGAGCCATCAGGTATTCGCAAACCTGGGCGGAGCGGCCGCCGGCTTGGCAAATCACGTAGATATCGGAGTCGGTGTCAATCTCAGCGACCCGGCTTGGGAACTCGGACATTGGGATGTTTTTCGCGCCGGCGGCGTGGCCTGCGGCGAATTCATCGACCTCACGGACGTCAATAAGCTGAACGTCGGCGGGAACTTCAGTGACAGAAACGTTACGCATGTTGAATCCTCCTGCTAGAAATCGAAATTATTTCCCGTAGCGTTCTACAGCTTCGTTATAGATGCGCTCTGCTTCTTCGCGGCCAGCCCAGCCGGAACCGGTGACCTCTTTATTAGGTTCCAGATCCTTGTAGTGGACAAAGAAGTGCTCGATTTCGTCTTTGAGGAATGAGGAGATATCGGAAATGTCCTGGTAGTGGTCCCAGCGGCAGTCGTCGAGAACGCAGAGCAGTTTATCGTCTCCGCCAGCTTCGTCGGTCATCTTGAATACGCCAAGAGGGCGAGCTTTCACAATGACGCCGGGGCACACTGGTTCTGGCAGGATGACCAACGCGTCCAGTGGGTCGCCATCCTCACCGAGAGTGTGGTCAATAAAGCCATAATCGAGGGGGTACGCCATTGGTGTGAAAAGGTAACGGTCAAGGTAGACTTTTCCAGTCTCGTGGTCTACCTCGTACTTGTTACGGGAACCTTTGGGAATCTCGATGGTGACTTCGATGCTCATGCGGCACACGTCCTTAAAAGTCAGAAAGGTTTTGGTTTCTCGACTATCCTAGCGCTGTCTACGCTGGGTGAAAACGTCGGGACCGATTGGAGAAGGCTGGAATGGCAAGTTCTAAGTGGTGGGTAACCACCGCCGTAGTGGCAGTCCTGGGCGTAGGATCCGTCGCAGGCTACGCAGGCTTTAAAGCGGCTGAACAAAAAGCAATACAACACGACCCACCGCAACCTTTGCCAGTGGTGCACCAATTAGTGCAAAAAGCTAATAATCACAGCAAGGAAACAAAAGACCTTCAGGCATTGATTGATGATCCCGCGCTGGGATCCTTTGTGGGCCGAATTTCTAATGCTTCAACTGGGGAAACCATATGGAGCAACGAGGATAATGAGCCTGTGCGCCCAGCGTCCACGATGAAAGTGCTCACCGCTGCGGCGGCATTGCTGAAACTGCCGCACGATCACGAGGTGGAGACGGCCGTCGTCAAGCAAAGCGCGAACACAGTTGTGATTCGGGGAGGCGGTGATGTGCGCTTAACCGAAGAAAATATCGAAACGCTTGCCGACGCCGCGGGCACGGCCGACCAGGTATTGGTAGACACAAGTGCGTGGAAATGGGAACCAATGCACCCAGCGTGGGACCCTGCGGACATTCCCGCCGGGTTTATCGCACCCATGGAGCCAGTGATGCTTGATCAAAACCCGCGTAGCGCTACTCCCGGACTTGATGTGGCCAAAGCTGTGGCGGATCGAATTGGTGCCACGAGCTTTGGTTACACCACGAATTCTGATGGTGATGTAGTAAAAACTATTAAATCCAAACCTCTGTTTGATCGACTGCATTATATGATGCTTGAGAGTGACAATGTAGTTGCTGAATCAATTGGCAGGGAAGTCGCGTTGGCAGTGGATTCATCAGGCAAAACGGATCCGCCGACTGCGGTGTCAAACATCTTGAAAGAACACGGTATTTCTCTCGACGGCGCGCGAATCGATGATACTTCCGGACTATCGGAGGATAATCTGCTCACCGCAAAAATCCTGGACGACATCATGCTGAAGGCCGCAACTAGCGAACAATTGCGCGATCTCCTGTATACGTTGCCGGTTGCCGGCGGCACAGGAACGTTAAAGACACGCTTTAACGACACTGATGGCGAAGGCTGGGTTCGAGCCAAGACTGGCACATTGACAGATACCTCGTCGCTTGCTGGGACCGTGACTTCTCGGGACGGCGTGGTGTATACATTCGCACTGATTTCCAACCAGTCAGAAGTTCTGCCAGCGCGCTCTGCGCTCGATGCCTTAACCACTGCGCTCCGATGACCACCCCATTTTGGCCACGCGTCAGCCCCTCCTTCCTGCGGATTCGTGTAGCGGTTCGCGAGTTTGCGGGGGGATCGCCGGTGATTGGGGTGTCCGGCGGTGCTGATTCGCTCGCGCTGTTAGCTGCGGCGCGGGCCGAACGTATTTCCGCACGTCCCGTGATTATCGACCATGGTTTACAACCGAACAGCGCCACGGTTGCTGCCCAAGCTGCCGTCGAGGTGGGCCGCTGTGATGCCGAGGCGACAATCTTGAGTATTGACGTCCCAGACACCGGCGAGGGCATGGAAGCTGCGGCGCGGGCCGCCAGATACGAAGCTTTATTCGAATTTGCTGAGGGAGCTGAGGTTTGGGTGGCTCATACCATGGACGATCAAGCGGAGACACTGCTGCTCGGGGCAATGCGCGGCCGGGTGACTGGAATGAGTCCTCGCCGCGGGCAGCTGGTTCGGCCGCTCTTGGGTGTGCGCCGAGCGGACACTGAAGCGGCTTGCCAAGAACTTGGATTGCGGTATTGGGAGGATCCTCACAATACTGATCGGCGTTTTCGGAGGGTGGCGGTACGGCAAGAGGTAATTCCGCTAATGAGTTCGATTCTCGGTGGGGATTGTGTGCCAGCATTAGCACAAGCTGCCGACGATGTAGTGCTTGCCGATTCATTTGTGCGTGACGGAATCCAGGTGGGGGACACCTTATCTGTGGCTGAACTTCAGGTCCACCCCGCGAGGCGTCGGCAACTCACTGTGGCATGGTTGCAGCATCATAACGCGCAGGTCAATCGCGCCACCATACGTGCTATCGAACGATTGGTCACAGATTGGCATGGGCAAGGCGAAGTGTTAGTTGGTGCACAAAGCTTGGCTGTACGCCGAATCGATGGCAATCTTTTAATGTCTGACCATTGACAATTCGAAGGGTGCCTTTACACGCCATGCACGACACCAAAGACTTCAACGTTCCCTCGACCCCTTACGGCGATGACATCGAAGCAGTACTGATAAGCGAAGATGCACTGAAAGTTCGCATTCAAGAGCTCGCGGACCGGGTCTCTGAACAGTACAAAGGCGAAGACGACGATCTTATTCTCGTGTGCGTGCTGAAAGGCGCCGTCTTCTTCATCACAGATTTCGCGCGGGCGCTGAGCATTCCCAATCAAATGGAATTCATGGCGGTTTCGTCCTATGGAAGCTCGACCTCTTCCTCGGGGGTTGTTCGAATTCTTATGGATTTGGAACGAGACATCGCGGGAAAGAATGTTCTTATCGTCGAAGACATTATTGATTCCGGCCTTACGCTGAGTTGGCTCATGAAGAACCTGCGAAACCGGAAGCCAAAATCCCTTGAAGTGGTGACGCTGCTGCGCAAGCCGGAAGCCGTCAAGACCAAGATCGATCTGTTTGACGTTGGGTTTGACATTCCCAACGAATTTGTTATTGGCTATGGTCTCGATTATGCCGAACGCTATCGTGACCTTCCGTTTGTTGGTACGTTGGATCCCCGCGTGTATGTGAGCGAATAGCTCTATTGCCACGAGGCCTCATGCGAACGTTTGGCACTGGTGGAGCAGGTATGCGTTCCCCAGCGCCGGTATATCCTTCCACATTGCCAAATCGGTTGGCGCGGGCTGCTGGGTCTTCCCAGTCGGCCCGCTGTTGGGCAACTTCAGCGTGATCGGTTCCAACGAAATTCCAGAACATCACCACATCTTCAGCAAACGGCTCGCCACCAAGAATGATGGCGCGGGCATTATCGCCAAGATTCGTGATCTGGAGATGCTCAAACCCGGCATCCGCATACCAAAGATCGCCGGGTTCTAGACGTTCACCATTGACCTCAAGCGGCTCAGTATCAGCCAATACCGCATATTCAAGCGATGAATCGACAGGAAGTTTGATACCGCGACGGCGTGGAAGCCGCAGCTCTGCGCCAAGCGCTTGCTTCGGGGCGTCGATAGGCGACGGAGTAAATCCTGGCAACGAACCCATAAACAACAGCACAGTAGCCACCCCAAATTTCTCGGGGGCGGGAACATAATGCTGCAGGCGGCGCCCGAGGTTACGCTGATGCCTTGGGTACGCCAACCACAGCTGAACACCATGAAGCCACTCTGACTGTGAAACCTCAGTGTGCGCAATGCCATGCCCGGCAGTCATAATATTTAATTCACCAGGCAATACTCGGGTGTGGTTCCCCGCGGTATCATCATGGCGAATCTCACCAGCAAACAACCACGAAACAGTGGCAAGGCCGGCATGTGGGTGCGGTGCCACATCCATCGTCGTTTTCTCCGGGCCATAATGATCGCAGAAAATCTACGGCCCGACCGTTGTCCGTTCACGATGCGGAAGAGTACGACGCACTTCCATAGCGCGGAGACCCCCGAGAGGCACCGGGCGGGCTGCAAGAATTGGCATTTGGGTTCCTTTGAAAAACGATTATGTGTTTGAGGGACTCGCGGCGTGTTTTGAACTAAACCAAGCAGTGACCAACGCTGCGAGGGCGAGGACAATGCCAACGGTGAAGGCCGCCGATGAGCCGTGGGCCGCCGCTACCGCAGGTGTGTTCTGGCTGGCCAGCGATGCGTTGGTTGCAATGGACATGGTGGCGATAAACAACGCTGTGCCTACCGCGCCTCCTACCTGCTGTAATGTGCTGATAATCGCAGATGCATGCGAATAAAGATTCGGCGGGATCGCGGCGAGAGAGTCGGTCATGAACGGCGTGATGAGCAGGGAAAAGCCTAGCGTGATGAGCATGTGGAGGGCGAGGATGATTGCGACCCTGGCATCGGCCCCTTGGGAGGCGAGTCCGATTTGCCCAAGTGTGAGACATATCCCGCCGGTAAGGGCGAGGAGACGAGGTCCATATTTGTCGTACAAACGTCCGATAATTGGGCTGGCAATGCCTTGTAAAAATCCGCCTGGGAGTACAAGCAGTCCCGTCTGCAGTGCGGAAACGCCGAGGGATTGCTGCAGGTAGAACGGCAACACGATCACGGTGCCTAATAGAACTGCCATACTAAACGTGATTGCTAGTGCACCTATCCTAAAAGGTCGATATTGGAAGGGGTGAAGGTCTAGCAATGCCGCATCACGTTTGCTTAACTTGTGCTGTCTCAGCAGGAACAGAATGAGCGAAATAATGCCTATGGCAAGCGCGATCACCGGATTGGTGTCGCCATGTTCAATGGTATTTCCCATGTAGGAGAGTCCGTACACTATGCCGCCGAAGCCAAGTGCGGACAGTGGCACTGAGGGAATGTCGAGCGGTTGGGCTTGTTGTTCGGAGACATTAGTAAGAAACGCGATACCGGCGAACAGGCAGAACAAGATGATGGGAAGGACGGTCCAAAAGAGCCAGTGCCAGGTGAGCTGGCTCAGTATCAGGCCAGAAACTGTTGGGCCGAGTGCTGGTGCGAGGGAAATGACCACACCAATCAAACCCATTGTTGCGCCGCGCTTTTCTGGCGGAACGGTGGAAATGGCAACGGTCATCAGAAGCGGGAACATAATCGCCGTTCCCACCGCCTGGATCATACGTGCGATTAACAAAACCCCGAACAAAGGAGCGATTGCGGCAATAACGGTGCCTATGGAAAACAGCACTACTGCCGCGACAAAAATAGACCTCGTAGAGAACCTTTGGATAAGAAATCCCGTCATCGGGATCACAATCGCCATCACCAAAATAAAGCCAGTGGTCAGCCACTGAACGATCGTAGGTTCGACTTGGAAATCGGCGGAAATAATCGGCAGTGCAACACCGAGTACGGTCTCATTAAGGATCATTACGGTCGCGGAGACCACAAGAATCCACAGCAAAAATTGGTTTTTTATTTTATTCACAAAGCAAACTTTCAATAATCACATGTTGGAGGGGACGGCACAATAACCTGGCGTTTCGACGTCCAGGCAGCAATGTTTCTGCCACAGGGCTGCGTGGCTACTACTTCAGGCGTGCCAACCTTACGAGTGTTCCGCACATGTTTTGCAATACCCTTTGAAAAGATGGGAGTGTAGTACTAGTTTGCGATCCTATTTATAGCACAACACCGTTGTACGGTGCACTAGGGAACGAAGTAGGCTTGGAACACGTTACTTAAAGTGAAAGACGCGTCTGTAAAGTAGAAAGGCCCCCGAGCGGCAGCCCAATGGATAACAAGAAATTGCTGAAGTATGGCGGCGTCGCTGCCGTGGTCCTTATGACCTTGTTCGCAATTACTGTGCTTACCGATGATTCATGGAATTCCCAACGCGTGGACACTTCAGTTGCAATGGAGCAATTGGATCGGAAAAACGTCGAGGAAGCCAAGATTGAAGATCGTGAGCAACGCCTTCACCTCAAGCTGAAGAAGGAAATTACAGCGAATGAGCGCGATGGTGTCAAGGAGATTATTGCGGATTATCCTGCCCGAACTGCGCCGTTAATTTTTGATAAGGTCGCGGCTGCTGGTGCGAAAAAGTACACCACTTCGGTGACGCGGGAGGGATTCTTTTACACGCTCATCACCACGATGTTGCCGATTCTGATTATCTTCGGCTTGATGATGTGGGTGTTTAGCCGTGTCCAGGGCGGCGGCATGAGCATGTTTGGGTTTGGCGGTTCGCGCGCGAAAGAGCTCACTAAAGACATGCCCACGAATACGTTTGCGGATGTTGCGGGCGCTGATGAAGCAGTGGATGAACTGCACGAGATTAAGGATTTCCTCCAAGATCCGGCGCGCTACGAGGCGCTTGGTGCGAAAATCCCGCGTGGTGTGTTGTTGTTCGGCCCGCCCGGTACGGGTAAGACCTTGCTGGCGCGCGCCGTCGCAGGCGAGGCTGGGGTGCCGTTCTACTCCATCTCGGGTTCGGATTTCGTGGAAATGTTCGTTGGTGTGGGTGCGTCCCGTGTTCGTGACCTGTTTAAACAGGCGAAGGAAAACAGCCCCTGCATTATCTTTGTTGATGAGATCGACGCCGTGGGCCGTCAGCGTGGCTCCGGCATGGGCGGTGGTCACGACGAGCGCGAACAGACTTTGAATCAATTGCTTGTGGAAATGGACGGTTTTGGCGATCGCCAGGGTGTGATCTTGATTGCCGCCACGAACCGCCCAGATATTCTGGATCAGGCGTTGCTTCGCCCTGGCCGCTTCGACCGCCAGATTCCCGTATCGAACCCTGATTTGAAGGGTCGCGAGCAGATTCTTGAAGTGCATGCGAAGGGTAAGCCGTTCTCCAAAGATGCGGATTTGAAAGCATTGGCTAAGCGCACAGCGGGTATGTCCGGCGCTGATTTGGCGAATGTGCTCAATGAAGCTGCGCTGCTTACCGCGCGTATTGGCGGCACTGTGATTACTGCCGACGCCCTGGAGGAAGCGACCGACCGTGTGATCGGCGGCCCTCGTCGTAGTGGGAAGGTTATTTCCGAGAAGGAAAAGAAAGTTACGGCCTATCACGAAGGCGGGCATACACTCGCGGCTTGGGCGATGAAAGATATCGAGCGTGTGTATAAGGTGACCATCTTGGCGCGTGGTCGTACCGGGGGCTTCGCCATGACGGCCGACGAAGACGATAAAGGCATGTATAACCGCGCCGAGCTATTCGCACGTATTGTCTTTGCGATGGGTGGTCGTGCTGCTGAGGAACTGGTGTTCGGCGAGCCCACCACCGGAGCGTCGAATGATATCGAGCAGGCAACGAAGATTGCTCGCGCGATGATCACTGAATATGGCATGTCACCATCAATTGGCACCGTGAAATACGGCGAGGAGCAAGGTAGTCCATTCGGACATATGCCCGGTATGGGCGAGCGGATCGAGTACTCGCAAAATGTTGCGAATACCATCGATGAACAGGTGCGTTATGTGATTAATCTTGCCCATCAGGAAGCCTACGATATCCTGCGTGAAAACCGCGACGTGCTCGATAGGCTTGCGGAGAAGCTGCTGGAAAAGGAAACGCTACGACGCCCCGACCTCGAAGCTTTGTTTGAGGGCATTACGCCGCGCGAGCGTCTGGAAGTGTTCCCAGGTGAAGCCGAATGGTTCCCGGGCCAAGCTGACCGCGAGCCGGTGAAAACGCCTACTGAATTGGCCATCGAACGAGGTGAAGAACCACCGAAGCGATTCAGCATCTTGGAGGCATCGAAGGCTGCCCGTGAAAAGCGCCAAGCAGAATTGGCCAAGCAACAGCAACAACAGCCAGCTCGCGGCCCGGTGCCAGTGCCAAACATCATCCCAGCTCCTGGTGCGCAACCCCAACCGGGGCCGCAGCAGAATTCTGGAAAACCAGGTGACACAAACTCCTTCCCTGCGCAACGAACCTATGGTGGTTCGCAGCCTCCAGCTGGCTGGGTTGTACCAGGGTGGCCTCCGGCGGCGCCTGGTCAACAGCAGCCACATCCTGCGCAAGAACAGCAACAAGAAGACCAAGCAGTAGCTGGTCAGCCTGAAGAAGAAATTGGTTTCCGGTTACCTGAGCATGAACGTTCGGAGTACCCAGAGACGAAGGAAGTGGACGCTACGGATGACGTGGCTCCAAAGAAAGATGAAAAGTAATGGCGGAATGCGCGTTTGATCAGGCACGTGCGGAGGCGGCAGTGCGGGAGTTGTTGCTTGCGGTTGGGGAAAACCCTGATCGAGAGGGCTTGCAAGAAACTCCTGCCCGAGTCGCCCGCGCATATGCGGAAATGTTTGCGGGTCTGCATACGGATCCTGCCGAAGTGTTAAATAAGACCTTCTCGGAGGATCATCAAGAATTGGTGTTGGTTCGGGATATTCCTATTTATTCCACATGCGAACATCATTTGGTTCCGTTCTACGGGAAAGCACACATTGGGTATATTCCCGGAGAATCAGGCCAGGTTACCGGTCTTTCTAAATTGGCCAGGTTGGTGGATTTATTTGCCAAAAGGCCGCAGGTTCAGGAGCGGTTGACGTCCCAGGTTGCGGATGCGTTGGTGGAGAAACTCGGTGCACAGGCAGTGATTGTTGTGATCGAGTGTGAGCATTTGTGCATGGCAATGCGCGGTATTCGGAAGCCCGGTACGTTGACCACCACGTCCGCAGTTCGCGGTGGTTTCAAGACGAACGCTGCCTCACGTGCCGAGGTATTGAGTTTGATTCGGGGGTGTTAGGCATGATGCGCTGCCAGATCATGGGAATACTTAATGTCACTGCGGATTCGTTTTCGGATGGTGGGCAGTGGCTTGATCCTGAACGGGCGGTAGCGCACGCTGTGGAGATGGTCGCCCAAGGTGCGGATGTAATTGATGTTGGTGGTGAGTCGACCCGTCCCGGTGCGAAACGAGTGTCTGAGGAGATTGAGCTGGCCCGGGTGGTTCCCGTAATCCGCGCACTTTCGGAGCAGGGTATTACTACCAGTGTGGATACGATGCGCGCACGGGTTGCGGAGGCTGCGGTTGCTGCTGGTGCGAGCATCATTAACGACGTCTCGGGCGGTTTAGCTGATCCGAATATGCTGCGGGTGATGGCAGACACGCAGACCACTGCTTGTTTGATGCATTGGAAGACCGACACATTTGGTGATGCTGCTGGTAGCGCCCATGAACATAGTGACGTCGTTGCTGATGTGTTGACCAGCCTGCAGCGTTTGGTGGAACGTGCGGGAGGGGAGGGCGTCGAAAAGCTGATGATTGACCCCGGTTTGGGTTTTGCGAAAACGCCTTCGGACAATTGGGCAATTTTGCGATCATTGCCGCAGCTGGTTGAACTCGGTTATCCGGTGTTGGTGGGGGCGTCGCGGAAGCGCTTTTTGCAGGGTTCGGATGCGGCGACGGCTGCGGTGAGTGCGCTTGCGGCGCAGGCAGGGGCGTGGGGTGTGCGCGTGCATGAGGTTGCAGCGAACCGCGCGGCCGTGGATGTGGCGTGGCGATGGGGTGGTGGCGATGGCTGACCGCATCACACTCACTGGGTTGGAAGTGTTTGGATACCACGGTGTGTTCGAACACGAGAAACGCGAAGGGCAAACATTTCGAGTGGATATCACCTGTTGGGTGCAGTTTCCACGAGAGGATGATTTAACCCTGACCATTAATTATGCGGAATTAGCGGAGATCGCGGTGGCGGTGGTTTCTGGTCCGTCACGGGACCTGATTGAAACTGTTGCTAGCGAAATTGCGGAGACAATTCGCGAGCGTTTTCGGGTGCATGCGGTGGAGGTGACGGTGCATAAACCTCATGCTCCGATTCCGCATACGTTTGCAGATGTTGCGGTGACAGCAAGGAGAAGCTGATGCGTGCGGTTCTGTCTGTGGGTTCGAATAAAGGGGATCGCCAAGAGCATTTGCGCAGCGTGATTCGCGATTTTGCGGAAGAAGTATTGGCGGTTTCGCCCTTGTATTCGACGCCGCCGTGGGGTGGGGTGGAGCAGCCACATTTCTACAATGCTGTGATCTTGCTGGAGACCGAACGAACCCCACACACATTGTTATATGCATGTCAGGCGCTGGAAAACGCTGCGTTGCGACGTCGTGAACAGCACTGGGGACCGCGTACCCTCGATGTGGACATTGTGACCTGTGTGCGTGATGGGGTCGAAGTACAATCGGAAATTCCACAGTTGATACTGCCGCATCCGTATGCGAAAGAACGAGCATTTGTACTAGTGCCATGGTTGGCGGTGGACTCTATGGCGACGCTGGGGGGTCGTGCAATTGCTGATTTGGTGGCAGAGTTAGATACCCGAGACATCACAATGGTGGCGAAGGAGTGGGTATGAGTGAGACACGCGTGTCGCATCTTTTTGCCACGGGTATTTTTGTTGCCGCTGTAGCCGGAATCTTAAGTTGGAGATTTTACGATGAGCTCTTTGCTATACCCGTCACAGTTTCCGTAACTCTCTGGCTTATGACCCTGTTGTGTGTCGTCTTAGCCCTGAAAATTAAAGGGCATATTCAAGGGGGCACAATTGGTTTCGGACGTACACAATTAGACCCTTTACGTGCGGCGATGTGGTTTGCCATTGGCCGCGCTTCTGCGTGGACTGGCGCCTTAGTTGGTGGCGCATACCTCGGCCTGGCTAGCTATGTTGTCCCCAACGCTTCTGAGCTTGTTGCAGCTAGTGAGGACCTGGCCGGTGTCTTATCTAGCCTTTTGGGTGGTATCAGTTTATCTACAGCAGGCGTCTATTTAGAACGCGCCTGTACTCTTCCACCTCCCACAGATGCGGAATCCATTGGCTAAAGTTGGTAGCCATGAGCACCAGAGACGTACCAGGGACCAAGCCGAAGAGGGGAATCGACCTCGGCCAAATACTCATGGGCGTAATGGTGGCCTTAGCCCTTCTCACAGGTGTGATTGGGCTATTTTCGGATAGCATTTATGGTCTGAAATTGGCCATGATTACTGCGTTATGGGCTTGTCTTGTGGCAGCATTCCTCGTTGCAAACCGACGCAAACAATATGATGAAGAGCTACTAAAAAATCAGCGCAGCATTGATGCCGATCGGATGAGGGCACAGCAAGATTATCAACGCCAGCTCAATGAGCAGCGTGAGGAAACTCTTGAAAGTATCCGCGGTCAGCTTGATGCTATGCGCAATCAACTTGAAGAACTTTCTGGCGTTATGCTTGCCTATGAACCAGCCGCATTAAAGGCTGAGGCGCGCCGGATACCAGCGATTGAACTTGATAGTTCTAAACCTGGGGCAAGCTTTTCCAAGGAAACGGAAGCTTTGATCCCGGTTGTTCCTGAGCCCGTGGAGGTAGATGTAGAGGATTCCTTTATTAGTGAACCTTTGGCGAAAAAACCAGATTACGTGGCAAAGCCTTTTGCAAAACCTACAGCTGGGCCAAGCACAACTACAAGTGCTTCCGCAGCACCACGGTTTAATTCCGGGGCGTTTTCTTCGACCCGTTGGGATGCCGGCGGAATCGATACCTCGCCACCGGCACCAGAGTCGCGCCATGCAAGCGATAATCCGTTCCGAACAGAAAACGCTGCGCATGCACGTCCGCAAACCGGTGCGCGTGCGCAAACTGCGGGACGTCAACAAGCAACGTCACGTCCTGCTGATGCGCGCCCGAGCAGTGGCATTCCGGGATTCAGCGGGCAAACAAGTGGCGGCACGAGTTCTGGTTTCAGCACGGGATCGTTTGGTGCCCAAACGCCGAAGCAACAGCCAACCCCAACCCGCAATGCCACGCCCCAACAGCCTGCAGCCAAGCCGAAACCAGAGCCAAAACCGCAGGCTAGCCCGAGCAGCGTCACAGAGGAATCCTCGTTGCGTTCTCGGTACCGTAGTTCCAGTTGGCAGGAGCCAGAGCGGGCAAATCCACGGCCGACGCCAAGTGCGGCACCAACGGCAAATGCTGCTAAGCCCAAGCCGAAGCAACAGCCCAAGCCGCAACCAAAGCCGCA
>JAUMZC010000137.1 GCA_030528295.1 Corynebacterium sp.
AAGCTGTCCGGTGGTGCTTCACCGGCTTCGTAAAAGTGGGGCGCTCAAGCTTGAAGATAAAGCGTTAGAAAAAGCGTTAGACAAAGCCCGGAAGTGGTAAGTCAGCGGGCGTGAATTTCATTCTGGGCGCGTGCAAGCCCTTCGCTGACCAGCAGCTCGATACCGTCCGCGGCGTCGGCACAGATTGCGCCGAGGTCAGCGGCTTCAGCAACGGAGAACGGGCGAAGCACATAATCTGCGGGATCCTGGCGGCCGGGTGGGCGGCCAACCCCAATGCGCACGCGATAATAGTCCCTGGTGCCAAGGGCCTGAGACGTGGATTTTAGACCGTTATGGCCGTTTTCTCCGCCACCCAGTTTGAGGCGCACGGTGCCGAACTGAAGATCGAGTTCGTCGTGGGCAACGATGATGTGGTCGGTAGGTACTTTGAAAAATTGCGCTAGTGCTTTAATCGGTCCGCCGGAAAGGTTCATAAAGCTCCGCGGCTTGGCCAGAATTACTTTTGCCTCTCCAATGTGTGTTTCAACAAGGGCAGCATGAGATTTTTTATGCACTGAAAAGTTTGAAGGCGTCGGGGAGGTTCGCTCCGCGAGTTCATCCAACACCATAAAACCAACGTTGTGTCGTGTCGCCTCATACCGAGGACCAGGGTTGCCTAAACCAACCACTAAAAAAGGAGAGCCCTTACCCGCTGCAATATTCACGCAGACCATTGTCCCATATGGTGCGCGGCGTCGAAACGCGAACCTAGGCGATGAAAAGGGAAAACTCCCCGTGAGGAATACGAGCACGGGGAGTTGATCCGAATACAAATACTATTCGGCGGATTCCTCAGAGCTTTCGGCAGCCTCTTCGGTCTCAACCGGCTCGTCGGAAGTTTCAGGGTACACAACGTTGATGAGCAGGAGATCGGCGTCATCAGCGAGAGTGACATCGCCAGGCAGTGTGACATCACCAGCGGTGATCTGGGAGCCAACCTCAAGGCCTTCAACGGATACGGAGATTTCTTCTGGAATGGAGAGCACGTCAGCCTCAACGCGGATGGTGTCCGCATCCTGAATGACCATGGTGCCAGGAGCTGGTTCCCCAGTGTATACAACCGGAACCTCAACCTCGACCTTTTCGCCACGGTGAATAGCGAGCAGATCAGCGTGATCGATCTCCAGTGTGAGAACGTTCTGGTCCACGCTCTTAATCATGGCGAGCTGCTTCTTGCCCTCGATATCAACGTTGACCACGGCATTTACACCGTGGTTACGTACGATAGCGGTGAACTCAAGACGATTCACGGTGACGTGAGCAGGATCGAAACCCTTGCCGTAAATAACTACAGGAATCAGGCCAGCGCGACGAGCGCGACGGGCAGCACCTTTGCCCAGCTCAGTGCGTGGGGCGGCGGAAAGAGCGATAGTTTGAGACATGTTCTTCTCCTTTGGCTCAATGATGTTCATAGGAAACTCAGTAGCCACAGAAGCGAAAAACCTGCGGCAGAACCCGAGTGTCTTGGTCGAGTCTTCGCAGGTAAATATGCAGATCGCGTCGATAACGGCCTAATCCTAAGCCCTCGCCGAGACTTCGAACACCTTAACATAAAAAATTGTAAAGTAACTATTCTCGGCGGAGCGTGAGGTAACGGTAGGGCGTTATGCTTGGCCTTCGAACAGGTCGGTGACAGAGCCGTTTTCGAAAATCTCATGGATTGTCTTCGCCAGTAGTGGGGCAATTGACAAAACCGTGAGATTATCCCAGCCTTCGGTGCTTTGCGGGAGCGTGTTCGTGGTGATCACTTCCTTGGCGCCGCATCCGGACAGGCGTTCGCGGGCGGGGCCAGAGAACACACCATGAGTACATGCAATGATGACGTCCGTTGCGCCAGCGTCGCGCAGTACACCAACGGCGCCTGCAATGGTTCCGCCGGTATCAATCATGTCATCCAGGAGAACACAAGTGCGGCCAGCAACTTCACCGACTACACGGTTGGCTACGATCTCGTTGGCTACATCAACGCTGCGCGTCTTATGCACGAAGGCGAGCGGGGCGTCGCCAAGCGTATTGGCCCATTTCTCGGCGACCTTGACGCGGCCCGCATCTGGGGAGACAACGCAAATATTATCTAACTCATACTTCGCCTTGATGTAATCCGTGAGAATCGGCATGGCGTGCATGTGATCGACAGGGCCATCGAAGAACCCCTGGATTTGGTCAGTGTGCAAATCCACGCTCACAATGCGATCCGCGCCAGCGGTGTAGAGCAGGTCCGCGACCAAACGAGCAGAAATAGGCTCGCGGCCGCGGTGCTTCTTATCCTGGCGTGCGTATGGGTAGAACGGCAGGATCGCGGTGATGCGCTTGGCGGAACCACGCTTTAATGCGTCGATCATCAGCAATTGTTCCATCAACCACTTGTTCAATGGTTGGGTGTGGGACTGAAGAACGAACGCATCGCAACCACGTACGGATTCTTCGAAGCGGACGAAGATCTCACCGTTGGCGAAGTCACGCGCAGTCATGGGGGTCAGGTCAATACCGAGTTCCCGTGCTACCGCCTCACCAAGTTCTGGGTGGGCACGCCCAGAAAAGAGCATGAGGTTCTTTTGGTTGTCAATCCAGTTAGCAGTCATGTTCGGTCTGCTTTAACCTTCCGTGTTCGGTGCCTCCGCTTCACCCAAAGCCCGGGCTGCTGCTTCGGCGGCTGGGGTGCCAGGGCGCTTGCGCTGGACCCAGCCTTCAATATTGCGCTGTTGTCCTCCGGAAACTACGAGTGCCCCCGGGGGAACATCTTCTCTGATTACTGTACCTGCTCCGGAGTACGCGCCATCACCCACATTCACTGGTGCGATAAACATCGTGTCCGAGCCCGTTCGCACATGGCTGCCAATGGTTGTGTGATGCTTATGAACGCCGTCGTAATTGACGAAAACGGACGAAGCTCCAATATTGGAGTACTCGCCGATCGTTGCATCCCCCACATAGGTGAGGTGTGGAACTTTAGAGCCTTTACCGATGACGGCTTTTTGGCTTCCACAAAGCCGCCGAGTTTGCCGTCTTCGCCCACAATTGTGCCTGGGCGGATAAAAGTAAACGGACCAATATTGGCGTCTTTGCCGATCACAGATTCGGATCCGTGGGTGCGGATAACTTTGGCACCTTCTTCGATGGTCATATCGGTGAGCGTGCTATCTGGACCGATTTCGCAGCGATCACCGATGACTGTGCGGCCCTTGAGCTGTGTGCCTGGGAAAATGGTGACATCTTGGCCAATTTCAACTTCGATATCGATAAAGGTGGAATTCGGATCGACGATCGTTGCGCCGCCCCGCATATGGTGTTCGCAAATTCGACGATTCATTTCAGCGTTCATTGCAGCGAGCTGTACCCGGTCATTCACACCAGCAACGAGCGCGGCGTCGTCAAGCTTGTGGCCGCGAACAATACGGTCATGGTTGCGGGCAATGCGCACCACATCAGTGAGGTAGAACTCGCCTTGGGCGTTGTCCGTGTCGAGCTGAGTGACCGCGTGGCGAAGTAATTGCGCATCGAACGCATAGACGCCTGAGTTGATTTCAGTAATTGCGCGCTCTTCTTCATCAGCGTCTTTTTCCTCGACAATTCGTAATACCTCGCCGTCAGCGCTGCGAACGATGCGTCCGTAACCGGTAGGGTTTTCGACTCCTGCGGTAAGGATCGTCACGGCAGCGCGCGGCTTAATGTCATGCTCCTTGAGCAATGCCTGCAATGTTTCCGCATTAAGCATTGGAACGTCTGAGGTGGTTACCAGCACGGTGCCTTGAAAGGACTCCGGGAGTTGTTCTAAGCCGCAGCCCACAGCGTGCCCAGTGCCGTGCTGCTCCTCTTGAATCGCCGTTCGAACTTCCGAAACTCCGTACGAGGATAAATCGGTGGATTCGATTGCGGGGATGACTTGTTCGCGGCCATGGCCCACCACTGCAATCAAATGTTGCGGTGTGATACCGGCGGCTGCGTGAAGCGCGTGGCCAAGCATGCTGCGGCCAACAACTTCATGCAGCATTTTCGGGATGGCGGACTTCATGCGGGTACCCGCGCCGGCGGCGAGAATAATAACCGCTGTTTCTGGCTGTGACATGGGGAAACTCCAATTCTAATAAAGGTTTATAGGTTATCAGTCGCGCGTGGCGATCAGTTTTTCAATATCGGCATTAAAACATTCGGTGGCGGCGTGCGTCATCGTGTACAGCTCCAATGGTCATGCACGTCAATAGGCGCCTGCTAGCCTTGCGGCTAAGAACACGTGGGACAAAACCGCCGAGTTGGTTATCGCCATAGGCAAAAGGATAGTGGGAAAGGCACTAGTGCATTGGGTATTGATGCCAAGTATTTCCTTAAAATGAAGAAGAATTCATCAGTATCACCTGAGATTTATCCTGCGTAATAGATAATTGTGTGCTTTATTTCTGGTTTGACCAGAGGGAATAAGAAAGAGGAGTAGCGTAATCACTACCAGCGCAATTGCTGAGCGTGTGTGTGGTATAGCGTTTTTAATGCTCACTTTGGGGGAGTTTTTTGAAGGCAATGAGATTGAGGAAACAATGGGAATTCGGCAGTCCGAAGCTCAATGAATTAGCGGATACTTTTCGAGTTCGCGCCGCTGACGGAGATATTCAAGGTTATTTAGGGGTTTGTGTGGGTTAGTAATTTGTTGGGGGGTATTGGGTTGA
>JAUMZC010000138.1 GCA_030528295.1 Corynebacterium sp.
GAACATGCCCAGAAATCACCGTGAACGAGTGCACCACGCCCCGTTGCGTCACCGGAATCCCAGCAACCGCAGGCACCGAAATGGCGCTACTCACGCCGGGAATCACCTCGCATTGAATCCCGGCTTCTGCGCAAGCCTGCACCTCTTCAAACCCTCGTCCGAACACATATGGATCGCCCCCCTTAAGCCGAACAACCTTCTTGCCCGCCTTCGCGTGTTCGATCATGAGTTCGTTGATCTTGGATTGCGCCATCTGACGCCCGTACGGCAATTTCGAAGCGTCAATCACTTCTTTATCGTCAATCGAACACAGTTGGGCCAGTTCACTTGTAGGCCCGAGATGGTCAGCCAAAATGACGTCAGCATCTTGCAATGCCCGCATTCCGCGAACCGTTATCAGATCCCATGCACCTGGCCCACCACCGACGAGAGTCACATTCATAGCCGTTAAGTTTAACCCCCCTCACCAGGGGTGCCAGCACCTAGTCCCGACTCACGAACATAGCACGTTAGGCGCATCGTTCTTGCAGGCGTATTCAACGAGTCGTTGCACGGCTTGTGGCACTGCGGCTGGATGCACATGGAGATACGAAGCGTGGACAGCTCCATGCACAAAGCCTTCACGTTTTGGTTTACCGTCCCAAGCACGCCAACCCCAGGCCGAATGCCAACCTGAAACTTCGTTATCAGTCAGCGCAGTGTGATGGAACTCATGTCCTATTACTCGTTCACCTGATCGATACAACAACGAGTCATGTAATGCGACCGCTTCGCGATATCCCAAGGTCAAGCGCCTTCCCATCGCCGCATGGGTTGGAATCACGCCGAGCATCGAATGGGCGTCGAGACTTTCCAGCAACCACAACAAGCCAGCGCACTCGCCGTGCACCGCCTTACCGGATGCAACATGCTTTCGAATAGCCTCACGCATGTCCGCACGGGAAGACAGCGCCTCCACATGTTCCTCGGGGAAACCACCAGGAATAATCAGGGCGTCGCACTCCGGGAATGCATCCTGCAGCGGATCAAAATGCACAACTTCAGCGCCACAAGCCTCCAATAATTCCTGGTGTTCCGCGTATGCGAAGGTAAACACCGGACCTCCGGCCATTGCAACACGGGCATGCCCTACATGGTCCACGACTGCGCTTGGGTCCCACGCTTCACTGGAGTACGTTGTGTGCGCCATAGACACAATCGCATCGAGATCGCAATGTTGTTCCACAAGATCGGCCATCCTTTGCACGGCTTCCACCGCCGCACCGCCCTGTTCGGCGGCAGTGACCAGGCCGAGGTGGCGGGACGGGACCTCAACCTTGTCCATCCGCGGGACAATGCCAACAACAGGAATACCTTCCGCTTCAACAGCGTCTTTGCATACTTTGGCATGACGCTCCGTCCCGGCTTGGTTCAAAATCACACCGGCAATACGAACATCAGAACGAGCCATTGCGAATCCTCGAACTAATGCGCCAGCAGATTGGCTCATGCCCCGAACATCCACAATCAAGATCACCGGAAGCCCTAACGCTGCTGCCACATCGGCCGTGGAACCAGCACCGTCGGGGATGCGGCCGTCGAAAAGCCCCATGACGCCCTCAACCACACTAAGATCTGCACCCTCGCTCCCATGTGCATACAGCGGCCCGATGCGTTCCAAACCGCACATCACAGAATCCAGGTTTCTACCCACCCTACCTGCGGCAATAGTGTGATACCCCGGGTCGATATAGTCCGGACCCACTTTAAACGGCGCAACGGTACACCGTCGAGCCAACGCCGCAATCAGCCCCGTAGCAATCGTCGTTTTGCCGGTGCCAGATGCCGCGGCAGCAATGCAAATTCCAGGGGTTACCACTCGATACCCTTTTGGCCTTTACGCCCAACATCCATCGGGTGCTTGATTTTGGTCATTTCGGTCACCAAGTCGGCAACCGCAATAAGTTTGGGATCAGCGTTTCGTCCCGTGATCACAATATGTTGTGTGCCGGGGCGATGCGCCAGGGTTTCCACCACATCGTCAACATCGACCCAACCCCATTTGATCGGATATGTGAATTCATCCAAAACATAAAAATCATGCTCTTCATTGAGGATCCTGCGCTTGACTTCCTCCCAGCCTTCGGCAGCATCCCGAGCGTGATCCGCCTCACTGCCCGCTTTTTTGGCCCACGACCAGCCTTCCCCCATCTTATTCCACTGCACCGCTCCGCCTTCGCCGGTTTGTTCGTGCAATTCACCGAGTCGCCGGAATACGCTTTCCTCCCCCACTTTCCACTTTGCTGATTTCACAAACTGGAACACACCAATATTCATTCCTTGATTCCAAGCCCGCAATGCCATTCCGAACGCCGCAGTTGACTTTCCTTTTCCAGGTCCGGTGTGCACTGCAGTGATGGGTAGCAACCGACGTTGGCGGGTGGTCAAACCGTCGTCGGGAATATTGGCAGGATCAACTTTGCCCTTCGGCATACGAAAGACTCCTCATGTAAGAAAAACGTTCGCATACCAGGATAAGGCATGGCCGCCTGCCCTTACGATCCTGCTACGCGCCACGCGGCACCGGCAGCCTGAGCTTCCAAGAATTCGGAATATATTCCACTGCGTTGCCGCAACGTTTCATGCGTACCGATATCGTCAACGCGACCGTCCGAATTTAGAACAACTATTTGATCAGCGCGAGTGACCGTGGAGAGCCGATGTGCAATCATCACCACCGTCCGACCTTGGGCCAGTTCACGAATCGCACGCGTCACCGCAGCTTCGTTGGCGCCGTCGAGCGAAGAGGTCACCTCGTCAAGCAACAATATTGGGGCATCTTTTAACAACGCCCGAGCAATTGCCACTCGTTGCCGCTCGCCACCTGACAACCGACGCCCACCTTCCCCCACCTGCGTTGCTGCACCATGTGGCAGGCGATCAAGAACATCCACAAGACGCGCCCGACGAATCGCTTCAGCCAATTCCTCATTGGTGGCATCCGGCTTACCGAGGCGAATATTATCCTCCACTGTGGAATCAAACAGATAAGTATCTTGCATCACCATGGAGATTCGTTTCATCACCTCAGCGGTTGGCATATCCCGGACATCCACGCCACCGATTTGGATCTGCCCACTATCTACGTCCCAGAATCTCGCAACCAGCCGCAACAATGTACTTTTACCACATCCAGATGGCCCAACAAGAGCCGTCACCGATCGCTCAGGAATTCGAATATCGACGTCCCGCAACACCATCTCGCCCGACCGATAACCAAAACTCACATCAGCGATTCTGACGTCATTCGATGCCGGTAGCTTCGCTTTCTCCTCCGAGACTTCGGGCAACGGATCCACCGACAGAATTTCATCAATCCGACGCAGCGATTCCAGGGTTGCCACAAACTCCGATTTATACAAAGGAATCACAATCGCTGGCTGGTAAATCAGCGTCAGCAACAATGCCGCAGTGAAGAATGTCGCGGCGTCGATATCGCCTTCGATCCACAAATATCCCGCTACGGTCAACGCACCTATCACAGCAACCCCAACAATCAGCGCAAAAGTTCCAAGCGGCTGGCCTTTCTCCCGCATACTCCACAATGTTCCGCCGAGGTCGAGCTTCAATGCAGCATTCACCCGTTCCAAACCACGGTCGTTCCCAACTGCACGCAGTACCGGTTGCAACTTCGCAAATTCGATAACATGATCGGCGAGTTCCGCGGATGTCCACCGTTCAAAACCAGCCGTTTTTGCGGTGCGTTTATCCACGACCATCGTCACCCACCACAACACCGGAACTGCCAGCAGCAACACCAAAGCGATGCGCCAATCAATCATCAGCATGCCAACGCTCACTCCCAGCGGCACCACAACACACTGCACAAAATTCGGCAAAATTACTGATGCAATATGGGAAATATCATCACAACACGTACCTACCGCATTACTCACATGCGCTGCCGACATAGAGTCGAACCACCCCAGTGGTAGCCGAATGACCTTCTGCCCCACCCGCTTACGTACAGCCTCTAAGTCACGGCTACACACCGAAAGCGACCACCAGCCAATAGGTATCATCACTAAACTCATTGCGCTGACCAGCAGTATTCCTACAAACCACAACGCAGCATTGGCTAAGTTTTGGTCGAATACCTCGGTGAGCAGCGGGTGCACCATGAGCAGTGCTGACACTTGAATCAATGATGCAATCGTGTACCAAACACCAAGCGCGGGCAGATCATTTCGTTGCCCAAGGATCTTGGAATAAAGATTCAAAAAGGGGATCATTGCTGCGCCTCCCAGAGTTCCTGATACACCCCACCAAGGGCCATCAACTCCTGATGCGTACCTTGTTCCACAACGCGCCCTCGATCAAGGACGACAATGTTATCCACACCAACGATCGACGCCAGCCTATGTGCAATCACAATCACTGTGCGATTCCGAGTCAACGCAGACAGGGCCTGTTGTATTTCCCGCTCAGAATGCGGGTCGACGTATGCCGTAGCTTCGTCCAACAGCACAATCGGCGAATCGCGTAACAACGCCCGCGCCAACGTAAGGCGTTGTTGTTCGCCACCGGATAGCTGCGTGGTTGCCGCACCGACCACGGCGTCGTAACCCTCCGGAAGCCGTTGAATCCGCTGGTGAATTTGAGCACTACGGGCAGCATCGATAACTTCTTCGATTGC
>JAUMZC010000139.1 GCA_030528295.1 Corynebacterium sp.
AGCAATGTCGACAACTGGCGATGTTAGGTCAACAAAACAAGCCAATTCCGGACAAGCCCCAGGTCAAGCGGTGGAATCGCGAAACCCGGCAGGGTGACCTCTTGGGCATTGAGGGCCGTGATGGCTGAGCTTGCTTGCGGAGCATGGATTGCCAATATGTTTAAGCGAGCTCGGCTGCCGTGCAGGTATGAACGCGATGCGCCATTTCGGAAAACCCCTGGTCGTCCGGAAGTGGCGATGTTAGGTTGACAAAACAAGCCATTTAACGACCGTTCAAGTTTTGTGACCTGGGGTTTTGTGGTAGCAATGTAGCTAACTGGCGATGTTAGGTCGGCAAAACAAGCCAATTCCGGACAAACCCCAGGTCAAGCAAGGTCACCACTTACCGCCTGGATATCCTGGCGCACACCACTCGCTACCCGGACACCTCAACGCCGCATACGCCGAGCTAACGCTTTCCCCACCCCAGCGGCAGCAACCACGCCGCCTGCGACGCCTTGGACCATCATGGAAAGTCGAACTGCTTTTCTAATTGTTGCCGTACTGGGAGCTGGTCCTTGCCCGAGAACTGGGCGTTGCTCCACGCCGTATTCGTATGTAGTTTCGCCTCCCAGTTGGACCCCGAGAGCGGCCGCGGCGGTCGCTTCGACCGGACCTGCGTTCGGACTTGGGTGGTTCGGGGCGTCGTGAATCCAGGAGTGAAGGGCTTCTTCTCCCCTGCCCGCGGTGGCGGCGAAACCCGTGTGGATCAGGGATGTAAGCTGCGCAGGGGCCCAGGCCATGAGGTCGTCGAGTTTCGCGGCGGTCCAGCCGAATTCGCTATAGCGTTCGTTTCGGTAGCCGACCATCGCGTCCAACGTATTTACGCATCTATGTGCGATTACGCCCGGGGCGCCGAGGAGTGACCACACGATCGGGGCAACGATGGCATCGGATGTATTTTCGGCCACGGATTCGACGGTGGCGCGGGCCATTCCGGCGGCGTCGAGAGACTTTGGGTCGCGCGAGCAGAGCCACGGAACCCAAGTGCGGGCGGCGTCGAGGTTGCCGGCGTCGAGGTCTTCGGCCATACGTGCGGCTGTGTGTTGCAATGTCGTGCCGCCTAGCGACGCCCAGAGCGCCAAAACCAAAGATATGTTCGGGGCTGTTTTGGCGAGGAAGGCTGTGGCGATCGTGGGTGGAATGACGCATGCGGCAACATAGGCGGCGCCTGCGGCTTTGGAATCGCGATAGAGTTTACGTTCGAGCCAGGAGGCGTAGTTGCCGAAGAGCGCGACGGGGTGATTGGTGCGGGGGTCGGGGATGATGCGGTCGGCAAGCATGCCGAGCGCTAGGGCGCTTGCGTGTTTGAAGATCATATATTTATGGGGATTTCGTAGGTGGAGGCAAGGAAGCTGATCACTTGGTGGCGGGACATTTCGGCAGCCCGACCGTTGGCGTCGATCTTGCCACCGACAAGGATTCTGTGTCCATGGTCCCGCATGATTGTGGAGGTTGGCAACCCCGGAAATGTAAAGGGGTATCCGCATGTGTGTCCGGCTTTTTCGTAAACGACGCGGAATGTTTCAATGCCGGCACGTTTTGCGGATTGTTCCAGGTTGAGGGACATTTCTGCACTGTTCCAGATGGCGTCTCTGGTACCTGCGGTTAGGAGCAGCGGGCCGACCATACCTTCGAGAGAAATCGGTGGGGATGTTTCGCGCGCCGATGCATACAATTTGCTGAGCCTGGCTGGTTTGCCGGTGAGACGCGAGCGTCGAAAATCGCTCCAGGAAGGAAGGGGGAAATCGACGTCGCTTGGGGAATGCGCCACAACCGGGCCGATGAGGTCGGGGTAACGAGTCGCGAGATCGAAAGCTATTGCGCACGCGCGGCCGTAGGCGACCAGGGCGAGAGGGACGTCGGAATCTACGTGCTCACTAGCGTGAAATTCGCGCAGCACATCGATCGAAGAAGTGTTTGGAGCGTAGAGCGTAGTGAACCGATGATGGGCAAGCGCGGCAGCCGAGGCAGAACCCGTGGCCGGAGGAGCTTCCGCGAGCAACACAACGCCAGGAGCGCGGGAAATGCTGAAAACCTCCCGCCCACCGGGACCTTCGAACTTATGAACGTCACGGGCAATCGTCCGCTGCACAAGCGCACCCAACCCCTGACCCTTTACTCGAACGCGTATGTGAAGGTGAATTGGCGATAAGCCTTGGAGGTCGAACACATAAGCGTCATCGTCGCCAAGCCCGGAAGCATCTGGGCGCATCGACCACAATAGACCCAACGAATGCGCAGGCTCCCACTCCGCGCTCTCCGGCAACAATGACGCAATGTTGACCACCCCCGCGGCGTCGGCACGAAACGCCTGACTGCTGGACCACGGTTGATTATGCGCGTCCACCGCCGAGACAGACACCCGCACCCGCTCCCTCGGCGTCACGCCCGTCACCCGCAGATACAGCGGAGTACTAATACCACACACCGACCTCGTATCAAGTTCCATGACGTCGATGGTAGTGATGTGACAGCAAACGCGCGCAGAGGTGGTAACCCTTCCAGCCCGTTATCCCCTCCTCCTAATCACCACTCCCATTGCTGCCGCACCTAGAACTGAGATTCCTATGCTGAGGTAGAGGAACCACTTGAGGTAGTGGGCCAGGGTCTCCTCGTTTTGGCCGGGTGTGAGATTGTTGCTGTCAGGCGCGGTTGCGAGTGAGTCGGGGATTTCGGGGCCTTGGACCACGGCGCCTTCTGGTTGGAGTGTGAGGCGGTATTGCACGGGCTTCGGCCCGGGTTGGCTTTGCGGATGTTTGAGGTTGGTGTAGGTGATTCCCACGATGTGGTTGCCTCCGAGCCAGCTTGAACTGATGTCCGCCGATAGTTGGTCTTG
Organism: Corynebacterium sp.; assembly: GCA_030528295.1. Taxonomy (GTDB): domain Bacteria; phylum Actinomycetota; class Actinomycetes; order Mycobacteriales; family Mycobacteriaceae; genus Corynebacterium. The sequence continues at coordinate 2,879 of JAUMZC010000139.1, forward strand.
GTTTCCAAAGGAGATTGGGGCTTTGGTGCCGAATACTGCGGGTTGATGAACATCTTGGGTCGAAATGTTGTTCGCTCCGACGAGGGCGACAGCTTCATTGAGCGGGTTGAATACTTGGGCGTGGAGTTTCCGGTAATTGGAGATGGGCTGATCCGGTTCATCACTGTTGGTATCTTCGAGCGATTCAATTGTGCCGTTGAGGACTTGGCCCCATTGCACCGGGACGGAATAGTAATGCGTTTCACCTGGGGATATTTCTTGGATTGTGGTGCCCTCGAGCATTGGAACATCGGTGGGGTTGCGCGCTGGCGTGATGGCTTGAGGTTCACTCGCCGGCAGTGGCGGCGGGAGCGCGCTAGTGTCTCGCGGTTTGGGTGGGTATGTATTGATCCAGTCACCGGTGTTCGTGGGTTGCGGCACGGCGGCGATTACGGCGTCGATGTTCATTGCGTGATCGAATCCGATACCGCGATAGTTTTGAAATTCGATCACGAGTTCATCGTCATAGCAGTTTTCGCTCATAGTGTCGGATGTGATCAGGTACCAGGGTCGTGGTCCGGCACGTTGATCGACACTCAATTCGGATACCCAGTCCTTGAAACTACAGACCTCATGTTCACTAGTCCGAATATAGAGGGTCACATTGGGCACAGCAGCACCACCAACGTCGGGGATATTGAGCGCCCCAATGTGCAGATTGTGCCCTCGCGGAATATACACCTTAAAACGGTTAAATGCGGATGTTTGTTCGCCTTTCTCCCCCATCGTTTTCAACGTGACCCGCTTTGGGTCTTGAAGTGTTCCTACTGGGATTATCGGGGCAGTAAGCGTATTGGATCTGGCATGAATGCTCTGTTTGGGAAATTGATAACCCTCGCTCGTACGTGCGGTTGCCCGGCGCAGCGCATCATGGATCTGCTCCTTCGTGACCGTATCTTCATAGGTACCCCCGGCGACGTTTGCGATGCAGCTCAGCTCGGCGCGCGCGGCGTCGTCAGCCATAAAACCGATCGTATGTATGACCAGGCCCTGGTTCTGGTCTTTGAGCTGCTTTGCGACGCCGCACGCAGGTGGCGGTGAGCACGTATCGGCGCCGCTTGCGATCAGAACGATTGATCGATTTCCCTCATGTGGCAGCACTTCATTCGCTCGTTCTAGCGATTTGCCAATTGGGGCGAAGCCTTTCGCTTGCAGCGGCTCCAAGTCGGCATAAAGGGTACTTGGCGGTTTCACCCCAGGGGGCGAGAGCATCGTCACATCGTTGCACCCAGATACCTTCTTGCTTGGTAGCGCCACCTCATTTGTGCCGTACGCAATGAAACCTACCGGCAATTCGGGTGGAAGTTCATTCAAAAACACGTTCAATGATTCCTTGGCCGCAGTCATTCGGCTGCCGCGATCAGTATCGCTTTGAAACATTTGTTCAGAACCATCGAGCACAATGACAGTCGGATCAATTGGCTCCTGCGCATTCACAACTGGAACCGTTGTCGCAATACCTATTGCCACCAATACAACCACACAAGCGCGCAACTTCAGCACAATAGAATCCCAACGTGACACTGGACGATACACATCAATATTTTAGAGGGGCTCTCAGCCACTGGCCATGATTTAATAATACAATCATACACAATGTCGCTTTTTACACCATGTTGTGCACAATTGGTGTATTTGGCGACAAAACTTCTGCCCCAGACAGGGTTCGGCGTCGCGTTTTACACCAATTTCCCAAAACATGGTGTTTTCGGCGACAACGCCCAGGT
>JAUMZC010000140.1:0-2122 GCA_030528295.1 Corynebacterium sp.
AAACCCCGAACTGGGGGCGGCGTCGAAAAGCGTACTGGTACATCTTGGATTTCGCTACAGCATGGAACGTATGTGCGCTGAATCGCGCGTGCGTGTCGGGCGTGCTGGATGTTGCGCCCGCACATGACCTGGGGTTTGTCCGGAATTGGCTTGTTTTGTCAACCTAACATCGCCAGTTAGCGACATTGCTACTATAAAACCCCAGGTTGTAAAACTTGAACGGTCGTTAAATGGCTTGTTTTGTCGACCTAACATCGCCAGTTCCGGACGACCTGGGGTTTTGCAACACGCACAGTGCATGAAACTTTGGCGAGCTGCCAGACGTTTCGAACACAGTGAGCCCGAAAAACCCCGAACTGGGGGCGGCGTCGAAAAGCGTACTGGTACATCTTGGATTTCGCCATAGCGTGAATGTGTACGTGCGCTGAACCTGGGGTTCACCTCCGCAAACAATCACAACATTCGGCCGTGGACGTCCCAGCCTTTGTGTTCTGTTTCGAGGAGTGCTTTCATGCGGCGGAAACCTACGGCGTGGCTGCTCATGAAGTTGGATACTCGGATCCATAGCCCGTCTTTGTGGTTGTCGATGCTGTTGAAGTATTCGTCAAGGTCGATTTGGTTGCCGAGGTTTTTGCCGGCGTAGAGGTAGATCATGCCTTTGTAATCGCCGGGCGCGTAGTAGGAGGCGACACGGTCGGCGGTGTATTCCTGGGCGCGGGTGACAGTTTTATCGATGAATAGCGCGGTGGTCACTGGGGTGATCATGATGCGCCATAGGTCGACGTGTCCGCATTTGATGTGGCCTAATTCGTGGGCGAGGACAAAACGTAGTGTGTCGAATTCGCCGTGGGAGTAGGCGATGTCCACGAGGTCGCTAAAGAGCACCACATAGCCTCGGCGAATTTCGCATTTTGCGGCGAACGCATTCATCGCTCCGTTGCCGTTTCGGATATACAGCCGGGGTGTTTTTCGGATGCCTTTTCCGTCTTCGGAAAACCCCATATCTAAGGCGAGCTGCCGGTAGATTGCATAGATTTCGGGGAATTGTTTGTCGGTTACTTCTACCGCGTTACTGATCGTGGTCCAATAATGGTAGCGAATAAAGACGGCGCCAAATACTGGGGCAACGAGGCCGGCTAATACGCCTTGGGCGAAGCTGCTGAGAGTCTGGCCTGCGAGGATAAAGTAGATTGCTGAAGCGCTGATGCCAAGGCTCAACACCAATCCAAGGACCAGCATTGGCACTTCCGCGCGGTGACGGAATTGCTTGACGGTCGGGGCGTCGATACGCGTGGTGTGAGTCATTGCGGTAAAACTCCTCGTGAGCGGCAGAATTCGTTGATTTTAAAGCATGTCAATTTGGCCGCCGAATTAGGGGCGTTTTCCGAATGTGAATTAATCTACGAACCATGAAACCTCGGGTAATTTTTCAGGCTGTTTCTGTAGCGGCCACAGCTGTAACCGTCGCTGCGAAGATCATCGAGAATAAAAAGCTTGAGCAAGTTGCCAAACCGTTGATTGTGGCGCCGCTTATCAATATCAAAGACCCGTTCATGGTGGTTGGCGGCGTGTGTCACATCGCGGGCGATATTGTACTTTCGCGAAAACACCGCAAACTTGAGCACGGCGCGGCGTGTTTTGCACTGGGGCACTGCGTGATGACCGCGCGCCAAATCGTTCGAGGAGTGAAACCGCAATATCCAGCTGCGCACTTTTTGGTGTGGTTACTAGCTGCCGGGATGATCCGCGACCCGAAATTGGTTTCATATGCGGGTGTGCTGGCGCTGTTTAGTAGCTATTCACGGTCAATAGGTGGCCCACTATTTATTTTGAGTGATTCGCTTATCATTGTGAACAAGCGTTTTCCTCATCGTTTTATTGATGCTGCGGTGATTGCTACATACGGAAGTGCGCAACTTAAGCTTTTCGCTCCCGATAACTGAGTTTATGTGCAGGTAAACTTATATGGGTGATGAATGCTTTTTTGGTCATTGGCGCTGGTATTGCTCTCGGCGCGTGCGGTGGTGCGCTCTGGTTTTGGGAGACCCGCCAGCCCGCAGGTTCGAATAACGAGCGCCGGAATTGGGCCAAGACGCAGGGCTATTCCTACGCCCGCAAGGAT
>JAUMZC010000140.1:2132-4454 GCA_030528295.1 Corynebacterium sp.
CCACGCCCAAACCGGCCGCGACCAAACCAGCCGCGTTGCGCGAGACGTTGTCTCTGGCACGGTCCGAGGCGTTGATTTTTCGATCGCAAGTTTTGGCGAAGACACCTTGGTTGGTATTCGCCGTGGCGCCGGCTCAAATGTTGCTGTCCAGGCGATTCGGGCGAATGCGTTGGATTCCATTGAAAGCAAGTTAGATCGGGTGTTGTATACCTCGGGCTTTGCGGTGGTCTCGAATGACGTTGATGCTGCTGAGCGTTTTGTGGATGAGCGCGTTGATGCGGCTTTGGAGGCACTGGATGCGGCTGATTATGTCTGGATTGAGGACGATTGGGTGGTCGCCCGCGTCGAGGACGAAATTGCGAGTTTGCAACCGTTAACATTGCTTTCCGACGCCGCCCGCGCCCTGCCTCCTGCGGAGTTTGAGGTGTTGGATTTCTCAGACGCGGATGCGACTCGTGCGTTGCCCGATCCCTTGGACCTTGATGCTGCGGAGATCCACGAAGAGCCCGCAGCTGAAGAGCCACCGGCGGAAACGCCGCCCGTCCTCAAGCCCGCGCCCAAGCCCAAACCCGCGCCTGAACCTGAGCCCGCGCCTGAAGAAGAGCTCGAAGAAGAGGCGGAGGTTATTACCTATGCGCCGATGTTTGAGCCGGAGTTGCCGAAGCAGCAGGTGGATTTGCCGTCGCGTTCGGTAGCGGAGTCTCGTGGCCAACTTCCCGCACATATGGTCGGTGGCGATGCTGTGGATAGTATCGGCGATCGTGGGTATACCCCAGCGGAGGAGGATTATATTTCGCCTCGGGTGGCGCGTGATCTTTCTCAAGGTTCGAGTATTTTTGATGATCTCTCGGATGAGTTGGGGATTACAGTGGACGGGAAGAATAAAGGAGACAAGGATGTCTAAAAAGGACGATTTAGCTGGTCTTGTTCGCGAGCTGGCTGTGGTGCACGGTAAGGTCACGCTTTCCTCAGGTATGGAGGCTGATTATTATGTGGACCTTCGGCGGGCTACGCTGCATCACCAGGCTTCCCGGTTGATTGGGGAATTGTTGCGCGAACTCACGGCGGACTGGGAGTATGACGCCGTCGGTGGCCTGACGTTGGGCGCGGATCCGGTCGCGGCGTCGATAATGCATGCGGATGGTCGGCCGGTGGATGCGTTTGTGGTGCGCAAAGAGGCGAAGAAGCACGGTATGCAACGCCGCATTGAGGGCCCGGATGTGCGGGGGAAGAAAGTGCTGGTGGTGGAAGATACGACCACGACGGGCAATTCCCCTCTTACGGCGGTGGCGGCGCTGCGGGAGGCGGGCGCGGAGGTTGTTGGTGTGGCGACCGTGGTGGATCGCAAAACCGGCGCGGGCGATGTTATTGCTGCTGAGGGGCTTGAGTATCGCTTCTTGTTGGGGTTGGAGGATCTCGGTCTTGGATAAACCGGGTCCTACGGAGTGGGGTAGTTCGGTGGGCGTTGGCCCGTGGGCGGAGGAATTCCCTGGGGTGCCGCAACCCACTGATGAGCGTTACGACGCCGCATTGCTTGCCGCGGGCGATCGTCGAAACGTAGTTGATGCGTACAGGTATTGGACGCGGGAGGCGATTGTGGCGGACATTGACGCGCGCCGTCACCCGCTGCATATTGCGATCGAAAACTTTGAAAACGACGCCAATATCGGCACCGTTGTGCGAACCGCAAATGCTTTCGCCGCATCCATGGTGCATATCGTGGGGCGCCGCAGGTGGAACAGGCGCGGAGCGATGGTGACAGACCGGTATCAACACCTTCTTCACCACCCTGATGTGAACTCCCTGCTAGCCTGGTCAAAAGCACATGATCTCATTGTTGTCAGCATTGATAACACTCCGGGCTCTGTACCGTTAGAAACTGCAACGCTTCCGCGGAATTGCATGCTGTTGTTTGGTCAAGAGGGGCCTGGGGTGACTGAGGCCGCTCGCGCTGGGTCGTTAATGACGTGTTCAATTGCGCAATTTGGTTCGACACGTTCGATCAATGCCGGGGTGGCCGCAGGTATCGCCATGCATGCATGGATTCGACAACATGCGGATTTAGGGCTCGCCTGGTAGCACACCTAGTTTGAAGAAAGGCTCTAACTTGGAAGAAAAATGGGCGCACCGCGCAGATCTCGCTGAGGCCGCTATCAATGACCGGCATGCGCGCCGAGTTTGGGGTATCCCGAAAACGAATCTCTGTGTTGTGTGCTGGCCACCGACTACTCGCGACAACATGTTTTTGCATTGGCACTATTGGTGGCAAGCGCATTACTTGGATTGTTTGGTCGATGCTGCCCATCGTCGAAATACCCGGTT
>JAUMZC010000009.1:0-29228 GCA_030528295.1 Corynebacterium sp.
TGAGCGTAGTGACCAATACCCGTTCGTGTTTATCGGTGCGTTTCCGTATTTCAGAGATTAAATCGTCGATCTGGCCTTTGGTAGGTTTCACCACAACTTTCGGATCAACCAAACCTGTCGGGCGAATGACTTGCTCCACGAATTCACCACCACTAGCGGCGATTTCGTAATCACCAGGCGTGGCGGACATATACACGCACTGCCCTTTGCGATCATCAAATTCCTGCCACGTTAACGGGCGATTATCGAGCGCCGAAGGCAGCCGGAAGCCAAAATCCACAAGGTTTCGTTTCCGCGACGCATCTCCTTCATACATGCCACCGATTTGCGGAACCGTGACATGCGACTCGTCAATAATCGTCAAGAAATCTTCTGGGAAATAATCAATCAATGTCGCCGGTGCGGACCCTGCTTCTCGGCCATCAATGTGGCGCGAATAATTCTCAATACCTGAACAAAAACCGACCTGCTCGATCATTTCCAAATCGTATTCGGTTCGCATCCGCAACCGCTGCGCCTCCAGCAACTTGCCGCGGTTTTCCAAATCCTTTAAACGATCGGCTAATTCTTCTTTAATAGCGGCAATGGCTTTTTCCATGCGTTCCGGGCCAGCAACATAGTGGGTCGCCGGAAAAATTCGAACCTCATCGCTTTCACGAATGACATCACCTGTGAGCGGATGAATGTAATACAGTGCATCGATTTCATCGCCGAAGAATTCCACACGAACGGCAAGTTCTTCATACGCGGGAATAATGTCCACGGTGTCCCCTTTGACACGGAAGGTCCCACGCGTAAACGCAACGTCGTTACGCCCGTACTGAATATCGACCAATAAGCGCAGAAAACGGTCTCGCTCAACCTCGTCCCCAACGCGTAACACCACCGAACGATCGAGATACGACTGCGGCGTTCCCAAACCGTAAATGCAGGAAACGGAACTCACCACAACAACATCGCGCCTCGAAAGAAGATTTGAAGTCGCCGAATGCCGGAGACGCTCTACATCTTCATTAATTGAGGAGTCTTTTTCAATGTATGTATCGGTTTGAGCTATATATGCCTCTGGCTGGTAATAATCGTAATAACTCACAAAGTATTCGACTGCATTATTTGGCAGCAACTGTCGCAATTCGTTGGCCAACTGTGCTGCCAGGGTTTTATTCGGCGCCATCACTAATGTTGGACGCTGCACCCGTTCAATCAACCAGGCGGCAGTCGCGGACTTACCAGTACCAGTGGCGCCTAGCAACACAATGTCACGCTCCCCCCGATGAATACGCTGAGCCAATTCTTCAATCGCCGCAGGTTGGTCACCTGCGGGTTGATACTCGGAAACGACTTCGAATTTTCCTTCGGATCGCTCAATCTCACCGACTGGACGAAATTCAGATACAGAAACTACAGGTTGCTCAGCAGCGAAAGCCATACCACCTATGGTAGGCGAATTTTCCGAACCAGCTCCTCAACTTGCGGAATTAAATCCTCCAGTTCGCCATTATTATCGATCACCATATCGGCTGCAGCATTTCGCTCAGCGTCGCTGATTTGGGCTGCTAATCGACGTCGCACATCATCCGCATCCAACCCACGTTGCTGCACGAGCCGCTCAAAACGTATTTCAGGATCAACATCAATGACTACAACAAAATCCATATCCTTGTGCAACCCGTTATCCACGAGTAAGGGCATGTCATACACTATTTCTTCATACCCATCCGCTTCCGCTTGAGCGAATCTACGCGCCGTTTCCTCAGCAATCCGCGGATGTGTGATCGTGTTAAGCACAGTCGTGGTTTCTTGAGAACTAAACGCAAGCCGGGCCAATTCACTACGATTCAATGAACCATCATCGAGGAGAATTCGCTCACCAAAGGTCTTCACCAATTCCTCAAGTGCAGGCTGACCCGGAGCTACAATGTCACGAGCAATTTGATCGGCGTCGACAATGCAAAACCCCTGTTCTGCCAATAACTTCGCTACCGTTGATTTTCCACTTCCAATTCCACCTGTGAGACCGATTCTCTGCATACCCATAGCCTCCAACCTACAAGGAAAATCAATGGGCAGGCGGCACTGCACACCTGATGCTATATTTCAAGATGTTTCCAAGCGACATATGTTACCCAGCAACCAACCAACACCACTGCAGGCCATACCACCACCAGTGCAATCTCTGCGCCTACTATCCCGAATACCTGCAACAGCAACAGTTCGATAACTGTTACCCCGACCCCGGCAAGCATCGACCGTGTACGCGTCGCAACCCACGCTATGGGCGCGACGTACCACATCGTCCCAATCCCAAGCGTCAACACTTGCCATATCGAAGCACCCACGCCGAAACCAAGGCTCACGCCCGCCGCAGCGAGTAGCACACACAACACCACATTGACAGCGATGACCCATGCGAGAAACATCACGAATTTCGCTACTGCAATGTGGTGCCTGGGCACCGCTGTGGACATAAGCAGGACGATCGTTTCATCAGCGTATTCTCGCGCAAATAACCAGGCGATGACAACGCCAGCGGTGAGTGTCCCACCCGCCATGATTACCTGCGAAACCTGGATGACAAGCCCCTCCCAATCCTGCACCGGGCCCGAACCAACTTTCGCCATCAATCGTTCATTACCTAGCCTCAGACCAATATTGACGATCCCGACCACAACGATCAATCCACCGAGGTATATTGCACTCGCCCATGGCGCAACAGCGGATCTGGACAGCTTGAGCCACTCAATCTTGAGTGCTGTACTCATCGTCGTACACCTTTCGAAAAAACGCTCGCTCCAAATCCGGCTGGTCAATCTCTAATTCCCCAATAAACCGACCCCGGTTGAGTACCAGGATGCGGTGCGCGATCCGCGCTACCTCATCAAGATGATGGCTGCAGATCACCACGCCCGCGCCCGAATTCGATGCGTCGAGCGCTGCGTTTCGGAGCGTGATGACCCCGAAGGGATCGAGGGCATTTGTCGGTTCATCTAGCAAGATCAGCTTGGGGCGATGCTGGAACGCACGTGCAAGAGCTACACGTTGTTTGAGTCCGGACGACAGATGGCGAAACTTTTTCCCAGCGCACGATTGCAGCCCCCAGTATTCTTCCTGTGCGGTGACATCAATCCGTTCATCAGTCTGGTACAGCATTCCCGAAAGCAGGAGATTTTGTTGCACAGTAAGTTCCGGGTAGCCAACCGCATGTTCCAACAGAAAGCCGACATGTTTCCAAGGACGATGCGAAAAGAGTTCGATGACGCCACGCGTTGGCTGCCGCATTCCAAGGATCAAACGCAGAAGTGTAGTTTTACCGGCACCATTCGGTCCGACAATTGCCACAATCTCACCTTCCGCAACGGCGAAATCAATGTGACGCAAACCAGTGGGTGTGAAAGCAACGTCGGTCATCTTGAGTAGCATTACCGCTCCAACGCCGTAAATATCTGTGTAAATGCCTGCTGGATATCAGGTTGCTGATCCATGGCCCAGGTGAGCAACCCTCTGGACAAACCTGCGATCACCGCTCCGGCTATCACCTGCGCCTGCAGGCGTTGTTCTCCGCGGGCAATCAACGCCTCAACAATTGCGTCTACCGTAGCTTCGTTATTGTTCTGCAATGCCGTTATAGGGATCCCTGAATTCGCAATCAGTACAAGTCGGCGGGCTAATACTGAAACATCGACCGCTTCCAGCGCATCTTGCAGACCGCGTATGCATGCCTTCCAGGCTGACTCCTGGGCAGGACGTTGTCGAATCGCCACAGCAATCATTGGATCAAATGGGTCCCCGAGAATGAGTTGCTCTTTCGTAGCGAAGTGGCGAAATAACGTCATTTCGCTGACACCTGCAGCAGCTGCAACTTCGGCAGCGGTCACGGCGTCGAAACCTTTGGCTGTAAATAATTCGATGGCGCTGTCTTGTAGGCGTTGATGTGTGCGATGCCATGTACCCATAGCAAAAATGTTAGTCACTAACATTTTGGTGCGCAAGAGAAAACCCCTCCATGAATTCTCATGAAGGGGAACGCGCTATTGTCCGCTAGACAATAACTTTAATAACCTGAGTCCCGGAATCCACATGCGCGGCAGGAATTCCTTCCACAGATTCAAACTTCGCGTAGTTGGTAACCACCACTGGAGTGACCAACGGATAACCAGCTGCTTTGATCACTTCCGGATCAAACGTGATCAATGGATCACCGGCCTGCACTTGCTGCTTACGCTCAACATGTACCTTGAAGCCCTCCCCGCCAAGCTGGACTGTGTCCAAGCCGACGTGAATTAACAACTCAATACCAGACTCAAGTTTCAACGCAATTGCGTGTCCCGTCTTCTGCACCAGCATCACTTTGGCATCAGCAGGCGCCACAACGGTGTTACCTGTAGGTTCAATCGCAACACCTTTACCAAGACGCTCACCAGCGAATACTGGGTCTGGGACATCCGTCAATGCAATGGCAGCACCCTCAAGTGGTGCATTGACAAGAACTTCAGCACCCGGTTCCAGTGCCGTTTTCGCAGGAGCTTCCTTGACCAACGTTGCAACACCACCCGCAGCAGCCGCTGAACCAGCTGCCACCGCGACGTCGTCACCCACTGGAGCCTCCAGCGCTGGCTCTTCTTCAGCAGCACGGAGTTCGGCCAACACCTTTTCCTTCTCTTCCTTAGTGCGGTAATCAAAGAAGATGACCAGGAAGAAGGATGTAAAGAACGCCACAGCAATACCGATTGCATACCCACCCATTGGATCCATCGCGGGCATCGTGAACAACGAGGTAAATACAAAAGCATGTGCTTTGACATCGAAGAGGCCCATGACCACACCGCCAGCAAAACAACCAGGCAACAAGCGCATATAAGACTTACGGAAACGCAACAACACACCGTAGAGGGACGGTTCAGAAATGCCACCCAGAAGGCCTGCCATCATGCCACCGAAGGAAACCTGACGCATTTGACGGTTACGTTCCTTGAGCGCGAGGACAAAGACGCCAGTAACGACGCCGAAGCACGCAAAGTTCCAGGCACCCATTGGGCCTTGAATGAAATCGTGTCCAAGTGTAGCGATGTTTTGAATCATAATGGCGTTCAGTGGCCAGTGGAGGCCCAGCGGCACCAAAAATGGATACAGCAATGGAACTACAATCGCCAGAATCAACGGGGAAACACCATTCACTGCACTCAAGAAATCTGAGATGGCATTACCGACACCAAGACCGAAGGGTCCAAGCAAGAATGCTGTCGCCGGAATAAGAATTAGCAAGGAGAAGAACGGAACAAAAACCATATGAACTGCAGTAGGAATAATCTTCTTCAGTAACTTCTCAAGCCAATACAATGCGATAGCAGCCAGAATCGGAGGGAATACTTGTCCACCGTAATCGCTAAGCACCATTGGAATTCCGAAAACGTCCACGGTGAAAATCTCAGCACCGATTTCATTGGTGGTTTTTACGGTTTCAGGCAGTTCCTTCATTTTCAGGAACTCTGGCGTTAGCAATGCCGCGGGAATAGCAGCGCCGACCCATTCATTTGCACCAAGCTTGCGGGCGGCGGTGGCACCCACCATAACTGGCAAGAAGTAGAAGACACTCTTCCACATAGCATGCAAAAATTGGTATGTAGGTGGTGGGGTATCATCGCGGAATTCCTGGATACCAGCTGTATCCAGGAGCACCAGAATAGTGATGATTAGCGAGGCACCCAACAGCGCCCACAACACGGGCCGGAACGTATCCGAGAGGAATTCGAAGGAATAATCGATCCAACCGTATTTCCCTCGAACCCCGCCATATTCTTTCTTTCCACTCTGGGCGCTGGCGCGTTCACCGTCGCCCATCCCCGGCTGTTGCATGATCCCTTGATAAAAATCAGCAACGCCGCCACCCATTACAACCTGCAGGCCCGTGGTACCTTGCGGCACAACGCCCAACACATCAGGGTGACCATCCAGAGCCTTCTGGTCCACTAAAGACTGATCCGCCAATTGGAAACGCAACCGAGTTGCGCAGTGAGTCAAATTTGTAATGTTCGCTGCGCCGCCAACCTTTTCCAGGATGAACTGCGACGTGGTCATTGTTTTTGAGGCCACGAACACACCTTTCTGTTCAGGGAACCCCCCAAAAACAGCACCGCACTGATGTTCATGCAATCATCGCCTTCGGAAGGTTTCACGGAATACATTCCCCTGCCCCATGCTCATCGCAAAAACAAGGGTGTTGCTAAACAACGTAAAAATGCCCATATGTGCCCACATTATTTAGCTACTGCCTTCATCATATGCCCGTTACCAACAATCTCCAACACACAACGGGCTCCGTTCTAGGAGAGATTTTTCACTGAAAGGTTCTTGATAGCACCGGAATAGGCAAAATAACCGCACGTCATGATGGTTAACAGGATTTACAAAGCATTTACATACTTGCGATGGTAGTAACCATTGGGAAACCACATTATCCCCAATAAACAAATTGTGTCCAATATTAAAACCAAAACCCCTGAACGAGGGTTAGCGCAGAACCCGCAGGATCGTTGTCATAACATGTTTCAAACTCTGCAATAGTTATACCCTACAAATAGAAGCAATGTGAACTCATGTTCATTCCCTGTCTGCCCACTGAAATACACTCAGTGACTGGCATCATCCCTTGCTTGTTGCAGAAAGGTCCCTTACCTTGTACGCCCAAATCACTTCCAAACGCTGGCCCGTGGATACCGATGACGTATTCCTAGCCACTGGTATTGAAACTCGCGCCCAGCGACCAGGTTCACTCAAAAAATTAGACGAATGGGGCATTTCATATCGGCCGATTATCCCCGAAGATGCTACGGATGCAGTTGCTGCATTAGTCACCGAAGGCGACCTGAAGTTGCTTTGGCAGTGCCTCGTATTAAGCTTTCCCGAACACGGACTATGGCCGGTGAGCACTAGCGGTCTATATGGCGATGTAGAACGACCATGGCTCAGCGAGGAAGTGGACGGAAAACAACGGATCCGTAGTACAGCGGAAGAGTTTTTCACCTCCGAAGGCAACCCTCATGGCGAGCCATCCGATACTGATGCCCCGGTGTTGTTTCAACGTCTTGCGGCGGCAGTAACGAACGGCACACGTCATGAACTTTGTCCACTACATGTGGATGCTGGAAATGGGTTAGTAATCACTCCAGTCATGCGACCCGCCGATGTGCCAGCAGCAATCGGCTGGCAAGGACCATTGAATTATGGTTTCACTGGTGCTGATATTTCTGTGGTGTTACGCAGTTGGGAAGATCGTTTCGGTGCGGTACTCATGGGGTTGGATTTCGATTCTTTATATGTGCAGGCATCCGCCACCCCCGACGATCCTGAAGAACTACAACTCCTCGGAATCGAGCACTACATATTCTGCCCGGATAACATCGAGCAAGGTTCCGGCACGCTGGAGGCGTACATTCCTTCTTTACATGACTTATCTTGGGGCTTTTGGTGGGATTAGCAAAAAGCCCTTCCAACTCCTCACTGTGGAGCGGAAGGGCTTTTTAGCATGAGCGTTCGTGAACGCTACGCCTTAGGTTAATTACCTGCGAGCTTTTCACGAAGTGCTGCGAGCTGCTCGTCAGAAGCGAGTGAGCCAGCGTTTTCTGCTGCTTCTGCAGGTGCTGCTGCGGCCTCTGCATCTTCAGAAGAGTAGTTGGTGTCGCCGGATTCTGCTGCTTCGTCTGCAGCGGCACGGTGACGCTCGATCTGAGCTGTGTGCAGTTGGAAACGACGCTCGGACTCCGCGTAACGGGACTCCCACTCTTGACGTTGTGCGTCGAAACCTTCCAACCATTCGTTGGTCTCTGGATCGAAGCCCTCAGGGAAGATGTAGTTGCCCTGCTCATCGTAAGAATCAGCCATACCGTACTTGGATGGATCGAATTCTTCAGTGTAGTCCTCATCAGCCTGCTTGAGGGAGAGGGAAATGCGGCGACGCTCAAGATCAATATCGATGACCTTGACCATTGCTTCTTCTCCGACACCAACAACCTGGTCCGGAACCTCAACGTGACGCTCAGCCAGTTCGGAGATGTGAACAAGGCCTTCAATGCCTTCTTCAACGCGAACGAATGCACCGAATGGTACAAGCTTAGTAACGCGACCAGGCACGATCTGGCCAACCGCGTGGGTGCGGGCGAATACGCGCCATGGATCTTCCATGGTTGCCTTCAGCGACAGGGAAACGCGCTCACGATCGAGATCGACGTCGAGAACCTCAACGGTGACCTCGTCACCAACGGTGACAACCTCGGATGGGTGATCGATGTGCTTCCAGGAAAGCTCGGAAACGTGTACGAGTCCGTCGACACCGCCGAGATCGACGAACGCGCCGAAGTTGACGATGGAGGATACGACACCCTTGCGAACCTGACCCTTTTGCAGCTGGTGAAGGAACTCGGAGCGAACCTCGGATTGGGTTTGTTCGAGCCATGCACGGCGGGAAAGAACAACGTTGTTGCGGTTCTTGTCGAGCTCAATGATCTTGGCTTCGATCTCCTGGCCGATGTACGGATCCAGGTCACGGACGCGGCGCATCTCAACGAGAGATGCAGGCAGGAAGCCACGGAGGCCGATGTCGAGGATGAGGCCACCCTTGACGACCTCGATGACGGTACCGGTAACCGGCTCGTCTTTTTCTTTGAGCTCCTCGATAGCACCCCAAGCGCGCTCGTACTGGGCGCGCTTCTTGGACAGGATGAGGCGACCTTCCTTGTCCTCTTTGGTCAGAACCAGTGCGTCGATTTCGTCGCCGACCTGGACGACCTCGCCCGGATCGACATCGTGCTTGATAGAAAGCTCGCGGGAAGGAATTACACCTTCAGTTTTGTAGCCGATGTCGAGCAGTACCTCATCGCGGTCAACCTTGACTACGGTACCTTCCACGATGTCGCCATCGTTGAAGTACTTGATGGTTGCGTCGACTGCGGCGAGGAAATCCTCAGCGGTGCCGATGTCGTTGATGGCAACCTGAGGGGTAGTATTGGTGGGCATATAAAGTGCTCCGAATGTGGATAGGAATAGAAACGGACAGGAAACGAGTCTCTCAAAACTACTGTTCACAACAGGGTTTTGATCTCGAACACAGCTACAATCCGCCCTCCTATGTAGACGAACAGTCTCTGCATCCACAGACACGCTCTTACAACGTTACAGAGTTTCCCCAGCTAAAGCAAGTAGAATCACCGATTATGAATAATTTCACCGGGCCAATTCCCGATGATCAAGAATCCTCCCGAGCCAACCGTTTTTGGTGGGACCTCGACGCGCAAGACTACCACTCGGAGCACACAACGTATTTAAGTAGTTTTTATTGGTGCCCAGAAATGCTCCACGAGCGCGATGCCCGCTTGCTTGGCGACGTCCGGTCCGCCCATGTGCTTGAAATCGGCTGCGGGTCCGCACCGTGCTCACGTTGGCTTTCCCAGGATGGGGTCGGTTTTATTACCGCTTTTGATATTTCCGCCCAGATGCTCAAGTTTGCTACGTCGCCTAAGATTCCCCGGGTTCAAGCCGACGCAGTCGATATGCCGTTTCTTGACAATAGTTTTGACGTCGCCTTTTCCGCCTTCGGAGCAATCCCTTTTGTGGCAGACTCTGCAGCGCTCATGAGAGAAGTAGCGCGAATCCTCAAACCAGGCGGCCGTTTTGTCTTTTCAATTACGCACCCCATGCGGTGGATTTTTCCTGACGACCCTGGCGAACTCGGTTTGCGCGTGTACACAAGTTACTTCGATCGGACCCCATACGTTGAACGAAACGAGGGTACTGGCTCTATCACGTATGTTGAACACCATCGCACGTTAGGCGACCGTGTTCGTGAACTAATTGGCGCAGGCTTTACGCTACGTGACATCCTCGAACCCGAATGGCCAAAAGACCTTACCGAAGAATGGGGACAGTGGTCCCCACTACGCGGCCGACTCTTCCCCGGTACCGCGATCTTTATTGCTGAGCTTGAACGTTAATCATCACCGTGATGCCAAGCGCAGTAATGATGGCGAGTAAATAGCAACCTGCACAACACCCATCAAAACGCTGCACCTATTTTACAAGCAAAATCACTAGATTGCCAAGAATAATAATCCGGAAATTTTATAGGGAAATTCTTTCGGGATTTTACATCGTCGAACCTCGACCCTTTCACCCCCATACTCCCCCACTCTCCCACGAAACCGGTTCATCTCGATATATTTATTATTGAATTATATTCAACACTAGACGGTATTGGATGTGACCATATTGTTCCACAAACTACGCCCAATTTTTTCGCTAGGCTCCATCGGAGCCACGTTCCTCCTCCTTCAAAGCTGTGTAATGATACCGCAAGATCCGATTGCCGACCCCGTGCCCAACACCACCAATAATCACCACGCACCTGACACTGGGGAAAGTTCCACTTCCGGCGGCTATCAACTGCAGCAAGAAGTTCACGGCATCAGCGTCGGCACCCCATTGGGACAGGTCAAGGAAGGTTTGATCGCCACGAATGGTATTCCACAAATGGGTAAGTATTATGCCGTCGGACATCAAAGTGGCGTATTTATTTTTGTTGAAAAAACTGAAGGCGATTTCGAGGACGCCAAAATCACCTTCCTGCTCCCTTTCAATACGGCTGACCAATTACATTTCGACGACCGCGCAGACGCCGATGCTTACTTCGGCACACCGGCAAACGCGGGCGTCGATAAGAATATGAAGTTTGCCTTCTACCGTACCTCGCAACCTGATGTGTTTTTCCTGGTGCAATGGCTCCCCGGGCGGGAAGGACTTATTGAAATTACCCCCGTTAAACACAGTGATGATTTCGGTTCGGGCCAGCCACTCACCGCAAACGGGCGCATGGCCATGGGTTTTGGACGCGTCGGGCCGCACGATATGAGCCTTACCGAACATGGCTTGGACGACCCGGAGCACATCAATTACTGCAAATCATACAAGGTCACCGGTGACAATCATCGCGCACTGTTTGTGCGTGGCAAGCTCGCAGGATTTTACGTAGGCCAAAATACATCAACTGGTTTTGTAACAACGGCCCGCGGTTTAGGTTTTGGATCTTCGCCTGACGACGTCGCTCGCGTCTACCCTGAGCTGAACGTTTCAGATACCGGGCAATTCGCGATGTCACCCCATGTCATGGTGGAAAGTCCGAATAATCCGGATATCTTCCTTTCGTTCGGTATTGAGAATGGCCGAATCACCTCCATGCGGACCGGAACGAAAGAATTCGCCGATTTTCATGAACTATGTTCATCGGCGAATTAACACGCTATTGCTTGTAACCCCCCACGACTGGCTGGGCCGCTTGGTTAATCCCGTGGCGGCCTAGCCAGTCAGTGGCAGACGTTTAACCTGGTCCAAACTTGCTGCCTGGCGGGACATCACCGTATCGATCGAGCCGTTGCAGCGTTGGGTCCCAACTATAGCGCGCACTCACACGGCCGGAAGACTCAGCATTGGATTCGCCTTCCAAACCATAGCGGAACGTGACGATAATATCGTCGTCATCAACGCGTTCCACGGAAACCGGAGCAAAGCCAAACGCCTGATCGGTTGCGCGACCAACATAAACGCCCTTGTGAAACAACATCACCTGGTACGGCGAGGAAGCAGTCGCGCGGTCAATCCCCAACACAATCCACGACATCTCAGCGCACGGATCGTACGTATCCGTCGAACTATTCATACTCCAATAATTCTCGCCTGGATCCCTATCCGGAGGAAATGGTTTAGGCACCGCGTGAATATAGGTTTCAAGAGCCTCCTGCCCTGTGAGGTTGGCACATTCCTGCTGCGTTTCCCCACCGGTTGACAGGGTTGATTGTTGCTCAGCTCCGCTCGATTCCGGTACACCACTTTGAGTTGCACTTTGATCCGTCTGTTCAGTTCCAACCGTGTTGGTCCCGGTGTTTCCCGAATCAGAATTTGCTGTTTGAACCTGGCTAGTACCAGCGGTTTTTGTAGCATTGGTGCCAGTACCTGGTTCCTCACAACCAGCCAATATCATTGCCAACACACACGTAACCGCAGCTAGTTTAGTGATGGATCCGCTTCGCAATGCCACTGGACTCACCTCCTTGTTGCCCTTAGTGAAATGTGATCAACGACCAATACCGCTGATTTTTTACTAGTCCGGCATCAATTTTGAACTCCGGACAGATTCATCATGGGAAGTATTCATAGGCATCAGTTCTCACGTTTGCTGGTAGCGGCCCATAATGTTCAAACCGGTTCGTTTCATCATTCCAGCCATAGACCGATACGACACTGGTTGTGTAACCAGCTGTAGGTTCACCTGGAGCAATGACATTCATGACAACTTGCACAAGATCGCGTTTGATTCGAGTAACCTCCGGCGAAAAATCAAACGCCTCTTCTGTTGCCTGCCCGATGTATACCCCGTTATTGAAAAACATCACTTGATCAGGGGAAGAACCAGTAGCACGATCAATTTCAAGAACAATCCAGGAGAGATCTTTACAAGGATCGTACGTGTCAGTTGGACTATTCATACTCCAGCGGTTGTCAGGTCCGGCCGGTTCTGCCGGGAACGGTAGCCCTACTCTATCAATGTACTTTTCAAGAGCCTGCTGGCCTGTGAGCGAGGCGCACCCATCAGAGTTACCATTAGATGTTGAAACACTGCTCGAGGGGGATACACTTGTTGCGCTTTGTCCTGAGGCGGGGAACTCGCAAGCAGCGAGCATAACAGCGATCATGGTGGCAACCACTTTGGTGAATATTGAACGTTTCGATGCCATCGGTAACTCAACTCCTTCTTATTTTGTGATGACCTATACAACTGCCCAGCGGACAGCCATGGTCATCGGAATACAACAACGAAGTTTTTTATTTCTGTGAATTCATAGAACTGACAGAAAAGACGGATGAAACTTAAGTTGGTACCACTCGAGAGGAATGAGTTCTTTCATTAAGAGTATCGCAAAAACCAATGGATGCGTTACCGCCGTGTTTTTATATTCCACTTTATTTCAGGAAGATTATGCCACTATCTTTTAGTAAAAAGTGCAGGTTAACTACGATTGATGAACATCGAAGCCGAACAAATAGAGGACCTGTTACTGAACAGCGACAGTTTCGAAACACAGCCCCTCAAAAAGAGGCATAACAAATGAGACAAGGAAGGTTATTCGGAGGGTTTCTGCAGAAAAATAATTAGTTATGTATTTGGATAATTCATTACTGTGCGCCACATAGAGGGGCAAAACAGCAAACACATATAACATATTTATCAATGATGCTCCGAGAATCCCCCGGTGGGCTGGCCGTTGGTTCAGAATTGACCAGCCCACCCAGCACAATGTTGCAAAAATACTAGTGCGCTGCCTCGTCCCAGTTTTGTCCGTAGCCAGTTGAGATTTCCAATGGCACCGAAAGCGTGATCGCTTTGTCCATTTCACGTTCGAGTATGGATTGGACGGTTTCCAGCTCTCCTGGAGCCACTTCTACAACCAGTTCATCGTGAACTTGCAAGAGCACCCGCGAGCGTAGATCAGCTGCACGAAGCGCGGCGTCGACACGCAGCATGGCAACCTTAATAATGTCAGCCGCTGTACCTTGAATCGGCGCGTTGAGGGCTGCACGTTCAGCATTTTCGCGCGCTACTCGATTATCGGAAGTGAGCTCAGGGAGGTAGCGGCGGCGCCCTAACAGCGTTGACGTATAGCCGTCGCGTCGGGCTTGATCGACCACTTTATCGAGGTACTCTTTGACACCGCCGAAACGGGCAAAGTAATTGTCCATAATGCCCTTCGCCTCACCGGCTGGGATGCCGAGCTGTTGGCCTAGACCAAACGCGGACAGTCCGTACACGAGACCGTAGGACATCGCCTTTACGCGGCGACGCAACTCCGGAGTGACCTCATCGATACCAACATCAAAGACCTTCGAACCCACGTAATTATGCAGGTCTTCGCCTTTTTTATACGCTTCAATCAGGCCTTCATCGGCGGATAGATGCGCCATCACACGCATTTCAATCTGCGAATAGTCCGCCGTCAGCAATGATTCAAAACCTTCGCCGACAATAAACGCCGATCGGATTTTCCGGCCCGATGGCGTACGAACCGGAATGTTTTGAAGGTTTGGATCGGTTGAAGACAGGCGTCCCGTGGATGCGACCGTTTGATTGAACGTGGTGTGGATGCGGCCATCGGGCTGCACTGCTTTCAACAAACCATCAAGGGTGGTTTTCATTTTTTGGTATTCGCGATGCGCCAACAAATGATCCAAGAAGGGATGCGGATACTTCACAGCAAGTGCTTCGATCTCTTTGGCTGCAGTGGAATACCCTGTTTTCGTTTTCTTTGTTTTGGGCATTCCGAGTGTTTCAAACAGCACAACTTGCAGCTGCTTCGGGCTCGAAAGGTTAAGCGTTGGATCGCCAGCTAGTTCGCGTGCGGCTTCTTCTTGGGCAGCAACCATGTCAATGAAGTGCTTGCGTTGCTCCTCGAGCCGTTGGACATCAACGGTGATACCAGTGGCTTCCATTCGGGCAAGCACTCCGGCAAGCGGGACCTCCAGATCGTGATATAGCTCAAAGGAGTTAATTGCTTGCAACTCTTTGGTCAAAGCAATGCTTAAGTCGAGGGTGGCCACTGCATGGTCAATGAGATCGCGCACATTGTCAGGTCCGTCAAGCAAAGAAAGTTGACCTGATTCGTTTTCTGAGAGCTGTCGCCGCAAATGGCGTTGCAGTACATCTTTAAGCTCATAGGTTCGTTGGCCCGGACGCAACAAGTAGGCCGCGATCGACGTATCGTGAACCACGCCCTTCAACTCGAATCCACGACCTGCAAGCATGTGATAGGCAGCTTTTGATTCGTGGAAATACTTCGGAGATTCGCTTTGCAGCCAATCAGCAAGCGCAGTTTCTTCCTTCGGGTTGATTTCTGCAAGATCGGCAACAATGCTGTGATAACTCTCGTCTACCAGTGCAATTGAATATGCATCGCCATTACCCGGAGCGGAACGCCCTTCCACAGCTACAGCAAGCGGCTGACCTTGACGCCCGGCTAGCCAGACATCAAGCGGATCCAGGTCGGTAACGACCTCTGGCGCTTCTTCGATTGTTTCTTCGACAACATCATCGGCATCGATAATGCTGAATACGCGTTCACGAAGGTTGGTGCCAAACTCGAGCTCATCGAATTTTTCTGCGATGTCGGCGGTATTCGCGGAGCGGAATGAAAGTTCATCCGGCGTATAAGGCAAGTCTAAATCCTTGACCATTTCCGTCAGTTTGCGATTCATCCGAACCTGGTCCAGTCTCTCACGGAAGTTATTCCCGGCCATGCCCTTAATCTCATCAGCATGTTCAATAAGTTTTTCGAGCGAACCATACTCCGTAATCCACTTCGTGGCGGTCTTCTCGCCAACCTTCGGAATATTGGGCAAGTTATCTGAAGGGTCCCCACGAAGCGCCGCAAAATCGGGATATTGCACCGGCGTCAATCCGTATTTTTCCTGCACAGCTTGCGGTGTAAAACGATGCAACACACTCACACCACGCATCGGATAGAGCACTGTGGTCGAATCATTGACCAGTTGGAAAGAATCCCTATCCCCGGTCACAATAAGCGTTTCGAACTGCTTAGCGGTCGCGGCCGTCGATAAGGTAGCGATGATATCGTCGGCTTCATAATTCTCAACCTCCATGGTCACGATCCCCATGGATGCCAGTACCTCTTTAATGAGCGCAACTTGGCCCTTAAACTCCTCCGGAGCCGCCTCGCGTTGTGCCTTATAGTCCGGGAACATATCTGTGCGAAATGTCTTGCGCCCCACATCGAACGCCACCGCAATATGGGTGGGCTTTTCATCTTTCACAAGCGTGGTCAACATCGACAAAAACCCATACACAGCATTCGTGTGCTGGCCGCCAGTGGTGGCAAAGTTTTCCGCCGGCAACGCGTAAAACGCACGAAATGCCATGGAATGTCCATCGATGAGCATCAGACGAGGGCGAGATTCAATCACAGATTCAGTCACCCGCCCGATTGTAAACTACCGCCCCAACAACAAGTCGAAACAACCGGCCCTACGCTGCGATTTCGCCAATACGCACGTGATGCGCTAACATCATCAACGCACGCCCCAGTAGCCCAATTGGCAGAGGCAACGGATTCAAAACCCGTCCAGTGTGAGTTCGAGTCTCACCTGGGGCACGAGAATACAACCCCTGTTTGAAGTGTGAATTTGCATTTCAACAGGGGTTTTGCACTGCTTATCGACGACCGCGACCGCCCCCGCAGATACGCACGATAGCGGCGACATTGCAGTTATATCTCCGAAAAGTATCACTTTTTACGTTTCCATTGACTGGTTCTGTCATGTTTTCGTTCAATAACAGTAGTTCTTAGTTTTACTAAACTGTTGGCGTATGTGACCACAAACAAGAGGTTGAGCAAAGTTAGGAATTCCATCCTGTTTTCGGCGCCCTTTTTGGGGGTGCTGCGCAGCGGGTTTACCTATCGGAACAACAGATGATCATCAAGGAGGCCATAATGTTAAAGCACCCAAA
This sequence comes from Corynebacterium sp., assembly GCA_030528295.1. Taxonomy (GTDB): domain Bacteria; phylum Actinomycetota; class Actinomycetes; order Mycobacteriales; family Mycobacteriaceae; genus Corynebacterium. The sequence continues at coordinate 16,559 of JAUMZC010000009.1, forward strand.
CGATTGCTCGAGAGATCAATTAGATGTTCGAATCGTCGTTTTGACGGTTTTAGGTTTCCTTGTGTTGCAACTTGGCAATCTCAGTGGCAACTTCACTGTTGCACACGCGATTCCCTTGGCGTTGATTGTTTATGGTTTATTCACCATGGGTCGCGCCAGATTACGCTTTCATTCCCTCAATAGCCGTTAAGTTCGATTCAACATCGGGCGCAGATATTACATTGAGAAACACCACGCTGTATGTGTGTTCGTGTTTCTGCTCACCAAGAGCCTGCTGATAAAGACATAGTATGCCGTAACCGCGTAAAGTAAGTGTTCGTTTTCCACTTCCTATACTTTCAAAGGATTCTACGTGAGCGAACACTCCCCTGTTCTTACCCGCTCGACAGGTAAGCCCCTTGAAGTGCTGTTGAATATTATTCGCGGCGGATTGATAGCAATGGCTGAACTGGTCCCTGGTGTATCAGGTGGGACTATCTCTCTTGTTGTTGGTATTTACGAGCGCGCGCTCCATGCTGGCAATCAGCTTCTCGACGTCGCGAAGTCCATCATCGTTGATCGGGCTGCGGTCAATGGCAAACTCAAGGACATCGACTGGTGGCTATTAATTCCGGTTGGTGTGGGCATGGCAGCCACGGTCCTCGGAATGGCTGGAGTGATGCATGATTTTGTGGAACATCATCCTGAAGTTTCTCGCGGACTTTTCCTTGGAATGGTTGCGGTTTCAATCCTTGTCCCGCTGAGTATGGTGAGTAAGGCTGACCTGCGATCCAAGTGGTTTATCGCCGCACCGATGTTTATTCTCGCCGCGGTATTAACGTTTTGGGGCACTGGTTTTACGTCTACAGAGCAGTCAAACCCCTCAATGCTCATTGTGTTTTGCGCTGCCGCTGTTGCTATCTGCGCATTGGTGCTGCCGGGGGTTTCAGGATCATTCTTTTTGCTTGCCGTCGGCCTGTACGCCCCTGTGATTGGGGCGATTAAGGACCGTGATATCTCCATGATCCTTGTGTTTGGACTTGGTGCGTTCACCGGGCTCGTTTTGTTTATTAAGTTGCTTGATTACCTGATGGTCAACCATCGCACCGTCACGTTGGTCACCATGGCGGGCTTGATGTTGGGTTCACTGCGAGCACTGTGGCCTTGGCAATCAGAGTCTTCAGCATTGCTGGCGCCTGGCGATAATGCGGTCAAGATTTTTGGGTTTGTTGCCTTGGGTGCCATTATTGTTGGCGCTACGATTCTTGCTGAAAAATATGCACCTAAAAGCGCTGCATAGTTCATAAAATCCCTAGAATATGCGCAAGAACTCGCCATTTCTGGCTTCCAAGGTGTGCATATGTTACATTTATGCGCATGACTTTGCGTTCACCTAAACGAGCTCCCTGGCTGGTAACAGCCGTGGTAGCTATAGCCACACTTTTGAGTGGCTGCGTGACCAATGTTGAAGGTGGTCTCCCAGACGGCTGGCAGGAAGTTCGACCAGCAGCCGTTCCAGAGATTCAGGCGATGGTGCCGGACAAGATTGCGAAACGAGGCACCATTGTAATTGGCACGAATCCACCATTCGCACCTGCTGAATTTAAAGATTCAACAGGAAACATCATTGGTTTTGATATTGATTTAGCCCGCGCTGCGGCAGCCGTGATGGGCTTGGAGCTGGAAATCAAAGACCAGGATTTCAGCTTGATTCTCCCTGCAGTTTCCTCTGGGACCGTCGATTTTGGCGTAAGTGGTTTTACCGATACGGAAGAACGCCGCAAAAACTATGATTTCGTCAACTATCTGAACGCTGGAATTCAGTGGGCATCGCAACCAGGTTCGAATGTTGACCCCGATAACGCATGTGGTTTAACCGTCGCCGTACAACGAACAACAGTTTCAGATACCGACGACGTTACTGGCCGCAACGAGGAATGCATCGCCGCCGGTAAGGAACCAATCGAAAAACTTGCCTATGATGCTTCCGACGCTGCTGCTACCGCCGCGATTCTAGGTCGTGCGGACGCTTTTTCGGCTGACTCGCCGGTCACCGCTTGGGCAGTTGCCCGCTCCGATGGCCGCATCGAACTCATCGGAGAAATTTTCGACGCCGCGCAATACGGCTGGCCAGTAAAGAAAGACTCTGAGCTCGGCCCGGCGCTTGCTGCTGCGTTACAACATTTAATTGAAACTGGTGAATACGCTCGCATTATGAAGCAATGGGGTTTGAGCGAAGGCTTGGTTGAATCTGCCATGATCAACGGCGAATCCATTGTTGGAAAGGAAGCATCATGACCTCGCCGAGCACTCCAAAACCCATCGAGGCGAAATCATTGCCACAACCCGGACGGTGGATTACCGCTGGGGTACTTACACTATTGGCAATTTGGTTCGTTGTTTCTGCCGCAAACAATGAGGCCTATGGGTGGGCAACATACCGCGCATATCTATTCGATACTCGCGTAGCTAATGCCGCTCTTCATACGCTCGCATTGACAATCCTCGCAATGCTTATCGGCGTGATTCTCGGCGCCATCCTCGCCGTACTCAGGATGTCACCAAATCCGGTGATGCGCACAGTGAGTTGGGCATATCTTTGGATCTTCCGCGGCACACCCGTATACGTCCAGCTGGTCTTCTGGGGACTTGCTGGCTCGATTTACCAAAGCATTAGCCTGGGATTCACCGAGATTGATCTCCAAGGTGTTTTAAAGAACGCGTTTTTCCTGGCAGTGATCGGTTTAGGGCTCAACGAGTCCGCCTATATGGCCGAAATAGTTCGCGCCGGTATCCAAGCAATCCCTGAAGGGCAAACCGAGGCGTCGAAAGCCCTCGGTATGAGTTGGTGGCAAACGATGCGTCGCACAGTACTCCCCCAGGCAATGCGCATCATCATCCCACCCACGGGCAACGAATTGATTTCCATGCTGAAAACCACATCACTGGTGGTTGCGGTACCGTATTCGCTAGAACTCTATGGACGCTCCATGGATATTGCCAATAGCCTGTTCGAACCTGTTCCGATGCTCCTGGTTGCTGCAACGTGGTATTTGGTGATCACGTCAGTACTGATGGTCGGCCAATACTATTTGGAGAAATACTTCTCTCGGGGTGCATCCAAACACCTCACAGCCCGTCAACTTGCCGCGTTGGCTGACGCAGAAGGCAAGCCCCCAGCGAATGTCACCGTTTCCGAGGACTAACCACCATGTCTACTCTCATGATTGATGCTCAGCAGGTATGCAAGAGCTTTGGCCAACTCGAAGTACTGAAAGGCATCGACCTTGAAGTTCCCAAAGGCACCGTCACCTGCTTGATCGGGCCTTCTGGCTCGGGTAAATCAACATTTCTCCGTTGTGTGAACCACTTGGAAAAAATCTCTGCTGGTCGGCTCTATGTTGATGGCGAACTCATTGGTTACAAAGAACGCAATGGGACCTTGTATGAAATTTCAGAGCGGGAAGCTGCCCGCCAACGCACCGACATCGGCATGGTCTTCCAGCAGTTCAACCTTTTCCCTCACCGCACGGTAATTGAAAATATTATCGAAGCCCCAATTCATGTGAAAAAGCAGCCCGAAGCGCAAGCGCGAAAGCGAGCGATGGAGCTGTTGGTTTCGGTTGGTCTGGCACACAAGTCTGATGCATACCCTGTGCAATTGTCGGGCGGGCAGCAACAACGCGTCGCCATCGCACGCGCCGTCGCAATGGATCCCAAGTTGATGCTTTTCGACGAACCTACGTCTGCGTTAGACCCCGAACTTGTCGGCGAAGTATTAAATGTGATGAAGGGCCTCGCTGCGGACGGAATGACCATGCTCGTTGTTACTCACGAAATGGGCTTTGCCCGTGAAGTGAGTGACCAGGTTGTATTCATGGATGGCGGTGCAGTTGTTGAAGCTGGTACCCCCGCCGAGGTTCTTGATAACCCACAACACAACCGCACCAAAACCTTCCTTTCGAGCCTGCTATAGCGTTTTACGCCAACGCAATACGTACGATCCAATAAGGGATAGCACTAGCGTTCCGATAACAGATGTGATGACGGTCTTGAGTGCCGAATCCGCCGTCGCTGGTAGGGGTCCGTCAACCGCGATGGACCCCATCAATCCTATCTGCGCCACAAAAGCATGCGGAACAATAAACGCAAGTGTTTGAAATTTCTGAATAATGCCGAACCCGGCAATAACCCCAAGTAGGCCAAGCCCGACCGGTACACCAAACGACTGGAACCACGAAGAAAATAGTGATTGTAAAGCGACCAGCGGTGCGGCGGCAACGACCGTCAATAGTAGTGGAGCGGTAACATACCACGGCGGCATTCCTGAAAAACCTGCCACGAGTTTTCCAGCGATCGTTGAAAGTACCAGCAACATCACATTCATCCCGGCAACCGGCAGGAGCAGTACCAACACTTTCGCCATCATGAAACCGAAATAATTCGATGTGGTGGTGTGGACCTGATTCCAATTATTGCCACGATGCTCCATCCTCCAACCCGCGGCAACCATCACTGAAATACCGATTGCGCAGAAAAACAATCCATAAAACAGCGTGATCTGGCTCATGAGCCCTTCCCAGTTTTGGCTGACCACCCCAGCATTGCCAACAGTATTCGCCGTTCCAGTCACAACTGCTAACAGCGGAAGGATAAACGCAACAACCCACAATTGTGCTCGTTTTAATTTTAATAATTCGGCGTATATCATTCTTTGCCCTGCCTATTCATTACACTCGTCATCACATAAAAAGCCCCCAAAACCACGACACTAAACACTGCCAATGACCCCCAGTTTGCGGTCATATACTTAACCGAGGACTCTACAAACATCGCAGGTGTGATCTGCGCATAGTAGCTCCATGGGATGAGCTTCACCCAAAATTCATTCGTCGGAAGCAACATGCTAAACCCGGCCATAAATGCACCGAGGACGCCCACTCCCAACCCCACAGTTTGGTTATCATTCCATGCCGACAAAAGAATGTGTAAGGCACAGAAGCAAATATTTACGATGCACAGTGAGATCCAATAACCAATCCAATAATGCAAACCCACGACTGGACCCATGTCATTTACAAAGCCAAGTGCCATAATTCCAAACACAATGCAGCTGGTAACTGCAATCATGACCGGAACTAAGGCGATAAGTTTTGCTTGACACAAGGTTCCGCGCTTGCGTCCCATCGACGCACCGAATAACCAACCCCCGGCCGCATGTTCAATGTCAGTATGACGGCTAGCTATCACAGCAACGGCTACAGGCATGGTCAAAGCTAGCGAAAACGACACCGAAAGAATTAAACCCGCCCAGTCCCGTTCGCCATCCCGGGCGAAATACATTATTGCTAGGATAAAACACGCTGAAACTGCAACCAGGCTGAATAGCATGAAGCGTTGGCGGCGCATCTTCAGCCATTCCAGACGAACATCAATCATGGTCACTGCAGACCACTCCCCACGGTAAGATCCAGGAACACATCTTCAAGACTTTGATGTGCGCGCGACAATTCAAAAACGTCGATGTGTTGTTGCACCAGACGCGAATTGAATTCCGCAACTTCATGCTCGGCCAATCCTGCGATTCGCACACACCCATCCGGAAGCATGACAGCATCTCGAGCCATAGTCAGCACTGCTGATGGATCTGATGAACGAACCAGCACATCCGGCGAACTTCGGCCCAACAGCTCCCCTCGCATTCCTTGGAACATGAGCTTTCCACGGACGATGATCCCGAGGACGTCGATAATTTTATCCAACTCATCGAGCAGGTGACTCGACACAAGAATGGTGACGCCCTGCGAAACCAAGGTACGGAGCAATCCGCGAATCTCCTCAATTCCGGCCGGGTCCAGACCGTTTGTAGGTTCATCAAGAATCAGCACCTTCGGGTTTCTCGCCAATGCCATGGCAATACCCAGACGCTGTTTCATCCCGAGCGAATATTGCTTCACAAGTTTGTTTTGGTATTTGGTGAGGTGAACGATTTCCAGCGCCTGCTCAATCTGGGTCTTTTTCAACCCCAGAGCATGTTGCATAATTTGCAGGTTTTCGAGTCCGGTGAGATGCCCATATCCAGATGGCGCTTCGATCATCGAACCCACCGATTGCATGAGGGTGTTACTCGGACGAGTGGATACTTGTTCGCCTAGGACAAACGCCTCTCCAGCGCTCGGCCGTGTCAGCCCCAGCAGCATTTTCATTGTTGTGGATTTGCCGGAACCATTCGGCCCAATAAAACCGTAGATCTTTCCTTCCGGAACCTGGAGGTTCACCGCGTCAACTGCAACGTTACTTTGGTAACGCTTTGTTAAGCCTCGTGTTTCTATTGCAAGTGATGTCATGGTTCACATTGTGATGGCGACGGGATTTTGGCGCGTCACCCTTGAAGCTGATCTTTTCGCCTCAACCCGTAGGTGGAGGCAACCCACTCACTCTTGAGCGAGTAGATCTTCCCTGCTCACCAAGCCATGACGGTAAGCGAACAACACGGCATGAACACGGTCCCTGGCATCAAGCTTCATCAGGATATGACGCACATGGGTTTTTACGGTGGCAATGCTCACGACATGGATTTCAGCGATTTCATGGTTGCTGTAGCCCATCGCCATGAGACGCAATACCTCAACTTCGCGTGGAGTCAGGTCCGCCATCTCGATGGAAGTGTGTGCGGGACGCGGAATAAAATCTGTCAGTAGCTTTGCGGTGACCCGCGGTGCGAGCACGGCGTCGCCAGCCGCAACAACTCTGACTGCTTTTAAAAGTTCTTCCGGGTCTGCATCTTTCAGCAGGAACCCGCTGGCACCTGCTGCGATGGCATCGGTGACGTAATCGCGGTCGTCGAACGTGGTGAGCATAATGACTTTGACGTGATCGTCGTCCTTCAGCAGCGTGGCGGCGGCGGTAATGCCATCGACATTCGGCATTTGGACGTCCATAAGGACGATATCGACGCCCGGTTTACCAGGAACTTCGGACCCATCCCCGGCTTGCCACACCACGTTGAGATCGGGCTGCGAATTCACGAGCATCGCGAATCCTGCGCGGACAAGGGGTTGATCATCAACCAAACCAACACGAATCATTGCGGAATCACCACCTGAACATAGAAACGACCATCAGCTTGCTTTGTACGCACCGAACCGCCTATAGCTTGAACTCGTTCCCGCAAACCCATCAGCCCCATACCTTCACTAGCCTCCCCCGCACAATCGTTCTCTGCCAGGACTTTCACACCTTGCATTGTGTGTTCAAAGATCAATGTGCCGTAGGGAGTAGCGGCGTGCCGAATCATATTGGTGAGTAATTCTTGAACGGTGCGAAACAATACGAATCCGGTCGCAGGTTCGAGATGTTCAGGCACCTCACCAGTGACTGATAGATGGAACCCGCTTGCTTTCGCATCCTCAATCAGCACTGGAATCCCCGCACTGGACGGGGCGAGCCGTGGGCGGGCGTCGTCACGCAACAGTGTGACAAGCCCCCGCACTTGCTGCAATGCCGCGCGTGAGGAATCCGCAATTGTTTTCAGGGTATCTACTGCGATTTGAGGGTCATTTGCTGCAGCGAAACGAGCACCGTCTGCAAGCGCAATCACTGAGGTGAGGTTGTGGCCCACAATATCATGAAGTTCGCGGGCGATATGGGTGCGTTCCAGCGTGGCAGCCAGCTCAGCGCGTTCCTTCATAGCAACCATATCGGCGAACTGGCGGCGTTTATTCAACCCCAACAGCCACACAAAACCAATGATCGCAAACGTGGAAACAAGGACAATGACTCCGGTTCGCAACGAATCGATATGGACAAACGATACCCCCGAAAACTGCGCAGCAGTCACACCTGTGAGTGCCCATATAAGCCAAACGTTTCGATTATTCGAATATGCTGCCGCCAGATACGTTCCATATAGCACTGGCGGCCCCACAAGCAGCATCTCCGCAACGTTTGAAATGAAAATCATTGCGGTCAATGCGCAGCAGGCAACAAATAATGCCCGGTCCTTATACCACGGGTACACAAACAATCCCACCGCCACAATCACCGCGAGGGTCATCCCGAGCGGCCCTGCCGGTTCGCTGTCTGTGACTGGGCTACCGTAATACACATCGACCAGGGATACGATTGCGATACATAGAAAGACTACGCATCGAATAATCAGCGCCATGTGTTTACTTACCACCACCTCAACATTAGTGCTGGCGGCTGCACACTGGCCTCAACCCTGAGGCTGATTTCCTGCACCACAACACACCCCAGGGATGACAGGTTAGGATTACCTTATGCTCGCGGTCTTTCAACATAGCCTCACCACAACGTCCGTCATCATGATGATTCCCACGGTGGTACTCATCATTGCGTTAGGTCCCGGAAAAGAGGCGTTTCGGGCCGATTATCCACAGGATATTCAGCAGCTACTATCTGCACCAACTGCAGCACAACGCCGTTCCGGCATATTGTGGGGAGCACTGTTTATGGTGAGCTTGATTCTCGCGATGACCGCCACCACGTGGTTGTTTCTCACCAACCACGACGCTGATATTGCGACGACATATCTTGTTGCGTTACTCGCTGAGATCGTTTTCCTTATTTACGATCTGGTCATTGTGGACTGGTTGGTTATTTGCACCATGAAACCGCGTTGGGTGCTTATTCCAGGCACCGAACACTGCGCTGGATGGTCGGATTATGGGTTTCACTTCAAACAACTACTGCAGTTAAAAGTGCTGGCAGCTAACGTCCTCATTGCCGTACTCCCCGCAGCGTTAGCGTTTGCGCTTCACTCCGCGACGTCGACACACTAAAGCGCGGAAAGCCCCCGCACCAACGCTGACAGCCCACCAGCAATCGCGACGGTGAGTGAAAGCTTCCATGCGGTATCACGGGATATGGAATTGGAGAATCTCACCCCAAGCCAAATGCCTAGCAGCATTCCAAGAATTCCCGCAGGCCACACCCAACTCGTGGCCATACTCAACGAACCCGCGCCAAACAAGAGTTTGCTCGAAAATGAGAGCCCACCAGCAACAATAAAAATCGGTTGTAATGTCGCCGCAAACTCCCGTTGCTCCCATCGTGATGCACTGGCGTACACCGTTAACGCTGGTCCTGCGATCCCCGCAAGAGTACTCATAAATCCAGCGGCAATGCCAGACAACACTGCCAACGTGTTGCTTGTCATTTGCGGGATATAGCGTTTACCAATGATCACTGCCGCCAACGCCAGCAGCAGCATGCACCCCACAATCACTTGGAGCAACGGCACGCTCACCCTACTGATCAACATGGTGCCCGGCACAACACCCACAACAACCATCGACGAAATCAGCGCAAACATTTTCCAATTCACCCACTGTTTGACTGTGAATGTTGTGAGGAGAGCGTTGATCACTGCCATGAAGTTCACTACCAGGACTCCCTCCACCGGGCCAAGTAACAAACTCATAATGGATACAGAAACCAGCGCCATACCCATGCCCGATACTCGCTGCAAAAACGCCCCAGCTGCGAGCGTTAACAGCACAATGAGGAATCCAACCATGAACTTTATTTTAGAATTTTGTTTTCAGTGCATCAATGACGCAATCAGGAAGTAAACCGGTCACATCCCCACCATAACGGGCAACTTCCTTGCACAGTGTTGAGGAAATATAGCCGAATTTCGGGTCAGTGAGAAGAAAGAATGTATCCACACCGGTGAGCCGACGATTCATCTGCGCCATCGGAAGTTCGTACTCATAATCGATGCCACTACGCAGGCCTTTGACGAGCGCAGTAATGCCATGAGCACTCGTATAGTCCACCAGGAGACCACTCCAGAAATCCACGGTAATACCTGGGATATGCGACGTGGCTTCCCGAATCAGCGATAACCGTTCATCAACGGTAAACAAGCCAGCTTTGTTTGGATTATGAGTCACCAACACCGTGAGTTCACCAAAATGTTCGGCGGCTCGAGAAATGATGTCGATGTGCCCAAGAGTCACCGGGTCGAAGGAACCTGGGCACACGGCGCGGCTAGGCATGGTACACCGCCATATCCATTCGTGCGATACCGTAGGTACGCTTTTTCAACTTTTGAGTAGTCGGGGTAAAACACTCTGGCCAGTCAGTTTCCGGTGAAGCTATGTGCCGTTCAACGACCACCGCGGCGCCGTCGACAAGCGCAGGAATAAGCGCTTCCAGCATTTCACGGACCGAAGAATCAGCCAGTTCATATGGTGGATCAGCAAGCACCATATCGAAATAATTCCGCGGTGCGTTGGCCAAATACGTTGAGGCTTTTTGTTCGACAATCGTCACATTGGGATGTTTCACGACGGCCGCGTTGTGGCGGATGATATCCACCGCTTTCCGGTCGTTTTCCACCAACACGACAGCTTCCGCACCGCGAGACGCAGCCTCTAAACCAAGAGCCCCCGAACCGGCAAACAAATCCAATACCCTTGCCCCTTGGAATCCAAAACGGACCTGCAATGACGAGAACAAACCTTCGCGTGCGCGATCGGACGTCGGCCGGGTCCCTTCCGGCGGAACCTTGATTTTTCGGCCACGTGCGTCACCAGAAATAATCCGTGTCATTTACAGTTTCCCAAGTTCGAGGATGCAGTCACCACCATAGACATCAGCAAAATCATCAAGTGAGCGTGAGGTGACAATCCCTGGTCCTGGGGCAATCACTGGAGCTTCCAGCTTCACCGTTTCAACAATAGCCAATGTGTCACCAGCTGCCACGGTGTCGCCTTCGCTCACAACGTAGCGGACAATGCCAGCAAACGGAGCGCAAATATTCATGCTAGTAGCTTAACTCACGTCTTCTCGAGGAATACTTGTTCATCCAACTCGACATCACTAATAAGCTGCTCAGCAAGTACACGGTTGCGTGCCACAAGATCCCTTGCGTCAACAGATGCCTGTTGAATAATCTCAAAATCCTCCACTAAGCTCAGCAGCTTCAATCGGCGTTTCACACCAGACTGCGCAGTGCCTAACACATCGCCTTCATGGCGGTAGCGCAAATCAATTTCCGCGATGGTAAACCCATCGGCAACTTCAGCAACCTCCGAAAGGCGTTGGTACGAGGGAGTATTCTTCGCCTGTTGAGTATGGAAAAAACACACTGATTGTTCCCTACCTCGACCAATCCTGCCACGCAATTGATGCAACTGTGATACCCCAAAACTTTCAGCCTCCCGCACCAGCATTACCGTTGCATTTGGCACATCCACCCCAACTTCGATAACAGTTGTGGCCACCAACATATCAATATAACCAGCGGTGAAATCCCGCATAATGCGTTCTTTTTCTTCCGCTGGCATACGTCCGTGCAATACCGCCAACGTGTATGCACTGAATTGACCGGCATTCAATGTTTCGAACGTTTCAAGGACGCCACCCGATCCCTCAATACGGGGGCATACTATGTATCCCTGATGCCCTAAACTCAGCTCCTCACGGATGCGATTCCACATTCGATTCATCCACGCGGTGTGTCCTTGCTGCACAACAAATGAAACAACCGGGCGCCGTCCCTGTGGGAGCTGCCGTAGTGTCGACACACTCAGGTCACCAAACACGGTCATTGCAACCGTGCGCGGAATAGGAGTCGCGGTCATCACAAGCACATGAGGCGTGATGCCATCCTTCCCCCGGTTCCGTAATGTATCCCGCTGTTCCACACCGAAGCGATGCTGTTCGTCAACAACAACTAAACCCAGATCAAAAAACTCCACACCCTGTTGAATCAAGGCATGGGTACCCACAACGATATCGGCTTCACCAGAGACAATGTCCAACAATGCTTGCCGTTTCGCTGGCACTGACATCGCACCCGTTAATGTCACGACATTCACTGGGATATCCAACAATAAGTTCTTCAGTGTGCGCGCATGTTGGGTGACGAGCACTTCCGTTGGAGCAAGCAGCGCACATTGTTTACCAGAGTCCACCACCTGCAGCATCGCTGCCAGTGAGACAACCGTTTTTCCCGAACCCACTTCACCTTGCAACAACCGGTTCATCGGTGTTGTGGAACTTAAATCGCTCGCAATTTCTGTAATAACTTTCTGCTGCCCTGCGGTGAAATCAAAGGGTAATGCGTCAAACAATTCCTGCTGATACCCCATATTCGGACGGCATTCTGGAGCAATTCGTGCGTCGGAATCAGCACGGCGTAGCGCCATCACCAACGCGAGCGCCAACGCTTCGTTATATTTCAACCGTTGTAGATACGGCTGCGGCCCACGTTCATCCGGCTGGTGCACACCGCGGAATGCTTCTGCCATGGTGACCATGCCATGCGGAATATGGTCCAATGGCTCGGGAATGGTAATTGCGCGAAGCACTTCACTCATTGCACCAAAAACACGCCATGAAGCAAACTGGCTTTTGCCTGGATAAATGGGAATCCACAGCATATCCTGCAGCATTGATGCGATGTCATCTGAATCGCCGTAGGAAGTGAGCCGATGTAAATCCCCAAAAGCTTGAGTCCGACCCTCGAACCTGTCATTGCTACCGCTTTGTTCCGGCCGCAACACAATATAACTTGGCTGGGCAAGTTGCGGAGTGTTCTGAAAAAACCGGATTTTTCCGGACATCATCACGCGTGTGCCAGCTTTAAGCTGCACAACTGGCGCCAGTGTATTAAAAAAGCTTGCGACGATGTCTTCAGCACCATTGAATACCACCA
>JAUMZC010000009.1:29238-36367 GCA_030528295.1 Corynebacterium sp.
GGGTATATGGACGCCTACCTTCAGGGTAGTGAGTGTTTCTCACAACTTCCCCAACGATGGTGACGTAATCCCCCTCCTGCGCATTTCCAACGACCAAATTCGTGCCGTGCTGCGCATACGTTCTTGGGTAGTACTCCAGTAATTCGCCGCAGGTGTGAATTTCCAATTGCTTGGCAAATGCTTTCGCTTCCTTGCTAGGAAGCACACTTTCCAAGGGGCGGTGTTCCTTCCACCCAAGCATTTACTCCACCCCTATCTCCAACACATGTTCCAATCCTGTGGCGAGGTAAATTTCAAACTGGATCGCCGGGTAGCGCTCCTGCAGTGCAGCACTTGTTAATGGCACCGATGAAAGAATGGTGACCAGCTCCCCACCCTCAGCCAGCATTGTGGCCACCGCATCATCAAGGTCATCAACGCTATCAAGATTTTTGGTGCGAACTTCGCCCGCCGCCTCCGCCATCGCGTACGCATCCACGGCGATTGGTTGTTGCGGATCATGGACCGCGGCTGCGGCGATGCCATGGATAAGCCCAGGACTTGGAACAATCATGAGGCTGCGCTCTGCAGCTTTGGCGGCCCGCTCCGCAGCAACGATTTCTTTTCTGGACATTAACCCGTTTGGAAGTAGCACTAACTCCCCAGCATCGTGCGCAACAGCGATCAGATCGTAGAGCAACCCCGAGCCAGGGTGAATCACCCGCACCCCAGCCTCCTCGAACAATTGGGCGAGTGTACCGTTTGGAACTACAGCAATAATCACGCGATTATCACTATCCAAGCGGGTTTCAGGCAACGTTTCTAAGTGTAGACCCCGCACCGATCCAATACTGAAAACATATTCGATTAACTCACCGGGTTGCCGTGAATGTATGTGAATCGTAGCGGCGGTTTCATGCTCGCGTGCCACCATCAAACTATCGCCAAATTTCCGAATGTTATACACGGCCTGCTCAAATTGCGCGGGCGTTGAGCAGGTTAAATGAAACATCACCTCAAGGTAAATGCTTTTCGACGCCTCGACCGGGACGACCGAACTAACCTCCGCGTTTCCTTCTACTTCGGCGAGCAGCGCCTCAAGTAGTACCACCAGCCCTTGTCCACCAGCGTCGACAACACCAGCATCACGCAGCACTGCGAGTTGACTTGGGGTTGCAGCCAACGCGATTCGCGCAGCTTCAACTGCTTGCCGCGTTACCTCAGGCAATGCTGTTGCTTCCGCCGCCTCTGCCGCGGCCCGCAACACCGTAATCACGGTCCCCTCAACTGGATCACTGATGGCCCGATCCACCAGCGTCACCGCAGTCCGCAACGCCGCTTGAACAGTCACACCATTGATATGGTCCCCTGCGGTTTGAGCGATCCCCCGCAACACTTGGCTCAGTACCACACCGGAATTTCCGCGGGCACCGCGTACAGCACCCGCGGCTAATGCATGAGCAATGTCCCGAGCGGTACCGGTCATCCCATGTGCCTGCGCAACCGCAGCTTCCATAGTGTGTGCCATATTCGAACCAGTATCCGAATCTGGAACTGGGAAGACATTTAAAGCGTTAATTTCTGCGCGCCGTACACCCAGTTCATGTGTTGCACGCTCGGCCCAGCGCAGCAACCCATGTCCATCAAGACTGGTCAGATGTGCCATACAAAACTATGTTACAGCCGCCAATCAACTGGGGAGGCACCGAGGCCTTCCAACAGTTCATTCGCGCGAGTAAATGGGCGCGACCCGAAAAATCCCCGATACGCAGACAACGGCGAAGGGTGGGGTGAACAAATGCACGGCGTATCACCTAAAAATTGTTGCGTTGCTTGCGCATCTTTACCCCACAGTATTGCTACCAATGGTGCGTCACGTTCAGCGAGCTTACGGAGCGCAAACTCTGTGATCGCTTCCCACCCAATGTTCCGGTGCGATCCCGCCTTGCCGGGGCTCACGGTAAGCACTCGGTTGAATAACGCGACCCCTTGACGTGACCATGCACTGAGATCACCATCTTGTGGTTTTGGAAGCTGCAAATCCGCGGCATATTCCTCGAATATATTCACCAAACTTTTGGGTAGTGGCCGCACACCGGGCGCTGTGGAAAATGCCAACCCCATCGCATGGCCAGGGGTTGGGTATGGATCTTGGCCGACAATCAACACTTTGATGTCATCAAAAGGATCATCAAATACTCGGAGAATGTTTTCACGCGCTGGCAAACAATCCTCTTGTTCTGCGAGTGCATCAATATCATCACGCACCGGCTCGAGTACCTCAGCCCACCGAAGATCCATTAAAAACTCACCCAACCTGTTTGATATTTTGGCTTTGCGCCGTCCACCGTAACACCACATCCACGGTAAACGGAGCCAATTGTGCGGAAACCGGACGGCGCTTCTTTACTGGTGGTGGCCAAGAGCGTGTGATCTTCACCCCCGGTAAGCACCCAATTCCAAGGATCAACGTTTAAGAACTTGCCCGCTTCTACCAACAGTGAATCTGGCGCTATTTCGTTCGAATGTAGATCAATTAACACTCCGGAACGTAACGCTAAATGGCGTAAATCGACAATAAGACCATCCGAATTATCGGTCATACCTGTGGCTCCAGTCGCCCGCGCCACAACACCCCGACCAGGGGTTAATTCCGGTACTCTATGCGCTTGCACAAGATCGGAAAACTCGCGGGGGTAGCCAGTACCACATTCCTGGAGCAGGGCTAACCCCGCCGCAGAATATCCAATGCGACCAGCTGCAACGAGACGCTGTCCTGGCCGCGCGGCGTCAAGTGTCAGTGGATTTTGTGAGCCCCCTAAAATGCCAATTGCGGTAATGCTCACAACCAGGCAGTCGCCTTCTGTGAGATCGCCACCAATCAACTCAGCGTTATAGCGTTCTGCGCGTTGCCGAATACCGTTGGCGATACCAACCACCACGTCAGCGCTCATACTTGCCGGCGCAACAAGCCCCAACAACGCGGCCACCGGGCGAGCACCCATCGCCTCGATATCAGCAAAATTCTGCACAATTGCCTTTTCGCCAATGTTTTCGGGCGATGACCAGTCCAACGTAAAATGACGCCCCTCAACTAGAACATCTGTACTTGCAACCGTACGGCTGTTTGGCGCGGGCGGCGCAAGCACCGCGGCGTCGTCACCGTTGACTTTCGACGGCGCGGCGGCAATAATTGCGGCAATCGCGGCGTGTTCGCCGAGCTCACCGAGTGTCAACTTGGACATAATTCTCCACGTAAACTAGTGATACATGAGCGCCGAACAACCCTACCATCGTGGTCCCGTACTGATCGCCCTCGTGCTTGCAATACTACTTGTCGTCGGAGTACTGATTGGCGCCAAGGTGGTGTATCAACGCGCTGCTCAACAACCTGTGCACATGAGCACTATCGACGCCCCCGATGCTGACCAGTGCTCCCCGCTTATCGACGCCCTGCCCGACACTCTCGCTGGGCATCCTCGGGCAGAGCTGGCCGAACCTGCACCACATGGTGCGGCAGCCTGGGCATCAAATTCGACAGACCGAATAACATTGCGATGCGGCATCGGCTTGCCCCTGCAATACACCACGCTTTCTGAAACCACTGAAGTAGCTGGTTCCAACTGGTTGCGAATCACTGATACAACACCAGGATCAACCCTGGAAACGTGGTATTCGGTTGATCGTTTCCCGATCGTGGCAGTCACAGCAGACCAGCAGGCGCTTGGTGATGCCGACAACCCGGTACGTGACCTGGAATCGGCAATGAAGTCGCTCAAACAAACGAAAATAGATCCCAATCCGGCGCCATTGACCGACCTGGAGCAAGGCGATGCCTCCAGCTGTGAGCCATTACTTGATGCCCTGCCCAAACAGCTTGGGGAATACACTCGCAGTTCCGCAACCCTTCCGGAGAATACGGTGGCTTGGACCGCAAAAGGTCTCGAACCTGTTGTTCTACGATGTGGCGTTGCGGACGCTCCTGGCTATCACCCCGGTGTTCAGCTTCAACAAGTGGATGAGGTTGCATGGTTTGAAGACACCACGCTTGCCCATGGCACCACCGCGAGCACGTGGTATGCCTTGGGTCGAAGTGCCAACGTAGCAATCTCAATGCCTCAAGGCACAGGCAACGCCGTTATCGTGGATTTGAGTACCGCTATCGCGCGGAACCTTAGCGAGCAATAGCGCGCTGCACGAGCACGTCCACTAACTCTTCAAAAACAATACCTATCGCCTCGAACACCTGGGGATACATCGAAATTGGTGTGAATCCCGGCAAGGTATTGATTTCATTGAGTACGGGACCGTCGGCTGTGACAAAAAAGTCAACGCGCGCAAGACCATCACAAGCCAACGCGTGGAATGTTTCGATTGATAGGGATTGGATTAACTCAGTAACCTCAGGGGGTAACTGAGCAGGGATTTGCGCAGTCACAATATCATCAAGGTATTTCGTGTCAAATCCATAAAATCCCTCTTCACCCGAATCTGTACCCATCAACTGTGCAGGGACAGACGCGACAACATGCCCGTCCGGGTATTGCAGCACACCACATTCCACCTCAATGCCGACAATCTCGGCCTCGATGATGACTTTTTCATCGTGAGATTTGGCTAATGCCACAGCGGCCGGCAAATCTTCCCATCGCGTAACGCGAGAGATCCCAATGGACGATCCGCCGCGCGCTGGTTTCACAAAGACTGGCAAGCCAAGCATCGCCTGTTCAGCCTCGGTGAGTTCGTCACGGCCACGAAGGATCACCTCTCGGCCGACAGGCAAGCCTTCAGCTGCCATTAACTTCTTGGTGTATTCCTTGTCCACACCACACGAGGACGCAAGCACTCCAGCTCCCACATATGGAACTCCAGAGAGTTCGAATATTCCTTGGATAGTCCCATCCTCACCAAAACGTCCATGGAGCGCCGGGAAAATCACATCCGCTTTCGCGAACACACTACCGTCTTTCACGTAACGAAACTCGCCGCAGTGTGCGGGCGTCATCGAGAGGTAAATCTCATCTTTGAGTTCTACCTTGGGCATAACGCGATTCACGGTTTTCAGTTTTTCAGTATCTGATTCGCCAACGGTCCATACCCCATCAAGGGTAATACCAACAGGAATCACCTCATACCGCTCGGGATTCAGGTGGCTCATAATCGCGCCAGCGGATACACACGAAACAGAATGCTCAGAACTGCGGCCACCGTACACAACGGCGACACGGATACGGTTGTTAGTCACAAGCACAGCATTCTACTCGGCTTTTTTTGATCGTCCCATGAGGGCGACGATCATATCGTCGACATTCATCCCCTGATGGCATACTGCATACACCGCTTGGGTAATAGGCATTTCCACATTGTGGCTTCGGGCGAGGTCAAACACTGATTGAGACGAAATGACACCTTCAGCAACTTGCCCGTGGGTTGCGTGGCGAGCCTGTTCAAGGGTGTCCCCTTTTCCTAAGCGCTTACCGAAACTACGGTTACGTGACAACGGCGATGAGCATGTGGCGACGAGGTCCCCAAGCCCTGCTAAACCAGAGAACGTGCGTTCGTCGGCCCCGAGAGCTACTCCAAGACGACTTATCTCTGCTAGCCCACGCGTCATAATGCTCGCAAGCGTGTTCTCGCCGAGGCCTTTTCCAGTAGCCATGCCGCACGCTAACGCGATGACATTTTTACAAGCACCACCAATCTCACATCCAACGACATCCTGATTGGTATATGGACGGAAATACGGTGCGGCGACTGCTTGCTGGATTTGTTTTGCACGTTGCACATTACTGCACGCAATCACTGTGGCTGCAGGCTGCTCTGATGCAATTTCACGCGCAAGGTTCGGGCCCGACAGAACAGCGATGCGATCCGGCGAAGCGCCTGTCACCTCCGCAATCACTTCACTCATTCGCATATGTGTTCCAGTTTCGATCCCCTTAGCGAGACTTAATAAGGTCGCCGTTTCGGGAATATCCCACTCGGCCAAATTGCTTCGCAACGTTTGGGAAGGAACAGCCAACACAACAATGTCAGCGTCGGCAAGCACTTCCGCAGCATCCGAGGAAATCGAAATATTGAGCGGTAATGTCAAACCTGGCAAATAATCCGCGTTTTCTCGGGTAATTTGCATTGTCCGAGCTGCGTCTTCCCGCCGAGCCCACAGCCGAACAGGATTCCCGGCATCAGCAAAGACCTTTGCCAATGTTGTCCCCCATGAACCAGCACCCATCACACTTACGCGAACCATCGCCACTCCTTTCCAACCCCTAACAGTATCGGAACGTGCCAAAATGAGGAATATGCGGAAATCTCAATCGAGCAACAACGCACGGAAATCACTGACTGGGCGTCATCAAATTCTTTACCGAAATCCGGGACAAGCATTCGAGCGTCCCACGCTTGCCGCTGGCGCGGTGCTATGGCGAGGAGAGCTGCCTGAACC
Organism: Corynebacterium sp.; assembly: GCA_030528295.1. Classification (GTDB taxonomy): domain Bacteria; phylum Actinomycetota; class Actinomycetes; order Mycobacteriales; family Mycobacteriaceae; genus Corynebacterium. Next base: position 35,663 of record JAUMZC010000009.1, read on the forward strand.
AGAAATCGCGGTAGTGCACAGACCCCATTACGACGATTGGTCACTTGCAAAAGGCAAGGTAGACCCTGGCGAATCACTACCGATTACTGCCGCCCGTGAAGTTGAAGAGGAAACTGGGTACGAAATTCGCCTTGGTAAATTACTTGGAAATATCCATTACCCGGTTGGGAATCGGACCAAAGTGGTGTTTTATTGGACTGCCGAAGTTATTGGTGGTGAATTCGAACCCAATTCCGAAGTTGACGAAATTCGGTGGCTTTCAATTGCTGATGCTATTGAATGTTTAAGTTACCCCGATGACCAAGAGGTGGTGCGAAAAGCTGCCAAACGTTTTCACAGTGGAGTTGACTCAACATTGCTGATCGTCCGCAGCGCGAAAACGGCCGCTCAGTTGGAATTTCTTATTCCACTGTTACACGCATACCGGCCGGAGGCCATTGCATGCAGTAATCAACTCACTGCACTCGACACCGCCGTCCCTATTGGCGCAGCACTAGGGTTACCAGTCACAATCAATCCTTCATTCGATAGTTCCGGGTGGATGAAATCAATGAAGACTTCACAAGCAAAGCTCATGGAGTTATTGCGCAACGCACCTGTAAGCATTCTCGTGACTGACAAACGCATGATCGAAGACTCGATTGCGTGGTTATCCGTGAACGGTACACTTCCCCTCGAATCAATCCCAGCCAAAAAAGCAAGCAT
>JAUMZC010000010.1:0-14108 GCA_030528295.1 Corynebacterium sp.
TTTTATGGAATCTGCGACGAAAAACGGCCTTTTTTGTCACAAATTCCATAAATTTGGGCGAAAAAATGGAATCTGTGACAGATCGCAGGTCAGCGGTTGTGTGCAACATACTTTTGTGTCACAAATTCCATCAGAACCGCAGATTTTTATGGAATCTGTGACAACCCCCAGGCTAGCACCCGTTAATTGTGACCCAGGTTACTTAATTCGGTGCAATGTTGTACGTGCTTACTGCGTGGGTTATTTCGCGAAGTCCATGCGGACTTGGTACATGCCTTTGATGAGGCCGAAGCTGCGAAAGGCGAGCCGGTACTGGATCGGGAGTTGTTTGCGCTGTTCGGCACTCAAGTAGTTGGCGAAATTGTGTTCGATTTCTATGTTGGTGATTTTGTTGCTCCAAGTGCCGGGTTCGAGTGGATCTTTGAGTTTGAAAGGCATTTCGCAAGGCGTGCCTTTCTTGGCGATCATGGTTTCGCTGCCCTTGATTACTCTGGGGGATTCGCAGTCGTAGGTGAATCGTCCGCCGGGGAAATGTTCGGCCATGGCGCGGATCATGTTGCGAGCTTCGGGGATTTCTAGGTAGTAGATCACGCCGGGGGCGATGGCGATCGTGCCGTTGGAATTGTCCACCTCGTTCATCCAGGCGGTATCAGTGCATGAGAAAGGGAGTGCGATCTCTGAGGGGTGCTGAGGCAGCCAGCGTTGGCGGAGTTCGAACACGGAAGGGAAATCCAGGTTGTAAATAGTGCACTCGTGATCTTGGAGATCAAGTGCCAAACTGTCCAGCCCACAGCCAATATTGACCACAGAGGCACCTGGGTGATCTTTCAAATAATTTTTCACTTCGGTCACAGTGATGAGGTGGCGGAGCCCGTAGATGGCTGCGGGGAAACCGCCAAGTGATTCTGCCGGGGTGCCTTCAGCTTTGCCGATTTCTTCGGCCTTGAGTGCCCACGGGTCGGGGAACAATGTTGGCCAACGTCGAGATGCTTCGGCTCGACCGTACAAAGGGAAGAATAAGGTGTGGGAAACGGTCTTCATACTTCATAGGTTAGGCGAGCCTTGCTCGTGGCGGCGCAAATCCGCTGCGCCCAATACTCACTGTCCCAAACCTGTCATGCAGCGGCGACGGACGTGGACGTCGAAAAGCGGAAACGGCAATGCGGGTAGACTGTAGTCGTCTGATGTTGTGTGAGTTCAATGTGGGTGAGGAGGTGTGAGGATGTCCAGTGCGACTGAGCAGCGTAGGTATAAGGTGCTGTGTGCGATTGTGGCTGACTATATTTCCTCCCAAGAACCGGTGGGTTCGAAAGCGTTGGTGGATCGGCACAATTTGGGGGTGAGCCCTGCGACGATCCGGAATGATATGGCGGCGCTGGAGGCGGAGGGGTATATCGTTCAGCAGCACGCGAGTTCGGGTCGGATCCCTACAGAGAAGGGCTATCAGGCGTTCGTAGATTCGATCCATGACATTAAGCCGCTATCAAAAGCAGAGCGGCGGGCGATCCTCGCGTTCCTCGATCAAGGGGTCGATCTGGAGGATGTGCTGCGGCGGAGTGTACAGTTGCTGAGCCAGTTGACTCGGCAAGCGGCGGTGGTCCAGTTGCCTACGCTCAAAGTTTCGAGGGTGCGGCATTGTGAAGTGGTGGAGTTGACGCCATCGCGGCTCCTGCTGGTAGTGATCACCGATACTGGCCGGGTGGACCAGCGAAATGTGGAAATTGATGAGCAGGTCACGCCGGAGCAGGTGGCGAGGCTGCGGGACACGCTGAACCGTCTTCTGTCTGGCAAAACACTCGCAGAGGCGAGCGTGGTCATGGCGGATATGGCCGCAGAGGCGCCGCAGGATTCACGGAATGTGTGGATTCGGTGCGCTACCGTGCTGGTGGAGACGTTGGTGGAAGCGCCAAGTGATCGGCTGATTCTTTCTGGTGCCTCGCACTTGTTTCCGTCCGGGTTGCCGAGCGTTGTAGAGGCGCTTGAGGAACAGGTCGTCGTGCTGAAACTGTTGTCGAGTGCGCAGGATATTGGCCAAGTAACGGTTAGTATTGGTGACGATGAACTGCGCGGTGCGGCCGTTGTGGCGGCGGGATATGGTGCTCCTGGAAACACCTTTGGCGGCATGGGGGTTGTGGGACCGAATTATATGGATTATTCGGGAACAATGTCGAAGGTTTCTGCAGTTGCACAGTATGTAGGTCGGGTATTGGCTGGCCAATAGGCTACAATGCCTTGACGTTGGTTGAATGGTTCATAAGGGAGTTAGAAGAACACCGTGGCTCGGGATTATTACGGCATCCTCGGAGTTGAGAAGTCTGCGACGGACATCGAAATTAAAAAGGCGTACCGTCGGTTGGCGCGTAAGTATCATCCAGATGTGAATGATACTGCTGAGGCGGCAGAGAAGTTCCGGGAGATTACCTTGGCGTACGAGGTGTTGACCACCCCGGAGAAGCGCCGGATTGTGGATTTGGGTGGAGACCCAATGGAGCAGTCCTCGGGTGCGGGCGCTGGTGGTTTCGGCGGCTTCGGCGGTTTCGAGGATATTTTCGGCGCGTTCTTCGGCGGCGGGCAGTCTCGGGGTCCGCGGTCCCGCGTGCAGCCTGGCGACGACGCGCTGTTGCGGGCGCAAATTACGCTTGAGGAGGCGTTTAGCGGCGTCAAAAAGAATATTACGGTGGATACCGCTGTGTTGTGCGACCAGTGCGAAGGTTCCGGCTCGGAGTCAAAGGCGCGGCCGCGTACCTGTGGGCATTGTCAAGGCACCGGCGAAATTCAAGAGGTGCAGCGTTCATTTTTAGGGAACGTGATGACGTCGCGTCCATGCCCGGCGTGTCAGGGATTCGGCGAATTTATTGAAGATCCATGCACTAAATGTCACGGCGATGGGCGTGTGAAGGCTCGCCGGGACCTGGTGGTGAATGTGCCCGCTGGTATCAGCGACGGTATGCGTATTCGAATGGCGGGTCAGGGCGAAGTTGGCCATGGTGGCGGCCCGGCAGGAGATCTCTATGTGGAGATCACTACCCAGCCGCACCCGATTTTCACACGTGAGGGCGATAATTTGCACGTGACGGTTCGGGTGCCAATGGTTGATGCTGCATTAGGCACTGAATTCGAAGTTCCATCATTGCAAGGCGACAAGCTGAAGTTCCATGTCGCGGCGGGCACTCAACCGGGTGAACGGATCCATTTGCAAGGCGCCGGTATGCCGCATCTGCGTGCTGAAGGTGCTGGTGACATGGTGGCTCATATGGATGTGATTATTCCCAAGGATTTAGATTCACAATCGAAAGAACATTTGCGTAAATTGCGGGCGCATCGTCAGGATAAGGTGAGTATTCAGGACACCCAGCAGGGCGAGGAAAGTCTGTTCAGTCGATTGCGGAGTCGATTCCGCCGCTAGCATGTCACTTCCGTTGTTTTTGTGGTCATCCGGTGAGCTGCCGTCACCGGGTTCGCGGGCCGTGCTCACAGGCGGGGAGGCTCGGCATGCGGTGACCGTTCAACGCCTCACCGTAGGCGAACAAGTGTTGCTTAGCGACGGCCGCGGCCACGGCGTGATTGCTACCGTCACTTGCAGCAGCGGTAAAGATACGTTAGAACTTACGGTAGGCGAGAGCGTCGAGAAGCAGCCGAGGAAGCCGGCGGTAACGATTGTGCAGGCGTTACCAAAATCCGAGCGGTCCGAATTAGCGGTCGATTTAGCAACCCAGGGCGGGGCGGATCGGATCGTGCCATGGCAGGCGGAACGATGCATCTCAAAATGGAACAACAAGGCAGCAAAGGGCGTGGCAAAGTGGCGTAATCAGGTGATAGCATCCGCGAAACAATCGCGTCGTTTCAGCGTTCCTGAAGTCACCGAACTTGCAACCACGGCCGAGATTGAACAAATGATTCAATCAATTGACGGTGTGGCGCTCTTACTCCATGAAGAAGCTGCCGCGCCATTCGCCAGTATTGATTATCGTGACCTGCAGGACGTATTGCTGGTGATCGGTCCTGAAGGTGGACTCAGCCCCAGCGAAGTCGAACGTTTTACCAATGCAGGAGCAGTGCCGGTGGTGCTCGGCCCGGAAGTACTACGAACCGCCAGCGCCGCCATCGTCGCCCTATCAGCGCTCGGTGTATTAACCGACCGCTGGTAATGTGCTGCACAACAAAAAACGAAAAGGAATGTTTTGGCTATTTACAATAAGCCCTCCGAAATCTTCACTGAGCCTTACCAATTAGAAGAAGAACATGCGCAAACAATCCTCGGCACCGCCGATGAAAATTTGCGTGTATTAGAAAACCAACTCGCCTGCGATATTTTTGTCCGCGGTACCCAGGCAACTCTCACTGGGCCTGCGCACGAAGTGGCGCGGGCGAAAAAAGTCCTTGATGAATTGCAGGCGATTGCGCGGCGTGGCCATGTGATTAGTCCGGCGACAGTCAAAAATGCCGTGAATATCGTGACTGTTGAATCCCCGCAATCAGTGCGGCAAGTCTTAGCCTCCGATATTGTGACGCGCCGCGGGAAAGCAGTGCGGGCAAAAACCCTCGGGCAAAAGGAATACGTGGACGCAATTGATCACCACACCATTGTGTTTGGCGTAGGCCCCGCCGGTTCCGGAAAAACCTATCTTGCAATGGCAAAAGCCGTGCAAGCATTGCAAACCAAGCAGGTGAACCGGATTATCTTGACCCGTCCCGCGGTGGAGGCAGGCGAAAAACTGGGGTTTCTGCCCGGCACACTGACGGATAAGATCGACCCCTATTTGAGGCCATTGCATGATGCCTTGCGTGACATGGTGGAACCCGAAGTAATCCCGAAACTGATGGAAGCCGGGATTGTAGAAGTGGCACCACTGGCATATATGCGCGGCCGGACATTAAATGATGCATTCATCATTTTGGATGAAGCGCAAAATACTACAGCTGCGCAAATGAAAATGTTTTTGACGCGGCTTGGATTCGGATCCAAAATGGTGGTCACGGGCGATATTACGCAAGTTGATTTGCCCGGTGGTCAGCGATCTGGGTTACGCTTAGTTCGTCATATTTTGCGCAATGTGCCAGACGTGCACTTTAGCGAACTTACCTCCGCTGATGTGGTGCGGCATCGTCTTGTGGGCGCTATCGTAGATGCCTACGAACAATATGAAAAGGACGAAGAATGAGCATTGAGGTGTTTAATGAATCCGGCTATGAAGGCGTCAATGAAGAGGCTTTAATAGCAGTGGCAAGCTTTACGTTTGCCGCAATGGATATTCACCGAGATGCAGAAGCGTCCATCCATATCGTGGATCTGGACACCATTGCTGATCTCCATGTTCGATGGCTTGATCTGGAAGGCCCCACCGATGTGATGAGTTTCCCGATGGACGAACTCACCCCAGGTACGGGACGTCCAGACGCGCCTGAACTGGGACCCGCGATGCTCGGCGACATTGTGCTGTGCCCGGAATTTGCCGCCAAGCAGGCCGAAAAAGCGCGCCATTCATTGGGACATGAGCTTGCGTTGTTGACCGTTCATGGATGCCTTCATTTACTTGGGTATGACCATCAAGATCCAGCCGAAGAACAGGAAATGTTCGCGCTGCAAAATAAGCTACTTGCTGCCTGGTATGACTCAGGCGGTGCGTACGAGCCAAAACCATCAGGGCCCGAAGCGTTCCCAAGTGCGGCGGACCGGGATGACACACCACCAACAACAGGCGGTGCACTCCCAGCAGTGGGTGAGCCGAAATAATGGAGTGGCAGTTAGGCGTCGGAGCTGCCGCAGCACTGCTGCTCTCCGGTGCGCTCGGTACGGTGGAATCGGCTGTAGCGTCGATTTCTCGTACCAGGGTGGAGGAACTTCACCGTGAAGAACACCCAGGTGCTGCCACATTGCTTCGAGTGCTTGATCGCCGCGCAGAGCACATCAACCTGCTTGTGCTACTGCGAACCCTGTTGGAATCTATTGGTGCGGTACTCACCGCCGCACTGGCATACCACCTGTTTGCATCGGAATCCACCGCATTAATCGTTGCCACCGTCGTGTTGACGCTGGTGACGTTCGTGATCGTGGGGGTGTACTCACGAACCATCGGCAGGCAGAATCCGTATACGGTGTCATTGCAAAGTGCCATGATCCTTTCCGTTCTGGCATTAGTATTGGGACCTGTGGCTAAGTTGCTGATTTGGGTGGGAAACAAACTTGCGCCGGGACAGGGGTTTCGGGACGGCCCGTTTGCCAATGAACACGAATTGCGCGAAATGGTCGATATTGCCCAAGAGCACGGCATTGTGGAAGTTGAAGAACGCCGAATGATCCAATCGGTATTCGACTTAGCATCAACCACTGCGCGTTCTGTCATGGTGCCGCGCCCAGAAATGGTGTGGATTGAGCAGGATAAAACCGCCGGACATGCCACCGCATTATGTGTTCGATCCGGGCATTCGCGGATACCTGTTATCGGTGAAAACGTCGACGATATTGTTGGCGTGGTGTATCTGAAAGACCTGGTGCAACGCACCTATCACGATACTGATGGCGGGCAAAGTGTTCGGGTGGCGGACATTATGCGAAAAGCCACGTTCGTACCAGATTCAAAGAGCCTTGATGATCTATTGCATGAAATGCAAGTGCACCGAAATCACATTGCCATGTTGGTGGACGAATACGGTGGCATTGCTGGTTTAATTTCTATTGAAGATATTCTGGAAGAAATTGTTGGCGAGATAGCCGATGAATACGACGCCGCAGAAATCGCCCCCATTGAACGGCTTGGGGAACGGGAATTTCGGGTAGTGTCACGCTTATCTCTCGACGATCTTGTGGAGCTCGTTGAAGAAGCATGCGGAATAGAACTTTATTTTGAAGAGGAGATCACTGAAGAAGTGGACACCGTGGGTGGCTTATTGGCATTGGAACTTGGCCGCGTGCCGCTGCCTGGTTCAACAGTGACCACCCATGGTTTAACTCTTGTTGCCGCAGGTCAGCGTGATCGCAGGGGCCGCATGCGGATGACGACAGTGACAGTGGAAGTACACCCTACCCCCGAAGACTAAGGACGAAAACATGTTCAATGCACCCGAAGGTTTCCGAAGTGGATTCGTCAGCTTCGTGGGCCGCCCAAACACTGGAAAATCGACGCTGACCAATGCGCTCGTAGGGCAAAAAATCGCGATTACTGCCGATCAGCCAGAAACCACCCGGCATCCTATTCGCGGCATTGTGCACCGTGATAACGCACAAATTATTTTGGTTGATACGCCCGGTTTGCACCGTCCCCGTACGCTTCTAGGCGAACGTTTGAACGAAATTGTCAAAGATACCTATGCGGATGTTGATCTGATTGCGTTAACGGTTCCAGCTGACGAGAAGATTGGACCAGGTGATCGATGGATCCTTGAGGCCGTTCGTAGGGCTGCGCCGAACACCAAACTCATGGGCGTGGTGACCAAGGTCGATAAAGTGTCCCGTGATCGGGTTGCCGAACAGCTCATGGCACTCCACGAACTCCTTGGTGGGGAATGTGAAGTAGTCCCGGTATCAGCGGTCCGTGGTGAGCAAACAGATGTTTTAATTGATGTGATGGTGTCGCTACTGCCGGAGGGCCCAAAGTTTTACCCAGACGATCACATTACTGACGATGACACCAATACCCGGATGGCCGAACTGATACGCGAAGCAGCACTCAGCGGTCTTAAAGATGAACTACCGCACTCAGTGGCGGTGGAAATCGATGAAGTGCTCCCAGATGAGGAACGCGAAAACGTGCTTAATGTGCACGCTGTGATTTATGTGGAACGCCCGGGACAAAAGCAGATTTTAATTGGTAAAGATGGCCGCCGTATGGGTCGGATTATCCATAATGCGCGCCGGGAGATTATTGCGCTCCTGGGGCAGAATGTGTATCTTGACCTGCGCATTAAAGTGCTCAAGAATTGGCAATCTGACCCTAAAGCTTTAGGGCGTTTGGGATTCTAGTATGCGGCGCGCGAGCTACCGGGAACGCGCTTTTGTGGTGCGAACATATGATTTTGGGGAAGCCGATCGAATCATTGTGTTTCTCACTCGTGGCCGTGGGCTCGTGCGTGGTGTTGCAAAAGGTGTTCGGCGGACCAAAAGTAGGTTCGGTTCCAGGCTGCAGCCCTTCGTGGAATTAAACGTGCAGCTGTATCCCGGGCGGTCGCTGGCCACCATCACCGGCGCCGATACTGTGAATTTTTATGCCAGCAGCATTATTGATAATTATGAGCGATATACCGCGGCCTGTTCAGTGTTAGAGGCTGCGGAACGTCTTGCTGTGGCGGAAGTGGATGATCCTTGGCTTTATGATGCTGCGCTGGTCACGCTCGGCAGGTTGTGCGGATCGGACGATCCCACACTGGTGCTCGATTCGTTTTTGCTGAGAGCAATGGAACATGCGGGCTGGGCCCCAAGTTTGTTCGATTGCGCTCAGTGCCGTGCACCGGGTCCGCATGGCGCGTTTCATCCTGGTGCTGGGGGAGCGGTGTGTCGAACATGTATGCCTCGGGGTGCAGACGAAGTTCCTCCGGAGGCACTCCGCCTGATGTGGTGGCTCGCGCACGATCACTGGGACGCTGTGCGCGGGGCGTCGATAAACAATTATGTTGCAAACGTTGCGCATCGCCTGACGCGGGCGCATCTCCACTGGCATCTCGAACGTGCGATCGTAGCGCTTGATGTGCACGATAAAGGGGCGTTGACCTAGCAATGTAGTATTGGCTAAGTGAACGCTAATCCTCCGCAAATTCCAACTGAGTTTCTGCCCCGTCATATTGCTCTTGTTATGGATGGAAACGGCAGGTGGGCACAGGAACGAGGCCTGAAACGGACCGAAGGTCACAAGCGCGGTGAGGCAGTGCTTCTCGACGTCGTGGACGCGTGTTTAGCACTCGGCATACCGTATTTATCCGCGTATGCATTCTCAACAGAAAACTGGCGCCGCAGCACCGACGAAGTGCGGTTTCTCATGGGGTTTAACCGCGATGTGTTGCGTCGTCAACGTGATGGACTCCATGAAAAAGGTGTTCGGGTGCGCTGGGTGGGGCGGCGACCCCGTCTATGGCGCGCCGTCATCCGCGAACTCGAGGCCGCCGAAGAACTCACCAAAGACAACACCCGCATGACGCTCGCCATGTGCGTCAACTACGGTGGTCGCGCCGAAATTATCGACGCCGCGCGTGAGATCGCTCGCCGCGCCGCTGCAGGTGAGTTGCGCCCCGAGGAGATTACCGAAACTACATTCGCAAACTATCTTGATGAGCCGGATATGCCCGATGTGGATCTCTTTTTGCGGCCCAGCGGGGAAAAACGGACGTCGAATTTCTTGCTCTGGCAATCCGCATACGCCGAAATGGTGTACCAAGATAAGTTATTCCCGGATTTCACCGCCGCTGATTTATATGCAGCCGTGGAGGAATATGCGCGCCGTGATCGGCGGTTCGGAGGGGTCAAATGAATGAACCCACCCGAAAGCAGATCCGCAGGTGGCAGCGTTACTTAGCGAACGAACGTGCGGAAGCTGCGGTGTATCGTGAACTCGCATTGACTAAAGAAGGCCCCGAGCGCGATATCTTGCTAGCCATTGCAGATGCGGAATCCAGGCATGAGGAACATTGGCGGAAACTGCTCGGGCATCACGTTGGGATGCCGCAGCGGCCGGATTTATCTACCCGGATTATGGGCTTTATGGCCAAACGATTCGGCAGTGTGTTCACTTTGGCGTTGATGCAATCGGCGGAGAGCCGCACCCCGTATGCAAAAGATGAAGATGCTACGGAACAAATGATTGCCGACGAACGCATTCACGCCGAAGTGGTTCGTGGCTTGGCTGAACGTGGGCGTGAACAGATGTCCGGAAACTTCCGGGCGGCGGTCTTCGGTGCGAATGACGGCCTGGTGAGCAACCTTGCCCTGGTACTTGGCGTGTTGGTGGCGGGTGTGGACAACCGTTTGATCCTGCTGACCGGTATTTCCGGATTATTATCCGGTGCGCTTTCCATGGGTGCGGGCGAATATGTTTCCGTTTGTTCGCAACGCGAACTATTGGAAGCATCAACACCAAACCCGGAAGCATCCTCCGAAGTGCCACGCTTGGATGTTGACGCCAATGAACTCGCCCTGGTCTACCGTGCTCGCGGTATGAGCGCCGAAGATGCCGAAGAGAAAGCGCAAGCAGTATTTGCCGAACTGAAGGCAACCGGCATGACCACAGAATCGCCCATTAGTTCAGCGAGTGGTTCGAATGCTGCCGATGGTGAAGAACCCGATGTGGTGGGCAGCGGCTGGTCTGCCGCGGTCTCCAGCTTTATGTTTTTTGGCACCGGCGCGCTTGTGCCGGTGATCCCATTTTTCTTTGGAATTTCTCCGGCAGTTGCCGGGATTCTTGCTTGCGTGCTGGTCGGTATCGCACTGATGTTCACGGGTGGCATTGTTGGTGTGCTATCTGGTGCGTCCCCATGGAAACGTGGTGTCCGCCAATTGGCCATTGGGCTTGGTGCCGCTGCCGTGACCTATGCGCTTGGTCGAGCATTTGGTGTGGCAGTGGGGTAGCTGCGCTTAGGGGAGGAACATTCCCCAGGTGATGCATAACAAGGCCGTGCCAAGAGTCACAAGGAGCCGGCGGGGTTGTTTGAGGATTTCTTTTTCGGTTTTGAGGTGTGACAGTGGAAACTTCACTTCCATGATCAGGTACACCAGTGCGACAACAGGTGGAATGACAATGAGCAGCGGCAGCATCGACATGCGCCACGTCTGAAGTCCCATCGCTATGGCGGCGATGATCAGCATCATGAAAAAGAAATAGCCAGTTAGTACCGCAAAATATTGGAATTGGTATTTTCGTTCGACGCCCAGCATGCGCACCGAGGTTACGGTGTCAGGCTCCCGCGACAACATGGTTGTGAGCACCGACGCAGTCACCGGTATTGAAAGTGCAATCGGCAATGCGAGAGGCTGATGCGTGGAGAAAAACAAGAACCCGGCGGCAAATAGCAATCCTGCGGCGGCATTCACCCAAATGCGCTGGTCAGACACCACCGTGACCAGTGGGTAACTATGGAACTTACCGACGCCGCGTACCGGCTTTGTGCTCAATTTCGGCGGCGTGGCGCTCGCCACAAACAATATTGCTGCCGCGATGACGCTGACACATGCTGCAACCAAGATTCCGGACAACCAAGCAATTGTTGCAAGACCAGCACCACACACAAAAAGCTGGACCCAACCAGACGATGATCGGAGTGTGGGGAAACTCCAGCACGCCGCGTGACAGGCAATCCCAAGAATAAGCAGTACAACCAGGTCCTGGATGGTAAACCCAGCGACAACAAGTGCAATTGTTTGCGGGATGGCAAACTCGAGAACATACATCATTGTGCCAACAACAATTGTTGCCCTGGCTAGCACTCGACGGTCAATTGGCCACGCAAGGAGTCCTTGTAACCTGGGGTCTCTTGCCCAGATTGCCGCATTGGAAAACGCTGTGGTCGTGGCGATGACGATCACCACCAGAGCCGTGCGGAAATCCGCGGATGCCGCGGCGTCGTTATCCGCTGAATGCAACGATTTTCCGATGGGGTATGCGACGAGACAAAAAATAGTCAGAACCACCCAAAGCCGGCGGCTGAAAAACTCTCCTAGAATTCCCCGAATTGCCACATTGTAGCTGCTCATGGGCGTTCCGAAGGGGTTGAGGTATCCAACAATTGACGTAAACCTTCCGCGGTCTGCGGAACCACCTCAGGGCCAGTCAATACACCATGCTGCAACACGTACAATTCATCGGATAACTTGGTCAGGGATTCCGCAATATGCGAGCTCATTAACACCGCACGCTGTTCAGATTTCGCCTGGAAAATACACGAATACAAAAACTCAGTACCCAAAAAATCCAATGCGTCTACGGGTTCATCCAAAATAATCAACGGCACCGGAAGCATAAACGCCGCAATGAGCCTTGCCTTCTTTGCGTTGCCTGAACTCAAATTCCCTAACGGCGTATTGAGGTGATCGTGGAAATTAAACCCCTTAATCAGCGAATCCAGGCGGTCCTCTGCCGCAGTGAGACGGTAAGAGCGCAGGACAAAGGCCATATACTCACGAAACGACCAATGCGGAAAACTGCGATCCTCTGTAAACACAGTGATCCGTTGCGACTTAAATTCCCTCGATTCAAGATCAATCGGTGCACCGTCGTAGAATGCTGAAGCGAACTCAAAATGCTCGAGTATGCCGCTAATGCCGCGGATGAGTGTGGTTTTGCCTGCCCCATTGCCACCGATTAATCCGGAAATCACACCACGGCGGAGGGTCAGATTACTGCCGGCGACAATGGGGTTCTGGTCGGGTTGGTATGCACCTTTGAAGTCCTTGATCTCTAAAAGTGCACCCATCATTACTCGCCTTGCGGATGGCTATTGTGGGTGTCTTTCTTTCCCATTGCCGTTGCTACAACGAATATCACTGTAGCAATACCGAAGATGGCGGCAGTAAACATGTTTCCGTTTGCATAACTGACGCCAGCAGCTACCGCAAAAATAAGGGCGGCGATGATGCGTATCATTCGGGAGTTCATGATTATCCTCTCGCTATCGAAATAGTTGGAACGAATGTGCCATTAATGACCGGTACCGAAGCTGATTGTGCGGAAGATTATTTCTTTCAATGTACATCTAACTGCCTCAATATTCGACCAATAATATATGGGAAATCTCACAATTAATGTATAGTTTTTGCAACGATTAGTTAACGCAAGAAGCGCGATAAATGTGTACAAATTATCGAACTTTTATGCATTGCAGGCCGCGAGTTTCTTTACAGCCCATTCCAATTCGTTTGCTGAAACCCACGAGCACATTTTGTGTTCAGGCACATTGAGGTTCGATTGCAAACCCTTGAGATAGCATCCGCCGCAATAACTCCGATTAGGGCAGCGTTCATCGCAACCGTGTTTGATTGACGGTGATGGGATTTGCTGCATCTTTTGGATTTCGTCATTTCGAAATTGCTGTACCCAGCTTCCTTCTGTGAGTACGCTACCCAGGTTAAAGTCCTGTGGGAACAGATTACAAGGACGAAGTGTCCCATTGGGTGAAATTGTTATGGAGCCTTTCGTGGCGCCGCAATTGAGTGGCGTCGCAACGTCATTGTTAGTTAACGTTGGGATAAGATCCTCATTTTCAGTTAAGACCTTCTGAACAAGTTTATTGAATTCATCAGTTTCCGCGTGCCCGTGATTGGCTTTGAAATCTTCCCCGCGGCCAAAACCTTCAATAAAACTAAAGCTGAAAGCGAATGCGCCGAGATCGCGGGCAAGATGACAAAGGTCCTCAAGCTCCCATTTATTCCCTTCCCAAATGGCGGAGGAAATTCGGACAGGTACGCCTGCGGCCGTTAACTTACGCACGTTTGCGGTGGTTTTTTCAAAGGCACGACGGTGCCGGCGAAAGAGGTTGTGAGTTTCCGCGCGCACACTATCAATTGATATCGAAACCACCACATTATCCTTGTGCTCCTTGAGGAGATCGAGCACGTTATCGGTCAGAATCGTGCCATTGGTGAGCAGCGCAACCTGGACAAATTTCTTGAAAGCATGTTCTAGCATCTGGTACGCGTGGGGGTGCATAAACACCTCACCACCGGTAATTTCGACCATGAGTACGCCGGCATCGGCAAGCTCATCACATAAACTAATAAAGCGTTCGAACGGCAACGAATCCTTTTGCCCAGGGCCAGCACATAGGTAACAATGCGCGCAGTTTTCGTTGCACGTATTGGTGATTTCAATAGTGACGTTTGATGGCGTTTGCTGCGTGATGTTTGTGTTTATTTTGACTTCAAACGGGCGCGGTTCTTCCGTAAGCTCGGCAATACCGTAGTGGAGAATACCTTGAAGAAAATGAACAATCCACTCTTTATTTTCGTCCGTATCGATATCATATTCTGAGCAGAAACCAGGTACTACTTTTTCGGTTTCATTTTCTTGCGTCAAAAACCTAACCAATTTGATAGCGGAGTCATTGAGCTCGAAAGTTTCAATTTTTGTTTTGGAGCCAGGTTGATCTAATGCGGCTGATGCGAGCCAACCATCGGTGGTTTCTGAAATATT
>JAUMZC010000010.1:14118-36058 GCA_030528295.1 Corynebacterium sp.
AATCTGTTTTAGTTGCAATAAACATAGCTAAATCTTTCGTGTACATGAATAAGTTGGGATGATTGCCGGCCGGATCACATCACCCCAACTTGTTAACGGTGGATTAGAAAATCCCCCAAACTCCTGCGATTGCGCCTACCTCGAAATCTGGGATAGGGCCGTCTGCCAAGCAAAGAGCAGCACCTGCACAAATTGCGCAAGCATTGCGCTTGGAAATTGTTGCTGGCTTCATGTCTTTTCACCTCCTTGTCGTTTGCAAATTCGACGCTAAAACAATGCTGTTGATGGCCGCAAGTAACCCTTTCATTTGAGTCAATTTGAACGAATTTATGTAAGTCTGTAACGGGTTGTTACTGTGGCGAAATAATGCAGGTAGGGAAATAAAATTAGGTGGCACTAAGTCTGGATTTTTGTGAGCTGTATTACTTTTTTGAGTTGATGAGTTCTAGGTCTATATTGCGGTTTTCTTAGATTGCAGGGGGTGCGGTAACGAGGTTTTCTTTGGGTATTTCGTGTGGTGGTGGAAGTTTCCACCGCTGCTGACGTGTGTGGGGGCAGCGCTGACGGCGTACGTATGTTCGATCCCTGCGGAGCGCTTTAGCGGCTAAGGAGGCTCGTATTACTTGGCCAGGCTTGCTTGAACGGGTGTTCTATTTTTGGATGGCTAACCGTTTGGGCGATATTGCGTCATATGTTCTAAGAGCAGGCTGAATTTACGCATTGGTCAATAATGTAACGCTGGGGAGGGTATAAGAAAACTCCCCGGGAACTGGGTAATGATCCGGGGAGTACGGGTGAAATAGCTAGGCTAGCTGCGACACTTCGCGCATAGTCCAAACACTTCAGCGGTGTGCCCCGTGAGCTCAAAGCCATTGGTATCGGCCACTGTATGCGCCCAGCGTTCGACTGGTCCGCCGTCGATTTCTACTGTGTTACCACATCCAGTGCACACCAGATGATGGTGGTGTTCGTTTGAAGCACATTGACGGTAGAGCGACTCGCCGCTGGCCATATGCAGCACGTCCACGGCGTCGATATCCGCAAGTGATTGTAGGGTGCGATATACGGTGGTTAATCCGACTTTATGTTTACGTTCAGTGAGGGCTTGATGGATTTCTTTTGCAGAGGCGAAATTATCGAGTTCGCGGAGAACGTTAATGACGGCTGCGCGCTGCCGGGTACTGCGAACGCCTAGCTTGGGCATGATTGCTTCGTTGTGTACAGCCATGGTGTCCAGGTTTCTTCCAGAGGTGCACATTGGCAGATTCAGGGGGGCCGGTTGCAAGTCGTTGTAGTTCGCATGCGATCAAAGAATTGCTTATGACTCTACTTAATGCTACCCCATTAAGCGCCATGATAATGAAAAACTGCTGTTCACAAGGCTAGATTTATGTCTTTTTTGCAAAACTTTCCCAACATCTTATAGGGGTAAACTATGGTGCTACCTCGAAAGATAGGGGAGGCTGAAACACAATGTAACAGTGTGGACACAGCGGGAGAAAAGTTCAGTAAAAGCATGCTAATTGCCGCCAAGCACTACCAAATGACTGGTAATTTGCGGGACGCGCTAAGGTTATGTTTGACGTATGCCGTCATCACATGCCCGTCAGCCAGGCGGGCATAACGATTACTGGAGTGTTTGGGTTGCAAAATGTAGGCGCAAATATTCCAGCTCAATAGAGGAGTTGTGAGAGTTCAGTGACGAATGAATCCGTCATCGATACCGTAGTCAATCTTTGTAAACGACGCGGATTGGTCTACCCCTGTGGCGAAATCTACGGCGGCACTCGCTCAGCGTGGGATTACGGCCCGCTGGGGATGGAGCTGAAAGAGAACATTAAAAAACAGTGGTGGCGGACGTTCGTCCAAGGGCGTGCCGACGTCGTGGGGCTCGACTCGTCCATCATCCTTCCACGTCAGGTGTGGGTTGCGTCCGGCCATGTGGAAACCTTTACCGATCCTTTGGTCGAATCTTTGCACACGCATAAGCGTTACCGCGTAGATCATTTGATCGAGGCGTATGAAACTGAGCACGGGGAGGCTCCGGCGAACGGGCTTGCGGATATTCCGGATCCGGAAACTGGTGAGCCAGGCAAATGGACTGAGCCGCAAATGTTCTCCGGCTTGATGAAAACCTATTTGGGGCCTGTGGATAATGAGCAGGGCCTGCACTATCTACGTCCAGAAACTGCGCAAGGTATCTTCATCAACTTTAAGAATGTGATGACTACCGCCCGCATGAAGCCGCCGTTCGGCATTGCTCAGGTTGGAAAGTCTTTCCGAAACGAGATCACGCCGGGTAACTTTATTTTCCGCACTCGTGAGTTCGAGCAAATGGAAATTGAGTACTTTGTTGCTCCCGAACAGGCGGACGAAAAATTCCAGGAATGGGTGGATGCGTGCCAGGACTGGTTCGAAGACCTTGGTATCAATCCGGAGAACCTGCGCCAGTTTGATGTTCCTGATGAGGAGCGTGCGCACTATTCCAAGGGCACCATTGACTTCGAATACCGTTTCGGTTTTCCGGGTGGTGAGTGGGGCGAACTCATGGGTGTGGCAAACCGCACCGACTATGACCTCGGCTGCCATATCGAACACTCTGGTGAGGATCTTTCTTACTTTGATCAGACCACCGGCCAGCGTTATGTCCCATGGGTAATCGAACCTTCATTCGGGTTGACCCGTGCTCTTATGGCATTCCTTGTTGACGCCTACCATGAGGATGAAGCACCGAATGCTAAGGGCGGCGTCGATAAGCGAGTGGTGCTGCGTCTGGACCGCAGGCTGGCCCCCATCAAAGTTGCCGTGCTGCCACTGAGTAAAAAGGACACCCTCACGCCGGTTGCCGAAAAAGTTGCGGCTGACCTGCGCAAACTTTGGAATATCGATTATGATACTTCCGGTGCGATTGGTCGCCGTTACCGTCGCCAAGACGAAATTGGTACGCCGTTCTGTGTGACCGTTGACTTTGACACGTTGGAAGACAACGCCGTGACCGTGCGCGAACGCGACACCATGAAGCAGGAGCGAATCAAGCTCGACGAGCTCGAAGGCTACCTCGCACAAAGGCTCGTAGGCTGCTAGTCGCGGAAGGGACGCAATGGACAACCTTCATTGGGGTGCGCGCCAGAAAGTAGGTTCGAAGGTCGAGATCCCTTTGCTGCAGGGCGGGGAAACGATCGCCACCTTCACCATGGACAATTCGGACAAATCTACGATTGCCGTGGTGGGGGAGCAGACCTGGGAACTCAGTGTCGACCCCAAAGTGGAAGCGCGGGCCAAGATCAACGCGGCCAGTGGCCCGATCGAATACACGGCCAAACCTCAGGAGGGCCGTTTCGATCGTGCCAAGCGCATCACCGCCGACCTTGCAGGCGTTGAATATGTGCTGGTGAATGAGGCGAAATCGGACTGGGTCGTGCTGGACGCAAAAGGTGAGAAGGTCGGCCAGTTTACCGGCGCCAATCACGGAGTCCGACACGTCGAACTGGAAGTCGAACCTGGTGCGAAACTTAGCAATGAGCACGCGGTGTTTTTGGCTTGGCTGGCCAGGATTGCTCTTGAATCCCGGCTCGTTGGTAGCACATGGATTCTTACCGTTTCGCTGCTGGTGCTTTCGCCGCTGATTATTTGGATTTTCCTCTTATAGCGGGGCCGGAACAGCGTGATTGGAACAAATATGCCACAACAATGGAAGTGGGTTTGGGAGGGCAATACCCTTACGGATCAAGACGGCCATGTTGTGGCATTTGTGCGTGCTGACGTGATGTTTGTTGGCGATCACCGGCTCCTCATCGAGGCCACTCCGGGGCCGATGAATTTCCGCTTCCGGGCTACCGCAGAAAATGGCGAAATGATTACCATGCGACAGGTGGGTCTTACTGTGTACCACCTGACTGCTACCTGCGGAGACCGTCACTACACTCTCGAACGTATGTCTCCTCTCCGGAAAGAACGCAGTATTCGCCGGGATGGGCACCAGGTTGCGAAAGTTTCCCCGTACCGAACTTCCCTTCGAGTATTTGGAGTCTCAGATTTTCCGCTTCTCGACGCCGCGGTCCTCACCTGGGGATGCGTTCTCGTTGACGTTCCAGGGCGTAATATGCGAATTTCCTGATGTTTAAAAATATCATGTCGCAGATTCCATAAAAAACGCTGAAAAAATGGAATTTGTGACAAAAAATTAGATTGCGTGCAAGCATTCACCTGCGATCTGTCACAAATTCCATAAAAAACGCGGATTTTATGGAATCTGCGACGAAAAACGGCCTATTTTGTCACAAATTCCATAAATTTTGCCGAAAAAATGGAATCTGTGACAGATCCCTGGTCAATGGTTGTGCGCAATATATTTGGGCGTAGAAAAAGCCAGGGAAAACAACCCAAAACCAGCCTGGCCCAACCCAAAACCAGCCCCTAGGAGAATTGTTCGCGATACCTGGGGAATCGGTAGTGTTTCCAGAAGTCAACCAATCCATTCAAGGACTGGTGGATATCAAATTCCCGCAGCGCCTTGATGTAGGTGGCGTGGGCGGGAGACGCGGCGTCGATAGATATTTCGATTGGTGGGAAGTCGAGCCGGCGCATAACTTCGTATACCAACGCCCTAATTGCGCGGCCATTGAAATCCACAAATGGGTGAATATGAAGCCCTTTCGCCTCCACGTATGCGAGAAGTTCAAGGGTGTTCTGAAGGTTCCCCTCGAGATATTCCATACGCGCATTAATGTCGTCGAAGTACTCCCACAATTTTTGTGAAACGTAAATGTGTTCGGGAGGATAGTGGAGGCCAATACGGACGGCACATTGGCGTAATTGCCCAGCGATGGTCGGTGTGAGATCCCCGCAAATACGGCGGTGGAACTCCTGGAGGAGGTGTGGGGACAGCTCAAAATCGAGGAAAGCCCCTTCGTGGATGTCATTTATAAGCAATCGAAGGGGCTCAGCAACTCGGTCATTTACCTCTGCGTAAGGTAATTCACCGAAAACGGTGTCAAACGTTCGCGTTCCGTTAAATTCGGGAGTCATTGAACCTTAACTGGAGCAAGTTGAGTTTGATGTTCCTGAGCTTGCTGGAACCACTCGCCGCTAACATACTCCCGTTCCATTGCCATGGACATTGCTGCGCGCTCAACAGCAACAACACGGCGGTGCTCTGACTTCGCAGCCTCCGGCAGTGCATACCACTCAGAGAGCAGGGAAGAGATTTCATACATATTCATTTTGTCCTCCATTCTTCCCTGTCTGTGATATGGGATTAAGTGAAGCTGTGCGTATCGTGTGAATTATTCTACACGAATTATAGAAGATTAGCTAATCTTCGCGCAAGAGGCAGGTCAGACCAATTTTTTAGAAGCTTCCGCTGCTGGTACTGATGCCGCCTCCGCCACCAGAGAAGCCGCCACCAGAGAACCCTCCGGAGAAACCACCGCTGCTTCCGCTGCTGAGGATATGGCCCGCGATCATTCCGGTGGTGAAGTTGTTGTCGTATCGGTTTCGGTTGTAGTGGGCGGACACGTCATTCGACGCGGCTTTGGATGCACGCTTTGCCAACACGAGACAGGTCTGTGCCGATTCGATGGCCAGCCGGGTGTCGCTGGTGCGGTGCTGCAACGCGAGGGCGCGGTGTCGATGGGCGTCGGCAAGTTGGGCGCGTGCTGCAGATCCGACGATGCTGCCGCGGGTGCCAATATAATTGTCGGCGCTATTGAGTGCGGACTCGGCGGAGCGCAGGGTGTTGTCAAAAATCTGCAGCGCGCGGGCTTGTTGCTGATTGCTTTCGCGCACAGTATCGAGCAGCAGGTCGAGCTCGGCGTCGAACTCTACGAGCTTGCTGTACGTGGTCAGTGGGTCTGCCTCGGCGGTTTCGCGAGCTTCGGCGATGACTTGCGGTGCACGGGACAGAGTTTCGGTTACTTTGTCCCAATTGGCTTTGGCGCCGTGTGCCTGGCCGAGCTCTTTGAGTTGGTTGCCTTCTTCGACCTCAGCTTCGATTTCCGAGATGACGGCGCCAATTCCGGCTTGCGCTGCGGAGATATCAGTGGCGGCATTTTCGATGCTGGAAAGGGCTTTGTCTGCGTGGGCAAGCGCGTTTTCCGCATTTCGGATCGCATCTACAACGCCACCTTGAGATCCAACTGGCATGGACATTTGTTCGCGCGCGGAGTCGATGGAAGATTCCGCATTGTTTACGAGTTCGGTCGCCAGTTCGACGTTCTCATCGATGCTGTCGATGATCGACGGCGCGTACCGTTGCCGGAGGCCCGCCAACGTTTCCGCTGCTCGTGGAATGCGAGTTCGAATATCGATGGACTGTTGAGTAATCTCTTCGATTTTGCTTGGGGCATTGACAAGGAGGTTTCGCAGATCCGCAAACTCGGCAGCGACGTTGTCGAGCGCGTCGTCGGCAAGCCCACAACTGGAAATAATTTCGATGAGCATCGACTTGCGTTGCTCCTGTGTTGCACCGCCGCCGGAATCAACCTGCTGCTTTAATTGGAACGCACGTTGCAATGTTGATGTTGAAGTATTCATTGCGCTGGTGAAAGGGCGGACGCGTTCGGCACCAAATTCGGCAATCGCAAGGTCCAATTCGGCGCGGCCCCGGCGAATCGACTCATCGGTGGACACCAACTCCTCCTGAGCCAGTTTCTCCAGCACATCATATGGTTGATTCGAAAGTTCAGTCACATTACCGGGTTGGATCTCCCGGGCGCTTTCAATAGCTTTTGCCTTGCGCCGTCGGCTGTATAGCCAAAGCCCGCCGCCGAGGGCAGCGGTGCCAGCAGCGCCTGTTCCAAGTACCGTATAACCAGTGCGTTTTGCGGCGGCAGCCTCCTCGGGTGTCATCACCGCGTCCCCGCCAGCTTCCTTTACAGCGGCATATACAGCGCCCTTGAAATCAAGATTTGCTAAGAAAGGGTACGCCGCATCGTTAATATCTTGTTTCGTACTCTCGCTCCATACTTTATTGTGATGGGCAAAGGCGTACTGACGATCCTCCGTTGCGATAACAAAAATCAGCACATTATCCGTGTTGTTCTTTTCCAGTGTCTCTTTAGCAAAGGTTTCTGGATCCATTCCACCGAACGAAGGTTGCAAAATCACATACATGACCCGCTTATCCGCAACTTGCATCTTGCGGATCATTTCCTCAAGTTCAGCCTTGTCGGAGCTGCTTAGCACTCCGGAATGATCAACGATCTTCTCGGTGTATTTCGAAGGTGGAGGCGATTGCAGATCCCCTTCAGCGGGCGCCGGGGCAGCAGGTGCTTGGGCCGCCAGCGTTGGTGGGGGAGCTTGCGCGGCCAATGCGAGTGGCGAAAATGACAGCGCCGCCAATCCGGTGACGCAAAAAGTTGCGAACATGCTTGAAACGATGCAGGTTTGGTGGCGTTGTAAAAACATAAACCCAGGATAGCTTTCCGCCCGGTGCGCGGGTGTAAAAAGTTCATTACGAAGGTTGCTACTGCACCTGCTTATCGACGCCGCGCCCACCACAACGTTGTACGTGCTCACCTGGCACACTGGGAGGCAGAGTTGTGAACGTTTCTTTGGGAAGGAGTTGGGCAGTGGCCTACCACTACACCGCATCAGATATGGAAAGGCGGTTCGTGGAGTCGGCGAAGCGCAGCCATTTTGAAGGAACAGATCAGGAGCATCGCAGTGTGTTCGCGCGGGATCGAGCGCGTGTGTTACATTCTGCGGCGCTTCGGCGACTCGCAGATAAGACCCAGGTCGTGGGGCCGCATGATGGGGACACTCCACGTACACGTCTCACTCATTCGCTGGAGGTTGCGCAGATTGCTCGGGCGCTTGGGGCGGGGTTGGGGGTGGATCCGGAGTTGGCTGAGTTGGCTGGATTGTGTCATGACATTGGTCATCCGCCGTTTGGTCACAATGGGGAAGTGGCGCTTGATGAGCTCGCTGATTTGTGCGGAGGATTCGAAGGTAATGCGCAAACGTTGCGTATTCTCACTCGTTTAGAACCGAAAATACTTTCGCCCCAGGGCGAGAGCTACGGACTGAACCTGTCGCGGGCGTCGTTAGACGCTGCGTGCAAATACCCGTGGACGAAGGCGCACTCGCCGAGAAAATACGGCGCTTACGATGAGGATCGCGCGGTGCTGGAGTGGGTTCGCCAGGGGAGGGCAAGCTTAAAACCCCCGGTAGAAGGGCAAATTATGGATTGGTCCGACGATGTCGCCTACTCTGTGCATGACGTCGAGGACGGAATCGTCGCCGGGCGAATCAACCTTGGTGTGTTGTGGGATTTTGTGGAATTGGCGGCGTTGGCGGATAAGGGCGCCAGGGCGTTTGGTGGGGATCCGCATGAGTTGATTGAGGCGGCGGCGCGGCTGCGGCAGCTTCCAGTGGTTGCTGCGGCGGCCGATTATGACGGCAGTTTGCGCAACACGGTGGCCCTCAAGGCGATGACTTCGGAGCTGGTGGGGCGCTTTGTTTCGGCAACAATTACAGAGACGAGTCGTGCGGCGGCGGAGTTTGGTAGGCATTCGGGGGCATTGTTGGTGCCTCCGCAAGCGTTGGCGGAAGTGACGTTATTAAAGACCATCGCGGTGCTCTACGTGATGGAGGATCCTGGGCATTTGCGCAGGCAGGATAGGCAACGCGAGCAAATTCGACGAGTGTACGACTATCTCGTGATGGGTGCCCCGGGAACACTCGATCCAATGTTCCGGACGTGGTTTTCGGCGGCAGACAGTGATGCGCAACGGCAGCGCGTGATTATCGACCAGATCGCGTCGATGACCGAGTCGCGCTTGCAGCGGGTGCACAAGGAAGCGGTGGTGGTTTCCGGGTTTATTGGGTAGGGGGTTGCACTGTCGCAAGGTTAGGTTTACCATCAGTCAATACGTGCACACTCATGCACATATTGTTGAGAGGAGCCTGCCATGCTTGCGCCACTGCGTCATCACACCTACAGGCAATTATTTTTCGCACAGATTGTCGCTCTTATCGGCACGGGTTTGCTTACCGTGGCGCTTGGATTGCTCGCATATGATTTCGCAGGCAGTCACGCTGGCACCGTGCTTTCGGTCGCGCTGACCATCAAGATTTGCATGTATGTTTGTGCCGCCCCGGTCATGACTGCCCTCGTGCGTCAGCTGCCGCCCGTTGTAGTTCTCGCGGGTGCCGACGCCCTGCGCATCATCGTTGCACTTACCTTGCCGTGGGTTGATGCTCAATGGGAGTTATATCTTGCAATCGCTGTGTTGCAATTAGCCTCCGCCACGTTTACTCCGACATTCCAAGCATTAATCCCGAAAGTAATTACGGACGAAGAGGAATACACTGCGGCCCTTTCGCTGTCTCGGTTGGCGTATGACCTTGAAGCCGTGGCGAGTCCGATGATTGCTGCGGCAGCCTTGGCGGTGATGAGCTATCACGGATTATTTATGGGGACCGCACTGGGGTTCGCAGGATCGCTCATGCTTGTGATTTCGGTGGCGTCGAAACTGCCGGCCGCGGAAGGCAAAAGCGATGAACCATTGCGGAAGCGCAGTGTTCAGGGGATTCGATATATGGTCAACGTCCCTGAACTGCGCAGTATCTTATGGCTCAACTTTGCGATAGCAGCTCCAATGGCAATGGTCCTGGTCAATACTGTCGTAATTATGCGCGATGAATTTTCTCGTGGGGATGCCACGGTTGCGTGGGTTCTGGCGGCATTTGGTGCAGGATCGATGACCATCGCGATGCTATTGCCGCGCCTTCGGCGTCGTTACAGTGACGTGGTGGTGATGCGGGCGGGAGCCTGGGCGTCGATAGGCGGAATGGTGCTGATGTATGTGGTGCTGGCGCTGCAATGGGAGTGGCTGGTGTGGCTGGTGTGGCCACTGCTTGGGGCGGCGCTGGCGGGGATGCAGACGCCGGTGAGTCAGGTGCTGCGCAATCACACGCCAGAATCGAATTTGAGCCAAGTGTTCGCAGCGCAGTTTTCATTAAGCCATGCGTGCTATTTGATTGCGTATCCGCTCGCAGGTTGGGTCGGTGCGATGGTGGGTCTACCATGGGTGGTGCTGGTGTTGATAATTATGGGATTGTTCGGCACAATGCTTAGCATTAACGCAACCCTGGAAACTTCAGAGCCTGCATCTGCTGAAATTCTGAATTCAATCCGTTGAATTTAACAGTTGAAGAAAGTGAACAACATGAACTCAAACGAAACTCTTGTCGAACCTTCATTTGTTCATGATCTTCAGGCATCGCAAAAACTTTTCGATTCCGCCGCAAATACACTGAAGCTCCTTGCCGAACCCACGCGCCTGCACCTGTTGTGGTTATTGGTGGACGACGAGCACAGTGTTGCCGAGCTTGTTGCCGCTACCGGCGCGAATCGTACGGTTGTGAGTCAACATCTCGCCAAACTGCGGCTCGGCGGTCTTGTGGAATGCCGAAAGGTTGGGCGCAACGTGATCTACCGGGTGTTGGACGGACACCTCAGTCGGCTCGTTCTCGAAAGTCTGAACCACGCGGATCACCTTATTACTGGCGAACCATCGCACAGTTAATCGACTTACTCCTCGGCATCCGGAATGATGCAAAAACTCTCGTAATGGTCCTCTGTGTAGTACCACGTGTCCGGATCCTGCTTGGTGCCGCCGCCAACGACGATGCGTCGCTCACCCCTGTGGTTTACCCCCGGTGTGTCCACGGTGTATTCCCGATAAAAACTGCTTTTTTCCTTCGGTAGAATTCGCTCATAGTTTCCAAAGTGTTTGCCATCTATGCCTGGATGTTCGAATGGGCCACCGGAGAGAATGTCGTCAATGACATCATTCGCTTGGTCAGGCAATGAATTGGTTGGGCACTCCGGAAGATTGCTTTGTTGCCCCGTGCGCTGCGCTTGCTGCGGCGCCGCCTTCGATGCGGAAGTTGGGTGCTCCGCCGACGTTGAGGTGGTTGCTGTGTCGTTGTTTTGGGTGAGATCGACCCCCAGCCACGCGGCGAGGACTAACAGTGCGGCGCCGCCTAATCCTTGAAGCAATCGATTGCGATTCATGATTCATATCATTGCACGTTCTTCATTGCGAGGCTTGAGCAGCGTGCATATGTGTTCTATTGATCGAAAAGATGTTGGGTATCGACGTCGCGATCAGCAACGTTTTATATTTCGTTTGCGGTGGTAGTTTCTTGCTGTAATTTTTTGTTGAGTGGATTCTGACTCATTAGATTTGATGCGTTTTAAAGGATGAACAAGAGTCAGTAATATAGTGCCAGCTGAAAGCGTGTGCGAACGGTGGATGAGGGGCGTCGATAAGCGAAAAGCGGTGCCCAAATTCGGGGGTAGCAACTGTGGAGTCATTGCTGAATGTTTGCTAATATGGGTGGTAGAAAATATTCGGGCATTTACTTTTCGGGAAGGGGGTGAATGTGGCATATGGCAAATTTTCTTGTGTGTTCCAGCGATAATCCTTTGGCTATCCGAGCGTTAGAAAATAACTATAAGGACATTGTGGATCATATTGAGCAGCAGCCGGACATGCTCACTATTGACTGGTCCGCCCATGCCGAAGAGCAGGCATTGCTGGCGCAAACGAGTGTTTCCATTGAACGCGATTGGGTGCTGATTGTCGATATGTTATTGCGGCACCTCCCGCAGTTTTTGGACGCCGCGCTGCAGCATCGCCATATGTCGTTCCGTCACCTCCGAACCGTGCTCCGCTGTACCGAACATCTTGGCGATGATCACCCTGTTTGGCCACACCTTGACGTTGAACTAGCAAGGCATGTTCAGCCAACACGGGAAAACCAAGTGGTGCCGCGTCCAGAAGGATTGCGGCGTTGGATCACCAATTTCCTCACATCGGAAGAAGCCCGGCAGGCGGCCCCAAAGAGCATGCCGCTTGAAACCAGCGTGAAAGTTCGGGGCACAAACACGCCCGGGATGTCCCGAGTGGAACTGATTCTGCCAGCTGCTGACGCTGCGCTTTTTGAGCAAACCCTTGCGAAAACGGCGTCTGAAGTCGGGTCCGCCGTTAGGGCACTCGTCAATGGAACGGCCAAACAGGTCAAACTGGAACTGTACGGAGTCGGCGCACAACCACAAGAAATCAAGCCGGAGTACATCGCCGGCATTGGCGCGGTAAATGACTCTGACCAGTTACTTCGAGATGCAAACATCGAGTGGAAGGACGTCGAAAAGCTCGCTGAAACATGCAGCGATACCTACCGTCCCGCCCTGGACCTGCAGGTCGCGGCCGAGCTGCGTGACGGTACGTGCCGGTTCCCTGGCTGCAATCACCCCGCACAAACATGCGACAAGGATCATGTGATTGATTTTCGCTGCGGCGGATGGACCTCTCTGCGGAATTTACAATGCCTCTGCCGGCACCACCACAACATGAAAACCGGTGGCCGGGCGACCTGCGTCATGGACGCCGACGGAACATGCACGTGGCGGGTCGGAAAAGTTACCATCACAACCACCCCGCAAGGGCCGCTCGCGGGAATCGTGGCAAAACAACCCGCACCAAGAAGACCCGGGGTTCACGACCCCGACGGTGCCAAAGCTGACAGATTCAGACAAACATTCGAGCAAATGAAGCGGCAGCGGCTCAAACTATACCCACAAGCTAAGGTATAGGCATGGCGAAAGGAAGAATCCCAGATTCCGACATTGCGGAAATCCGTGAGCGCACCCCAATCGAAGAAATCGTCGGGGAATACGTGCAGCTCAAACCCGCCGGTGCGGACTCCTTAAAAGGGTTATCTCCATTCAAAGACGAAAAAACACCGTCATTTCACGTGCGCCCAAACCGCGGGTATTTTCACTGCTTCTCAACCGGCGAAGGTGGAGACGTCTTCAGCTTCCTCATGAAAATGGAGCACATTTCCTTCCCCGAAGCCGTAGAAATCTGCGCCGAAAAAATCGGGTACCGCATCAACTATCAAGGCGGACAACGAACCGAACCCGGAACACGACAACGGCTCATCGCCGCCAACAAAGCCGCGCACGAATTTTACATTCAACAACTCGAAACCCCAGAAGCAGCAGCCGCCCGAGACTTTCTCACCGAACGAGGGTTTTCCGCCGCAGACGCACACAAGTTTGGGTGCGGGTATGCGCCTGACGGCTGGGACACAATGACCAAAGAGCTCCTCCGCAAAGGGTTCACCTACAAAGAACTCGAAGCCGCAGGGCTCTGCAAAATGGGGCGCAGAGGGCCAATCGATCGGTTTCATCGCCGACTCCTCTGGCCAATACGAAACCTTGCCGGGGATGTCATTGGGTTCGGCGCGAGGAAACTGTACGAAGACGATAACCTCGGAAAATACATGAACACACCAGAGACGATGCTGTACAAAAAGTCGAAAGTGTTGTTCGGGATTGACCAGGCGAAAAAGAATATTGCTGCGACGCACCAGGCTGTAGTAGTCGAAGGGTATACCGACGTCATGGCAATGCACGCAGCGGGAGTGAGCACAGCAGTTGCGGCGTGCGGAACGGCGTTCGGTGAAGAACACCTACAGATGCTTCGGCGCCTCATGCTTGATGACACGTATTTTCGGGGCGAGTTGATATATACGTTTGATGGAGACGAAGCTGGCCAGAAAGCAGCCATGAGGGCATTTGATGGGGACCAGCAGTTTACGGGGCAGTCGTATGTTGCGGTGGCTCCAGACGGCATGGATCCCTGTGATCTTCGCCTCCAGCAGGGGGATGCGGCGGTCCGGGAGCTCGTTGCGCGCAGGGTGCCTATGTTTGAGTTCGTGATCCGCGCAATGATCAAAGAGTATCCGCTCGATTCGGTAGATGGTCGTTTGCAGGCGTTACGACGCACCGCGCCCGTCGTTGCGGGCATCAAAGACGAGACGCTCCGAAACGAATACGCCCGCCAACTTGCTGGTTGGATTGGCTGGGCAGACCCGGGAGAAGTCCTTGAGCATGTTCGGAAAGCACATCAGCCGGAACGAAAAGTTCAACGTTCATCAAACAGGGATCCGAGGCTGTGGGCCGAGCGGGAAAGTTTGAAACTGGCGCTTCAATATCCTGAGATCGCCGGTGATTATTTCGATGGGATGCCCGCAGATGCGTTTACAAGTTCGGAATATCGGGCAGTCCGGGAGGCGATTGCGCGGCAAGGTGGGTGCAGGAGCCCCCATGGGGTTGCTGGTGTTGCTGCGGAGATGCCGGATTTGTTTGGGCGGTCGCTGGTGTCTGAGTTGGCGGTAGAAGAGATTCCCTGTGACCCTGAACAGCTGGGAAGATACGCTGATAGTGTGTTGTCTCGTCTGCAGGAAGCACAGGTGGGTAATCAGATTGCCCAGCTCAAGGGGAAGCTGCAGAGGATGCGGCCTTCTGATGATGAAACTACATATAATTCCCTATTTGCGGATTTGATTGCGTTAGAGCAGGCGCGGCGGGAACTGTTGGCGAGGGCGTTTGGTTAGTCGTCGTCAGGTTCGAGGATGGTGGTGTCCTGGATTTTGATTTCTTTCATTCTTGGCTGCGGGTCGAGTTTATTTGCGATTGCTTTTCGGGTTGCCCGCAATGCTGCTTTTGATGCTGGCGAGTTTACCGCCAGGTTGTATCCGCGCTTGATCTGGTCAAAGCGTTTGCGTCCGGCCTTGGTGCCCAGAACGTAGCCTGCGGCGGCTCCGATGACGAATTGAATCATGCTTCTCCTTAAACTCCTCGTTCCGCCTCAACACGGTCAAGAATAACGCTAATGAGTTCTTCCGTTTCGAATCCGTAGATGTCTATGTCATCAAGGTGGAGTTCGTAGTAGGGGTCCTCGCGATCCAGACTATAACCGGCAAGCGCAGGAATATCACCTTGGACCGGAACAATAGAAAGCGATTTTTCCCCGAAATGTAGTGTTAGTGTCGCGGGAAAACCTTCAGCGGTGACATGGGCGGGGAAATGCTGCGAGAGTTCCGTAGCGACGTCGTTCAACGCGGGGAGGGCAACATCGTCCAGGTAGCGTTGTGCTTTTCCTGCACTCGGCCAGTCGAATGAGCGGGCGATCCTGTGGCGCCAGTCGATAGGGCGTACGGGTTCGATTTCGCGACGAAGTGATTTCCACAGACTGATCATGAGGGGGTACATGACGAGGGTGAATGGAAGACCCATGACGATTGTGGCGGCCTGTGCGGTAGCGACTCCGTCGATACGCAACATGACCAACGTGAGGAGGCCGATCACTATTGACCAGGTGATTCGTGACCAGCGGGGGCCGTCGCGGCGGGCGTCTTCGATGCGGGAGGTGAAGTTGGACATGACGAGCGCGCCGGAATCCGCGGAGGTGATATACAACAGCAGGCCGATGATTGTCGTGAGCCCAACAAGCCACATGCCGCCGGGATAGTTCAGGAGTAGTTCATAAAAGCCGCGCTGAGGAGTTTCGACGGACATCATTCCGAAGGTTTCGTCGCCAGCTCTGACGCGGTCGAGGGCGGCGTTTCCGAAGAAGCTCATCCACATCAAAATAAATAGGAATGGAATAGTAAGCGTACCTAAAACGAATTCGCGGAGGGTGCGGCCGCGGGAGATGCGTGCGAGGAAGAGCCCGACAAACGGTGCCCAGGCGACCCACCATGCCCAGAAGAAGAGGGTCCAGCCGGCGAGCCAGGAGCGGGTGTGGTCGGGGGTTTCGGAGTAGGCGTAGGTGTCGAGGGTCCAGTCGACGAAATTTGCGGCATAGTCGCCGAGGTTCATGACGAGTGCGTCAAGGAGGAATGCGGTTTTGCCTGCGAGGACGACGTACGTCATGAGGATCAACGCAAACAAGATATTCAGTTCGGAAAGGCGTTTGATTCCGCGGTCAACGCCTGAGACGGCGGAGATGGAAGCGATGACAACGCTAAAGATGATGAGTGCGGTTTGGACTCGGGGGCCTTCTTCCCAGCCGAAAAGGAGGGTAAGTCCGTAGTTCAGTTGGACTACTCCGATGCCGAGGGATGCGGCGATTCCGAATACAGTGCCGAGTGTTGCGGCGACGTCGACTGAATGTCCGAAGGTTCCGTGGACGCGTTTTCCAAAGAGTGGGTAGAGGGCGCTGCGAAGGGTCAATGGCATGTTGCAGCGAAACGCGAAGAATCCGAATGCCATTCCGAGGAGGGAGTACATTGCCCAGCCGGAGATGCCGTAGTGGAATAACGCGAAGACTACGGCATCTTCTGCGGCTTGTTGGGTTTCGCCTCCGCCTTGTGGTGGAAAATAGTATTGGGTGACGGGTTCTGCCACGGAAAAGAACATGAGGTCTACGCCGATCCCAGCTGCGAACAGCATGGCGGACCAGGAAAATAATGTGAATTGTGGGCGGGAGTCGTCGGGGCCTAGGCGTAATGTGCCCATTTTAGAAATTGCCACCACGATAACGAACACAACTGCGATTGTTGCGGTGAGCACGTAGAACCAGCCGAGTTTTTCGGCGATGAGTCCGGTAATGGCGTTGAGTGCGGCTTCAGCTGAGTCGTGGCCGAAAAAAGCCCAAGCTACTAGGGCGATGATGCCAAAAAGAGATGTGCTGAATACTGGAAGGTTAATTGGGCGCTGCGGGGGCATTCGTTTTCCTTTATTGGGTTCACGCGACATCCTACCGACAGCAAAACCCCGTACGAATACGGGGTTCTTTGCTCCCCCAACTGGACTCGAACCAGTAACCCTTCGATTAACAGTCGAATGCTCTGCCAATTGAGCTATGGGGGAATGTTTCCAACGAGAAGAACTATATAGTGGGCGCCGCGACAAGCGCAAATTAGCTGGTCAGGGCGGGTTTGTGTGTGGGGGATGGAAGTAAGTTTTAAATGTTGGGAAGAAGTATTAAGCTCATAGCGGGGCTATAGCTCAGTCGGTTAGAGCCGCGGACTCATAATCCGCTGGTCGCGGGTTCGAGCCCCGCTGGCCCCACGAAAACCTTGCCCACTTGGGTGAGGTTTTTTAGTTTCTGGTGAGTTTTTGGCGCTGAGGTGAAGGTGCCGCTGAGTTTTGTAGAAGAATTGATGCAGAGGGGTGGTCTGCTGGTCTCACACGTGCTACAGATCGATGTGAAGTGTCGTTCATCAATTGGTGTGGGAGAGGTGGGTATAGTTTCGTCCACTAGGTAGCACTGTTGGCATCGTTGTAAAGGAGTAGATTGATGATCCTTAGGGGTACGGTTCGAGCCGCTTATGAAGAACTAGGTTTGCCTGCCGATGATGAGACGATTGATCGGGTTTGGCAGGAGATTGTTGCCGGCGCTGCTGGGCGTGCGGAAAGTATTCAGTCCATGTTGGATTCCGGCAGTGGCTTTGATGTTGGTAAGCACAGTGCTTAGGGATACTATGTGGCATGCCCACTGTTGATCCCACGATTCTTGCGATTTATCAAAGCCTTGACCTTATTGGGGTTGTGCTTAATGGAGTGATAGGCGGGACGATCGCTCGACAACGCAATTTTGACATTATTGGTTTTGCGTTTTTGGCGTTGTTTTCGGCACTTGGCGGCGGCATGTTGCGTGATACGTTGATGCAGCGCGGCACGCCCGCCGCTATTGCTGAGCCGATGTATATGGGGATGGCGATTGCTGGGGGGTTGTTGGCTATGGGGTTTCATCTTCAGGGGCGGGCGTGGGAGTTGTTTAGGGTTCATGGCGACGCCGTGATTCTCGGGGTTTGGGCGGTGACGGGTTCGACGAAGGCATTGACGTACGGGATGCCTTGGGCGTCGGCATTGTTTATGGGGATGTTGACTGCGGTTGGTGGCGGCATGATTCGGGATATTGCTACGGGGAGTGTGCCGTCGATTTTTGGTGGGAATACGTTGTATGCGACTCCGGCGATTGT
This sequence comes from Corynebacterium sp., assembly GCA_030528295.1. Taxonomy (GTDB): domain Bacteria; phylum Actinomycetota; class Actinomycetes; order Mycobacteriales; family Mycobacteriaceae; genus Corynebacterium. Next base: position 31,909 of record JAUMZC010000010.1, read on the forward strand.
GTCGTCGGCGGTGATGGTTGGGTTTCATTTTGCTGGGCATGATGCGGTGGGGATGATCGTTGCGACGTCGGTAGGCGCTGGGTTTGCGATTCTGGCGTATTGGCGTGGTTGGGTGTTGCCGACGAGTCAGGATTGGGCGCTCACGAAGGTTCAATTCAAACGCAAAGACTAAGCTGTCTATTGTGTTTGTCGTGGTAAAGCCGTTATGTAGTGTGCGTTACAATATTTGACCGAACAAAGTTGTCTACCTTATGCTTTCGTCTGCAGTTAGAGAAAGTGTTTGAATATGACAATTGTTGCGACAAAACCAACGGTATGGACGTCATTCGGCGCCCAAGTTGTGTATGGCTTGATTATTGGTCTTGTGCTGGGGTTTGTGGCGCGAAGTCAACCCTGGTTAGTTTCGGTAGTGAGCGGCGTCGGAAGCGCATATGTGTCGCTGCTGAAACTGTTAGTGCCGCCGCTGGTGGTTACGGCCGTTATTACGTCAATTGCGAATCTGCGGCAGGTGACTAATGCTGCGAGGTTGGCGTGGAAGACCCTCGTGTGGTTTGCGCTGACGGCGTTGGCGTCGGTGCTCGCGGGGCTTGGGGTTGGAAGTCTGCTGCATCCTGGGCGGAATTCCACGGTGGATGCGTCCGCTGCTGATATGCCGAACACTGTTGGTTCCTGGTCCGCGTTTATTGAAGGGATTGTCCCAAGCAATATTTTCGGGTTGAAGATCGAAAACGGTCCGAATTTCGACGTCCTGCAGCTGCTGTTGATTTCCATCGCGTTTGGCATTGCGGCGGTCAAGGTCGGCGAAAAGGCAGAACCGGTACTTGAACTGACGGCAAGTGTGCTGGAAATTATCCAGAAGGTGTTGTGGTGGATTATCCGCCTGGCGCCGATTGGTACTGCGGCGCTGATTGCGAAGGCGGTCGCTGTGTACGGTTGGGAAGCGCTCAGTTCATTAGGGACGTTCGTTGTGGCGATTTATATTGGGCTCGCCGTGGTGATTGGCCTGATATATCCGCTGGTGCTCAAGATGAATGGGTTGAGTGTGCGGAGGTTCTTTGCCGATGTGTGGCCGGTAACGTCCCTTGGGTTTGTGACGCGTTCGTCGATGGGGGTAATGCCGGTGACGGAACGTACCACGGTTGAGAAATTGGGGGTACCGCGCGCGTATGCTTCGTTTGCTGTTCCGCTAGGTGCGACTACGAAAATGGACGGTTGCGCTGCGATTTACCCTGCAATTGCTGCGATTTTCGTCGCTGAGTTCTATGAGGTTCCGCTGGATTTTACGCACTACTTGTTGATTGTGTTCGTATCTGTGATCGGATCTGCGGCAACGGCTGGGACGACTGGGGCAACGGTCATGCTGACACTGACGCTTTCGACCCTCGGGTTGCCGTTGGAAGGCGTTGGGTTGTTGTTGGCGGTGGAGCCGATTGTGGATATGGGGCGCACGGCGGTCAATGTGACCGGTCAGGCGTTGGTGCCGATGGTCGTGGCGAAACGAGAGGGGATTTTAGAGCGCTAAAATTGGGCCATGGAGTTTTTGAAGTCATGGCCTGTGGAACATTATGGGGCTGCCGTGGTAAGCGGCGGCTCTGTGGTGTTTGAGGGGGATGTTGATCGGGTGTTTGACCTGGCGAGCGTGACCAAACTGGTGGTCGCATATGCGGCGTTGATTGCCGTGGAAGAAGGCGTGTTCGAATTGGGTTCGGCGTTGGGGCCGGGGACGGTGCAGGACCTGTTGGCGCATACGTCGGGCGTTGGGTTTGCTTCGAAAATTCCTGAGCGTCCGGTGGCGGAGCGGCGAATATATTCGTCCGCTGGCTTCGAGATTCTTGCTGAGGGGATCGAACGGGAAGCCGATATGCCGTTCGAGCAGTATTTGGCGGAGGCGGTGCTGGATCCGCTGGGGATGGAACGTACTTCGCTTGTGGGTTCAGCGGGCCACGGCATGCGTTCAAATGTTCGGGATATGGCGGTGTTTGCTGCGGAAGTGGTGTCGCCAACGCTTCTCGACGCCGCGACCGTCGAAAAGGCGCTTACCCCCGTCGCTCCGGGGGTTGTGGGTGTGGTTCCTGGGTATGGGATGCAGAAGCCGTGTCCGTGGGGGTTGGGCTTTGAGATTAAGGGGGCGAAGGAGCCGCATTGGACCGGGGGTTCGATGCCTGAGGATGTGGCGGGACACTTCGGGCAAGCTGGGACTTTTCTGTGGGTTCACCGACCGACTGGGCGTGCAATGGTAGCGTTAACCGACCGTGCTTTCGGCGCCTGGGCAAAGCCATTATGGGCTCAAACAAACGATCGAGTGTGGGCGAGTTTAGAGGCAACCCTAAAGTAGTACTTGAATAAATGGGGGTATCAAGTAAAGGTTTAGGGTTGTCCCCAATATAAATTGTGAGTCAGACTGTGCACTACACACTTATACGAGGCCGTTGGGGAAGACGATCCTCGTCTTGGCGTACACAACCGTGTGCGTCTGGTTCACGACAGGGAAATGAAGACAGTGACTCTGCCAACTACAGTGTGTTCGAAGCATGCCCTTCTGACAATTCACAGCATGCCTACTCGGTTGCGCCGTACCGTGGAAGACGCCATGGTCGAGTGTATCCAAACCCCAGCCGACTACGCTGATGCGACATTTGATGTCTTCGCCTCAGAGTGGTTTACCCAATGGCACCGCACAGCGCCAGGTTTGATTGGTTGCCGCCAAGTGCTTACAGGTGACGTTTCCGAACTCGCGCTTTTGGGCGAAGTTGTGGAAACTCTCGGGCGTGAATATGGTTTTCATGCCTCCCTGGAGTATGACGCCACCTACGCGTATCGAACCGTCGCCTAAGCCTCCAAGAAGTTCACAACTTCGCGGAGCGTGGTCGCTGAAAATGCTTCCATGGGTTTGCCGAATTCCTGTTCAATTCGGACAGCAAGTTCAATTCGGCTGAGCGAATCGAGCGTGATGGGAGCATCGAGGTCGACGTCTTCGTCGGTAATGCGGGTTACAAGTGCGATTAAGCGTTGTGCAGCGGACTCCATAATGACCAACCTACTCACGGTAACGTAGAAAACGTAACCGACCACAGAGCGAGGTAGTTGTTAGGTTGTCCAATCTTATTCCAAGCTTTTTTCGCCGATCCAATGTGCAACTGCAGCCGTTTCCGGCGTTCCGGGGCGTCGAGCGCCAAGGTGTGATTGATGGTGTCCACTTTTACGAAAACGGTCCGGAGGACGCGGAGATTACCGTTGTTTTCGTACATGGGTTCACCCTTGCTGCGAGTTCGTATTACCACCAGGCCGGGCATCTGGTGAATCGAAAAGACGTACGTAGCGTGCTGGTGGATTTGCGCGGGCACGGGGAGACCGGCGAGGTTCCGTTCGCTGAATGCAGCATCGGCGGCGCGGCTGACGACGTCGCACGGGTCGTCGAACAGCGGTGCCCACGGGGGAAGTTGGTCATTGTGGGGCATTCGCTGGGGGGATTGATCGCGTTGAACCTGGCGCGGCGATATGGGCCGGAACGAGTGCGGGGGTTGGTGCTGATTTCTACAGCAATTGAATCCTTGGGGAGCCAGGGGTTGCCGAAAGTATTGACGCATCCGATTATGGATCGTTTGCGGCAAGCGGTGGAGGCTGCGCCGGAAGCCACTGAAAAATACACTCGAGAAGCGAAAGATTACTTGGCGGCGAAATTAGCGCCGTTGTTTTTTCACTCAAATAGTACTGATTACGACATTATTAAGTTCCACGCGGAATTGATTCAACAAACTCCAATGGCGACGTTTATTGGGTTCTTTGATGATTTGCAGCGTCACGACGAATTGGATGCCGTGGATGTTCTCCGTAATATTCCGGGTGTTGTCATGGTTGGCGATAAAGACATGGTGACGCCCGTGTCGCAAGCTGAACGGATTTGCGAACTTTGGCCGAAGGGGGAATTGCGAACCGTGAAAAGCGCTGGCCACATGCTGTTGCTTGAATGTCCGGAAGAAGTGAATGCGGCAATCGATGCGATGCTGGAAATGGTCTAGGCCAAAAATGTGTAGAGGTGGATTACGGCGCACGTGATCCAAAAGAACAAGGCGATGATATTGATGCCAAAAATGACCTTCAGCATCAGGACCGTAAGTTCAGTATTGATATAGTTTGGTAGGAGTCGTTG
>JAUMZC010000141.1 GCA_030528295.1 Corynebacterium sp.
CGGACGGATCATTTGGCGCAATTGCTGGTGGTACATCGAGGTTGAGTGATCAGTTGCGTCGGCACGTAGTGCGTGGTCGGAGCATTGAACAAGCGGTCACGATGGCATCAACCACTGGTGCGCGGGTGTTAGGGCTTGCGGATCGTGGTGCGATTGTTGCTGGTCATCGAGCTGATCTTGTGTTGATGGATGCGCGGTTTGTTCCTGTTAAAGTCCTGCATTGTGGGGTAGTTACACCCGCTGATCCAGCTATTGTTTGATAGAGGAAAGGAGACCTTCCCCGATGGAGGTCATTATTAAACCAGATGCAGCAGCTGTTGCGCAGTTGGTCGCTGATATTTTTGAGGATTATGTTCGCAAGGAATCAGTGGTGCTTGGTTTGGCTACTGGATCAACTCCGCTGGCAATGTACAAGGAGCTCATTCGTCGCCATAACGAGGAGGGTTTGAGCTTTGCTCATACTCGGGCGTTTTTGTTAGATGAATATATTGGCCTGCCGCACGACCACAGCCAAAGCTATTATCGGACGATTCGCGATGAATTTACCGATCATATTGATATCGATGATGCGGTGGTGCAAAGCCCAGACGGCTTAGCTGAAGATCCGGTAGCCGCCGGTGCTGCATACGATGCGGCAATCAAGGAAGCTGGGGGAATTGATATTCAATTGCTGGGTATTGGCACCGATGGACATATTGGTTTTAATGAACCAGGTTCATCGTTAGTGTCCCGGACCCGCATGAAAACACTGCATCCCCAAACAATCAAGGATAATGCCAGGTTTTTTGCTTCGGAATCCGATGTGCCAATCCATGTGTTAACGCAAGGTCTGGGCACGATCTCGGAAGCAGGGCATTTATTGCTGTTGGCTACCGGGGAAGGAAAGGCGGAAGCAATCGCTGCCACTGTTGAGGGGCCGGTAGCTGCGTTCTGCCCGGCGTCCGTGTTGCAATTGCATCCGCACGCGACGGTGCTCATTGATGAGGCTGCCGCAAGCAAATTGCAATTCGCGGAATATTATCACTACGCGTACGACCACAAGCCTTCCTGGCAGCGGCCATAACTGGTCACTTCGTTTGGAGATATTCCGTTTGTTCGTCGAACATCAGGGCGCGGAGTGCTGCGGCTGCTCCCGCCCGTAGGCAAATGATTCGCCATTCGTCTGTTTCTGCTGCAACGGCTTCCGCAAGCCAGAATTTCACGCTTTCCTGTTCGAGCGTGGTTGCGAAGCCGTTGGGATTGTCGATGGGGTCGTCGATGGTGTAGCCAGGCGCCGGGGCTGGCGCTCCTTCCGAGAGGTATTTGCTGAGTTGCTCAGCGGTTTTGCGGTGCTTTTCTACCATCTCGTCAAGTTTGGCTTCATTGCCGCCGTTTTCTTTGGCGGAGGCGACTTCAAGCGCGAAGGAATTTCCGTACTCATGTTCAATTGCTGCTTTGAGGCGTTCGACGTCGTGGGGGGTCGTTAATTGTGCTTCCTTCGGCAGGTCCTCGGCTTTGAGCGCCAGTGTTGCTAGTTCTGCGTACTGGCGTGCGAGGATAATCACTGAGTCGCGGGGAACGTTGTGGATTTCTGCTTCGATGGTGGCCGCGGCGTCGGCAAGCACTTGCGCTGATTCGCGCTCATCAAACTGGGCAGCCATGACGTCGTGAAGTACGCATTTCGGTGGGGTGGAGCCGTCCTGAAGCGTGCCGCAAATACGGAGTATTTCGGTCTTGAGTTCCTCTTTATGGCGGGCACGCACGTCCGTCACCTTGTCTAGATCGGTGATGTCCGCGTCTAATTGCGTCCTACTATATACCCGAGTGAGTGCCTCATCTGGAGTAATATTGGCTCCAAAAGAACATCCGGTGAGTAAGGTGGCGGCAAGCATGATAAAAACACAACGTTTCACATCGCCAGAGTTTACCGCGCGCTAAGCTCTTCGCTATGGCTTTTCCTACCCCTGAAGATTTACAATCCATTATTGAACCTATTGTAACTGCTCATGCAATGGACGTGGAAGGTATCCGCGTGAACAGGGCGGGGTCGAAATCGGTGGTGGCTATTGCTGTTGATGCCGATGCGCGACCTGACATCGATACGCTTGACGTATTATCCCGCGACATTGACGCCGCGCTTGACCAGGCCGAAGCCGCCGGGAGCGTCAATTTCGGCGCAGGGTATACGCTCGAAGTTTCCACCCCCGGCATTGATCATCCGCTGACGTTGCCGCGGCATTGGCGTCGTAACGTGGGGCGTATGGTGGTGCTTACCGACGCCGCGGGGGCAACGCTTCGTGGCCGCATCGGCGCCCTCAACGACGACGCTGATCGAGTGATACTCATCACCCGAAACGGAAAGCAGCTGGATGTCCAGAGTGTTGAATTATCGGCTTATCCAAAAGCAGTGGTAGAAGTAGAGTTCGCAGAAATACCACCAGCAGAGCGTACGCTTGCTGAATCCACATACGACGACAGCCTTGCATGGCGAGAGGAACACAAGTGAACATTGATGTCAATGCACTCCGGGCAATCGAAGCGGATAAGGGCATCAGTGTCCATGACCTGCTGACAACCATTGCCAGCGCATTGCTTCACGCCTACCACTCTCATCGTGGTAGCGATGAACACACGCACGCCCGCGTCAATATTGATGCTGAAACCGGTGCGGTCAACGTCATCGTTGCTGAGATCGACGATGACGGAAACATCACCTCAGAATTTGATGACACCCCAGCGAGCTTCGGTCGTATCGGTGCGGCGGCAGTCCGCGATGCAATTGTGAAACGCCTCCGTGAAGTGGAAACCACAAAAGCGTTCGATTCCTACATTGGTTATGAAGGCAAGGTTGTATCAGGCATTGTGCAGGCAGACGCCCGCGCCCGTGAACGCGGCATTATCGTGGTGCAATTAGGTACCGAGCTGGAAGGCCAAGACGGTGTACTGCTCCCCGCCGAGCAAATACCGGGGGAGAAGTTCAAACACGGTGACCGCGTGAAAAGCTATGTGCTTGGCGTGAACCGGGGACCACGGAACCTACAAATTAACCTTTCGCGGACACACCCTGAACTCGTGCGTAAGCTTTTTGAACTGGAGGTTCCAGAAGTAGCTGATGGCTCCGTGGAGATCATGAGCATTGCGCGTGAAGCCGGACACCGCTCCAAGATTGCGGTACGCGGAACGGTCAAGGGCCTCAATGCCAAGGGGGCGTGCATCGGGCCGCGAGGTCAGCGCGTGTCTAACGTGATGCGGGAACTCCATGGCGAGAAGATCGACATTATTGATTTTTCCGAAGACCCAGCCACATATGTGGGTAATTCTTTGGCTCCTTCTAAGGTTGTGCGTGTTGAAATCGTTGACCTGGAACAACAAGTGGCGCGGGTAACTGTTCCGGACTATCAATTGTCCCTGGCCATTGGGAAAGAGGGGCAGAATGCCCGCCTAGCGGCTCGTTTAACGGGCTGGAAAATCGATATTCACTCGGACGCCGAATAGGTTCTTATTAGCCGTTCGCGAGAATCTGGCGTAGTATCTTATAAGGCCCGAGCTTGGGTAAGTTCAGTAATGGTTACGGAGGAGCAGTAAAACACATATGGCAGGAACACCAGAACACCATCGAACTTCTGGTAACCCCATACGTATCCGTACCTGCATTGCTACTCGCAAGCGCATGTCAGATGTTGACATGCTACGCGTAGTGCTTGATCCACTACTACCTCAGACGGTCATACCTGATCCAGGAAGATGTCTGCCGGGGCGGGGTGCGTGGATCACACCAACCCTACAAGCTTTGGACTTGGCGGAAGCACGCCGTGCTTTCAGCCGCGCGTTAAGGGTATCCGCGCCCGTGGATACCGGACCCGTTCGGGAATTCCTAACGGGTCACACCGAACATCAACCAAGAAAGACCGAACACTGATGAGCCCACGATGAAGCATCAGCGATGAACGTCAACGAATACCCGTAGAAGATGAAGGGCCTTCACTTCTACGGAAAACCCCCAAGGAGTAAAGTGCCCGGAAAGCTACGTGTACATGAGCTTGCGAAGAAGCTCGGTGTAACAAGCAAAGAACTCCTCGCCACGCTGAAGGAGCAAGGCGAGTTCGTAAAAACTGCATCCTCCACAATTGAGCCCCCAGTGGTGAAAAAGATGGAGCAGCATTACGCAGCTCAACAAGGTGTTGATGCTGCTGATGAACAACCAAAATCAAAGTCTGCGCCAACCTCAGGCGCGCCAAAGCCAGGTGCTCCGAAACCAAGCGCACCAAAGCCAACTGCTGCAAAACCT
>JAUMZC010000011.1:0-10317 GCA_030528295.1 Corynebacterium sp.
ATCAAGGCTCCTACTCGGGTGCTGGCGAAATATGCTGGCAGGGAAGTGCTTGAAGTTGCAATGGCGTCCGCAGAAGCATGGGTGGAGGAAGCCTATTCATTGAGTGATTCGGGGCAGATTTCGGAGCATAAGATTAACGTCTATGATCCGAACGTTTGGGCATTTTTCCATCAAACTCGCGCACTAGTTAGGGCAATACTGTGCAACGGTACGGGCAGTACATACAGTTCGATCTTTACGGTCGGGTCACTCGTGGGGGAATCCGTTGAACTTGAGTGCGTTGTTTCATCTGAACTTATGCTGGTCCATCCCCGTGATCTCCGAAACATCTCGGTAGTGGGATACACACATTAACCAAACCTGATTCGCCACCCCCGCATGGTGCGAATCATATTGTTGGCGAAGTGAGCCTGTTTACTATTGGGGCAAGCAGGTACGGCGTTTTGGTAAGCAAAGATTGGATGGCAATCGCTATGTGTTCATCGCTAGATCGAGCTCGTGGAGTACTCTACGGCCAGGTAATTGGTGATAATTTAGGAGCTCTCGTAGAATTTCGGGGACCAGAAACCATTGCCGAAATGTACCCGAACGGTGTGCGTGAACTTGCTGATGGTGGCGTCCACACTCTCATCGCCGGGCAAGCAACAGATGACTCGGAAATGGCCCTTGCATTAGCACGCAGCATCGTACGCAACGATGGTTTTGTGGTTGAAGATGTCAAGGAATCGTACTTACGGTGGGCTCACTCAAACCCCTTCGATATCGGAGCTACCTGTGCAAATGCGTTGTTGCGTGGGCGGCTCGATGAGAGTAGCCAGGCTAACGGTGCGCTCATGCGTGTGAGCCCGCTGGGTATTTATGCGGCACGTCTGAGCGAAGACGACGCCCGCGCGTTGGCGAAAGCTGATTGTTTGCTCACTCACCCACACCATATTTGTCAGGAGATCAATCAGGCGTTCGTGGCGGCGATTGCTGCTGCTGTTCGGGATGAACTTTCTGCAACACAGGTTCTGGACTTGCTGGCTGCGGATGAAAGTGACGTGGTGCGTGAACTTGTTGCCCAGGCCCGCGCTGGTGAAGTCCATGATCTTGTGAGCCGGATGGGCTCCGTGAAAAACGCATTCTTCCAGGCGGTATGGGAACTGGCCCGCGGCGAGAACTTCGAGGAATCTGTGGTCCATGCCATCAGCCTCGGTGGCGATACTGATACGAACGGTGCAGTGTGTGGCGCGTTGTTGGGTGCGGTGTACGGAGTGCAGGCGATTCCAGAACGCTGGCGTAAGGTGATCGACCAATGTGAACCAGGTCCGGGAACGGTACAACCTCGGGATCCAGAATATTGGCCGAACGACGTCCATCAGCTCGCTGCCCGCCTCCTTGGTGAGTAGTAAGCGGAGGCACCCATACGGCAACCTCCGCCACACGCCAGTTGGATCGGCTACATGTTCAAAACGGCTGCTAAGTCCTCTTTGAGCTGTGCGAGACGTTGTTGTGCATGCTCGGTTGGGATCTCGTCCTCCACGGGGAGGACCACTTCCAAATAGCACTTCAACTTCGGCTCAGTGCCCGAGGGGCGCACAATGATGCGATCATCCATTGCGGTGCGTATCAAAACGCCTTCAGTGCCAGGTAGCCCCTGGTAACCATCGGCAAGGTCGGTGAACTCGATCACTTCTGACCCAGCAAGTTCGCTGGGAGGGTTTGCCCGCAGTGTTGCCATTCCTTTGGAAATAAGTTCGAGGTTTTCCACGCGGAAGGTCAGTGGGCTGGTCGCGTGCAATCCGTGCTGACGGGCAAGATCATCGAGGGCATCCTGTACTGTCTTACCTTGGGCGCGGAGTTCAGCAACAAGGCTGGCCATTGTCACGGCTGCGGTAATGCCGTCTTTGTCGCGAACATACTCGGGGTCTGTGCAATACCCGATCGCCTCTTCATATCCGAAAATAAGGTCGGGTGTACGGGCAATCCATTTAAAACCAGTCAGGGTGTTCTTATGTTCGAGGTCATGTGCGGCTGCAATTCGGGACAACAATCTGCTCGAAACAATAGAATTTGCGAGCGTCCCGCTGCCGCCAGATCGCTTGGCAAGATACGCCCCTAACAACGCGCCAGTTTCATCCCCGGTGAGTTGACGCCACCCCGTGTCCGTGGGGATTGCTACGGCACAGCGATCAGCGTCAGGATCGAGCGCGAGGATGACATCAGCGTCGACAGCTTTGGCCAGTTCAAAGGATAAATCGAGGGCGCCAGGCTCCTCCGGGTTGGGGAAGGAAACCGTGGGGAAATCGGGGTCCGGTGCGGCCTGCTGTTCCACAACGTGAATATTGGAAAAACCGGCGGCACGTAACGCTTGCGTAGCGACGTCGCCACCGACGCCGTGCATCGGAGTCAGCACAATATTGAGTGGGTTCGCTGTTCCAAGTTCGCCAGCCCGTTCTAAGTATTGTTCGAGGATATCCACGGGTTCAATATGTTCGGTTGAACGAGGAACCTCATCAGCTGGCGGTGCCGCCAAAATATGTTCGGTTATTTCGGTGTCAGCCGGGGAAATAATCTGCACACCATTGGCTTCGTCAGGCGCCACACGCCCACCGAGAAACACTTTATAACCATTATCCGCTGGGGGGTTATGCGAAGCGGTGATCATAATGCCGGCATCGGCGCCGAGCGCACGTACGGTAAAGGCGGTCACGGGCGTCGGCAATTGCGGTGGTAGAACGAGTGCTCGACCGCCCGCGCCGGAAATGACCTCAGCTGCGTCTCGGTGGAAGTCTGCGGAGCCGTGACGGGCGTCGCAACCGATGACCACAGTTGGCGTGGACACTTTGGTGTTTAACCAGGACATTAATCCTGCTGTGGCGCGGATAACGACGGCGCGGTTCATGCGGCTTTCACCGGCGCCGACCTCGCCGCGCAACCCGGCGGTTCCAAAGGAGAGCGGTCCGGAAAAGCGGGAGGCGAGTTCTGCTGAGGCTGCGTTATCGCCGTTGTGTGCGGCGTCGATAAGCGCGGTAATCGCAGCTTTGGTCGAGGGATCGGGATCGTGATCGCGCCAATAGGATGCGCGTTCGATTAGGTTCATGATGTGCCTTCATTACTGGGGGAGACCATCGAGGATGGTGGTGGATGCTGAAAGCCCGAGGCGAGTAGCACCAGCTTCGATCATTGCCAACGCAGCCTCGGGGGTACGAATGCCGCCAGAGGCTTTGACCCCAAGGCGTCCGTTTACTGTTTTGCTCATGAGTTCTACTGCATGAGTGGTGGCTCCACCGGATGGGTGGAAGCCTGTCGAGGTCTTGACAAAATCGGCGCCAGCGGCTTCGGCGGCTTTGCAGGATTCGATAATTTCTTCGTCAGTGAGTGCGGCTGACTCAATAATGACTTTAAGTACGTTGTTTCCGCATGCTTGTTTGACGGCTGCAATTTCTTCAGTCAGTTTGTCCCACTGACCTTCCTTGGCGAAGGCAAGATTGATGACCATATCAATTTCATCTGCACCATTGGCGATCGCAGTGCTTGCCTCCATCGCTTTTACGTTCATATCAACAGCTCCTGACGGAAAACCAACGACGGTTGCCACTGCAACACCTGGGGGCGTAGTGACCGGAAGCATTGAGGGAGAGACGCAGATTGAAAATGTGCCGAGTTTGCCCGCTTCTTCCGCGAGGGCTGCAACTTGGGTGTGTGTAGCTTCCGGCTTCAGCAAGGTGTGATCGATCATCTTGGCGACTTCGGCGCGGGTATGCATTATGGGAACTCCTTGGGAAAAATATCTGTGGTTAGGTGATTCGGTCGAGAACCACGGAACTTGGCGAGTCTACCGGCTGCTCACTTATACGTACCCCAGGAAGTAGGGAATCCAATGCGCGTTCGAAGCGTTCAGGCGTGTCTGTATGGAGTGTGAACAGCTTTTGCCCTTCGCTCACTTTTTCCCCTACAGCGGTGTGAATTTCGATTCCGGCACCGGCTTGTACGGGATCTTCTTTACGTGCTCTACCAGCGCCAAGACGCCAACTTGCCACTCCAACCGCAAGGGCATCGAGTTCGCTCAAATATCCGTCGCTTTCGGCGAATACTTCGTGCGTATGCGAAGCCTTTGGTAGCGGCGCATCTGGGTCGCCGCCTTGGGCTCGGATCATTCGTTTCCAAATATCCATGGCACGACCATCATCCAGCGCTGCAGCTACCGTGTGAGCGTCAATGTCACGTTTGCCAGCCAGAGTCAACATTTCGTGTGCCAGTGCGACTGTGAGTTCGCGAACATCGTGGGGTCCGCCGCCGGCGAGTATTTCCACAGATTCTTCAACTTCGAGTGCGTTGCCAATTTTCCGGCCAAGTGGGCGAGACATATCCGTGAGTAGTGCAACAGTGCGAACACCAGCATCGTGACCAAGATCAACCATGGTTTGAGCTAATTCCCGAGCCGATTCAATATCTTTCATAAAGGCACCTGAACCAACCTTGACATCTAAGACTAATGATGCGGTTCCTTCGGCAATCTTTTTGCTCATAATCGAGCTGGCAATTAATGGAATGCAATCGACAGTGGAGGTGATATCACGCAGCGCATATATTTTCTTATCTGCGGGGGCTAATCCTGATCCCGGAGCGCAAATAATACAGCTGGGATCTTCCAGAATTTCCATCATGCGCTCATTGGAAATATTGGCTTGCCAGCCCGGAATTGATTCTAATTTATCGAGAGTTCCGCCAGTATGGCCAAGTCCGCGACCCGATAATTGTGGAACTGCCACGCCGAACGCTGCAACGAGTGGGGCGAGCGGCAATGTGATTTTATCTCCAACTCCACCAGTGGAGTGTTTATCGCTCGTTGTTCTGGAAAGTGAATCGAAATTCATCCGCTCGCCAGATTCGATCATTGCCGCAGTCCAATCAGATATTTCCTCCCGGTCCATTCCGTTCAGAAACACCGCCATATTGAGGGCTGCCATTTGCTCGTCCGCCACCACGCCGCGCGTGTAGGCGTCAATGACCCAATGAATCTGCTCTGTAGTTAACCGCTGCTTGTCGCGTTTGGTGCGAATGACGTCTACGGCATCGAATTGTTCAACCATTATCGTCAGCTCCTTAGGGCACAATGGAAGTGATCTTAATTACAAAATATATATCCTTGTGTCTTAAACTACTTCCGATTATTATAATTGCTGGAACAAATGTCAAGGTCTTTTTTGCCAAGTGTTCATGTTTGAGGAGGTGCTTGATGCGCCCAACAGATGACGAGATGATCGCACTGGCGCGCGAAGCAGCACATCACGCATATGCGCCGTACTCGAGTTTCCCGGTTGGTGCGGCGATCTTGCTTTCTGATGGCCGCGTTGTCACCGGCTGCAATGTAGAAAACGCGTCCTATGGGCTCACAATCTGTGCGGAGCGCACAGCAATGACTCGCGCAATTATCAGTGGGACTGATGCGCCAGGGACCGGGCACCCAACACCGCCGAAGATCGAGGCGGTTGCAATAGTCGGCTTACAGGCGGACTTGTGTTATCCCTGTGGCGCCTGCCTCCAAGTGCTTTCGGAATTTCATTGTCAGCGCGTCATTGTTGCGGAGCATAACCAGCCAAAGAGCCTGAATTTCACGGAATTACTTCCGTATGCATTCGGTTTGGATTCGAGCTAACACAACAATGGATTGGATAGTTCAATGGAAAGACTTCAAGGTTTACTTGGAATAGCGGTCATCTTTGGTGTGCTGATCCTCTTTTCAAGGCATCGGAAAAATATTCGTTGGAGAACCCTTGGGGTGGGGTTATTACTTCAGATAGCATTCGCGTTAATCGTGCTGAAGTGGGATTATGGGTTTTTGGCGCTGAAGAAAATCGCTCAAGGCCTGGAAAAGCTCACAGAATTCACTAATGAAGGCACGTCGTTTGTATTTGGGGGATTATTTGGGGAAAAATCCGGATTCGTATTTGCGCTTAATGTGCTGCCGGTGATTATTTTCCTCGGCGCCATCATTGGCGCACTATATTATTTGCGCGTCATTCAAATATTTGTTGATGTCCTCGGTGGGGCGCTCAAAAAGATTTTGGGCACCAGCAAAGTGGAATCTGTGTGGGCATCCACAGTGATTTTCCTTGGACAGAGTGAAGCGCCATTGGTGATTAATCCGTATTTGCCTAAACTCACTCGTTCGGAGCTATTTACGTGTATGACTGGTGGCTTCGCTTCGGTGGCGGGTTCGACGCTTATCGGGTATTCGCTACTCGGTGCGCCGCTTGAGTATTTGCTCGCAGCGAGTCTTATGAATGCTCCAGGTTCGCTGATTGTAGCGAAGGCATTTTGGCCTGAAACTGAGGAGTCGAATCTTGATGCGTCCGTCCGTGATGTGCGCGATACAGAATCCAAGAACATTATCGATGCCATCGGCTCCGGTGCAATGGCTGGCGGCAAAATCGCAATTGCTGTCGGATGCTTGCTTATTGCTTTTATCGCCTTTATTGCAATGATCTCGGCGATCTTAGGTGGTATCGGAAGTTGGTTTGGCCAAGACCATTGGTCACTTGAAGGATTGTTTGGTGTGCTGTTCGCTCCTGTTGCTTGGCTTATCGGTGTGCCGTGGAGTGACGCGCAAATGGTCGGCAACTTCATTGGCGAAAAGACGATCATCAATGAGTTCGTTGGTTTTACATCCTTCGGTCCGCATATCCCTGATATGGATCCAAAGTCAGTGATGATTACCACCTTTGCACTTGCCGGGTTTGCGAATATTAGTTCTATGGCGATTCAGATTGGATCGATTGGTGGCTTGGTGCCTGAACGTCGAGGTGAAGTGGCAAAACTTGCGCCACTCGCGTTGATGACGGGATTTGCAACGAACATGTTGAATGCTGCAATCGTTGGCGTGGTGGTGTTTTAGTCCTCGTCCTGCGCGAGGCTCAGTACGCGGATAGCTGTGGCTTGATCAATGACCAGGTGCGTTGCCAAGCCCATTCGCAACGCCGTGTGGATTGCGATTGCTTTATCGGCCCCTCCTGCAACAAGGATTCGAATTGGGCGGGCAGCAAGGTCGTTGAGGGAAATGCCAACGGTGCGTTCATCCACACTGGGAAGGGCAATATCGCCATCAGTTGTATAAAAACGCGAGCATGCGTCGCCAGCTGCGCGATTGACAAGTTCAGCGACTTCAAGTTCGGTGAGGTATCCGAGGTTGAGTAGGAGGGATTTTGGGCGGACCTCACCGACGGTAAAGATCACGATGTCAGTTTCGCGTCCCAGTTGGAGGATATGGGCGATGTGGCGATCTTGTTCGACGATGCGCTTTGCCTCTACATTGTCGAAAATCACCGGCAGAGGAAGTGTCCGGGCCCGGGCATTAAACGCTGAGCAGAAGCGATTAATAGTCCCAAGATCTTTGGTGCTGTGCTGCGAGTGGGAGGTGCCGCCCTTCAGCTGGACGATTTCGACGCCGTGCACGTCCGTCGATACTAACTGCTGGGCGACCGCATACAGTGTGTTACCCCATGACACGCCGACTTTCATATTGTCGTGCACTTGTTCGGTGAGCACGTCGGCGCCGAGACGACCGAGCTCTCGCAGCATATCGGCGGCGTTATCGCGAGGAACCTGGGCCAAACGAACTTCATGCAGGCGGTACGCTTCAGTAATCCGCTGCGCCAACTCGGAGTTTGTCTTGCGGGGATCGTTGATTTGGATAGTGACGAACCCACGTTGTTTCCCATGCTGGATGAGCTTTGAGGCGGTTGGCCGAGAGACTCCCATTTCTTGAGCAACCTCCGCCTGGCTCAGCCCTTTCTCGAAGTAAAGCTTTACGGCGGTCAAAGCTTGCTCGTCACGAACGTCCACTGTAGTGGTAATTCCTTCCTGTGAACCCAAGCGATGAAGCGAACCGGGGGTAGCAAGATGAGATTCGTTCCTTATTATCTGACATGTATACGTTTATGTGCCAATGATGTATTTCTACAACATTGATGCACCCGCATAATCATAAATCAATGGTTAGGGGGTAAAAGGGGGAAATCAGTGCACTTGTTGCGAGCAACACATGTAATTGTTGCCCTCACTACCTGGGTGTAGGGTGAGATGCCCGCAGTTTTATGCATCAATCCAACAATGTATTCGAGCTTTCAACGGTGGATAAATTGCTGACGTCGGGGTGAATATTGGGTTACATATGTTCAAAAGTTTGGTCGATCTGAGATCGTTTTTTGACCACGTTGAGACCGTTTTATTCGCCTGCGGGGGTAGTACTTATAAGAGCTTACTTCGGTTTTATTCATATTCGATGCGGTTGTGGTCACCCCCGACCGATACAGTATAGGGGTAATTCTCTTCGCAAACATCCGGAGCCTTACATCACCATGTCTCACCCTTTTGCTGTTGTCGATCTCAAAACCACCGGCTTCAGCGCCAACGACAGGATCGTCGAGATCGGAGTTGTGCTGCTGGAAGCAGATGGTTCTCGCAGTGGTACGTGGGAGACACTGGTGAAACCGAACCGGAAAATCCCGAATCCGGATGTTCATGGGATTACCGGCTCGATGGTGTTGACGGCGCCAAGGTTTGCGGAGATTGCTGAGGAGCTTGGGGAGTTATTACAGGATCGTATTGTGGCAACGCACGATGCGAGGCTGAAGATTCGGATGCTGCGGCGGGAGTTTGCGCGCCTTGGCGTGGAGGTTGATATTGCTCCTGTGTGTACGATGCACATGGCGCAGTCCGCGCTGGAGACCAATAAAAAGTCGTTGAATGATTGTTTGACTGCGATTGGCGTTCAGCCGTTGGAAGAGCATTATGCGTTGGCTGACGCGCTTGCGACGGCGAAACTTTTGCAACATCTTTTGGGATCTCATCCACTCCCGAAAGATTGTGCGTTGACATATTTACCGCCATTGCCGACGCCCGCTCCGAAACCGCCGCTACCACGCGCCCACGCTGATATCGCCGAAGGCGTATTTGATGATGATGGGGTTGAGCCACCAACCGAGGTATTTGGCCAACCAGCATCAAAGTCGGATCGTGGCGGCAAAAGAACATCGCATAGCGCTGCTTCTGATGAAGATGCATCCTTGGTGTCTGTAGCACTAGACGCCCCGACGGAAATATTTCAAAAACTATCTCCGCTGCCTGAGCAGACGCCTGAACTATCGCGGACGCAGAAGAATCGTTCACAACAGCGGAAGAATTCCAAGAAGTCAAAGCCTGAACAGCTCCCAGTTGAGGATGCAAAAGAATTTTCGGTAGTGCCCGAGGCGGTGGCGTCGCTGCCGACGGAAGTGTTCGCCGCACCCAACGCGGACATGTTCTCGCTGCCGCAGGAAATCAAGGATTCCGTCGCATCGCCATTGCCGGATAACGCGGTGTCAACGCTCGCCGCAGAAGCAAAGGCCAAGGTTGAAGAGATTTTTGAAGGGTTGGCATCGGGGCAGCAGTGTGAGACTGTTGAAGACCCGGACGACCCGTTAGCGATGTGGCTGGCTGAGGTTGCTGATCGTCTTCCAAAGACAGGCGATCGCGATGCCGATTATTACTTGTGTTTCCTGCGGGCGGTGCTGATTGATGGTCGCATTAACGCCAGTGCGGTTGAGGCCTTGGTTGCCTGCGCGGAAGCGCTCGGAATTAATCGGGAAGAGGTTCAAGACTTACACGGAAGATTTGTCCGGCAGATTGTTATTGAAGCGCTCATTGAAGACAAGTTCGGACCGGGGGAGCGCGAGTATTTGCAGGATGCTGCTGAGCAGCTGGGTGTGGATACGTACATCATCGAAGATATGCTCGCTGAACCGGAAGAGGAGGTGAGCGATGTTACTCCTGGTGCGTTATTCGCGCCAGGGGACCGAGTGACGTTTACGGGCAATTTGGCGGTGCCGCGCGATGCGTGGGCATATCGCGCACGTCGTATTGGCCTTGATGTGGGCGAAGTGACGCCTGAAAGTGCTGTGGTTGTTGCTGCCGATCTCCATTCCACTAGCGAACGAGTGCGTCGGGCGCGTGACTTGGACATCCCAATTATCAATGAAGTCACGTTTGCGCGTCAGCTCAGCACATTTAAACATCAGTTCAATGGTGAACCGGAAGAGGTTCAAACATCGCTTGATCTTGTGCTGTTCCCGTGGGCGATCGGGTTTTCGCCTCCGCCTGCATCGGTCGGAGAAATCGCGGCGCTGTGGGTAACGCATCATCCGGAAGAACCACTGTGCCGAATGTCGGCGGCATTGAGTCCTGGAATGGTCCCGGATGGGCTTGATCGGAATTCTCGGACGGTTGCCGGTTGGTTTGCGGACTATCCAAATCCATTGAACGCAACTGTGCGGGCATTATCCGAATTGCACGGTG
>JAUMZC010000011.1:10327-35520 GCA_030528295.1 Corynebacterium sp.
TGGGCAAATTACGGCTGCAACAATTGGTGCATGCGGTGGTTGATACCGCGATCGAAGCGGCGTTGGAACAGCAACGCGCTGAGGCAGAGGCGGAATCCGTTGACTTCCTGAGTGACTTCCAGGACGTTGATACCGTCGAATTTACGGCGGCAGAGGCGTTTTCGGATATCGAATATGACGACTTTGGTGGTGCGCCAGCCAGCACAGCCGTCGAATATGTGGTTGACCCAGTGGTGATTGACGAAACCTGGTCTGCGGCACCCGAACTCAATGCTGATCTCACTCACCTTGTGCAATGGTGCACTGTTGCAGGCTATTATCCGGATCTGCCTGAACCAGTGGTCAAATGGGTACGTGCACTTATTGCGCAGGTTCCTGATCCAACAGAAAACGCAGTCGCCGCAGCACTAGCGGAAATTGATGCCATTGTGTCAAAGGATCCGCGTGGTCCGGTGATTTTTGCCGGTCGTCTCCAGGGGACGCGGACTCTCGACGATATTGGCACGGAACTCGGGTTGACCCGTGAACGAATCCGCCAGTTGGAGAAGTCACTGCGGCAGCGGCTGACCACGGAGTCTCCCTCGGTCAGTTTGCTTACCTCTGCTGTTGCGCATCGTTTCTTACCGCTTGCACCTGCCGCTGACGTGGCAAAACTGCTGACAGATCGGGGATTGAAAACCCTCAGTGCGGTTACGGATGTGTGGGAGTTGGCGGAGGATTGGGTGTGTGCCCCTGGATTCGGGGATCAAGTGGCTGACGCGCTTACCACATTCTCGGATGATTGGGGCGTGTGTTCGATTCACGAAATTGCTGATCCGCTAGGTGTGAACCCCGATTTATTGTCGGAATATTTGGCTCGTGACCGCAGGCTGCGTGTGGAGGATACGCGGATTTTCACTCGCAATGATTCCTATCAGGATCGTGCGGGCGCGGCGCTCGCTACCGCTGGGAAGCCGATGACAGCCGATGAAATTATCGCAGGAATTGGTTCTGGTAATGCCCGTTCGATGTCGAACCAACTTTCGGCGGATCCGCGGTTTATGCGGGTGCGTCCAGAAACGTGGGCGCTGTCTGAGTGGGGCATGGAAGAGTACACCACGATCTTTGACTGGATTGCACGCCGTGTCGACGCGGCGGGGGAGATTTCGCTCAATGATTTGATTCGTGACGCCCACACAATTGGCGCCGCCGAAAGTTCGATCCGAACATACTGTTCAACGGGCGAATTTGTGATCGAAAACGGCGTTGTGCGGCGCGCTGAGGCCCCAGTGGTCAACGATGCCTCCCCTCGCGAGGTTCCGAATTTCTACCGTCGCGGCAAGACCTGGTCACTGTTGTTGGTGGTCAATAACGATCATTTGCGCGGTTCCGGTTTTGGTGTGCATCGTGGAGTGTGTGCGCTTGTCGACGTCCCGTTCCTCGGCGAGGTTGAATTGCCCAGCCGTCTCGGGCCCCAAGCCGTCCGCTATAGCCGAGCAGGAAGCTCCCTGGGCACTATTCGAAGGTTCTTGCTAGATCTTGAGGTGGTTGAGGGCGATCGGGTTTGGCTGGAATTCTATGACGACGGCCATTTTGATATCACCAAGGCAACACCATTGATGGAAGAACCGGATGTGGCCAATCTTATGGGCTTGGAAGTCACGCGCTCACAACTTGTTGCGGCCGTAAACCATGCACTTGGCCTGCAAACAAATGCGCCACGGCGGCGAGCCGTGGCGATTCTAAGGCACCGATATCAAGACGATCTCGCCGATATGGTGCGGGAGTTGGTGTAACTCCCGGGCCTTAGGTGGTGTGCAGGGGGATGGCGGCGTCGAGAAGCTGTTTGGTGTAGGCATCCTGTGGGTTGTCGTACACATCAGCGACTGTGCCTTGTTCAACGACCTCACCATTGTGTAGGACCATCACATCCGCGCAGAGCTGGCGCACCACCGCAAGATCATGGGACACAAACACGAGGCTTAGGCCATGTGTTCGAACAAGCCGATCGAGCAAATCCATGACCTGGCTGCGGACAGATACGTCAAGCGCGCTGACCGGTTCATCGGCAAGCAAAATATCCGGATTTGCTGCAATCGCACGTGCAATCGAGATACGCTGGCGCTGCCCACCCGAGAATTCATGGGGGAACCGTTGTGCGGCATCGGCCTCCAGGTCCACCTCTGCCAATACTTCGGCAACTCGTCGCTGTTGTTCAGAGCGAGACATTCCACGAAGCGGTTCCGCAATAGAACGCCCCACCCGCATTCGCGGATCCAATGAGGAAAGTGGGTCCTGGAACACCATCTGAACGGTGGCGTTGTTTTTTCGAGTAACCGTTCCTGACGAGGGTTTATCCAATCCTGCCAAGATTTTCAATAGGGTTGTTTTGCCCGAACCAGATCCGCCAACGATGCCTAATCGCTGATGTTTCTTCAATGTCAGTGATAACGGTGCAAGCGTTGTTGTGCCACCGCGCACGCGTGAAATATTCTCCGCCTCCATGAGTACTTCGCCGGAGGTTTCCGAATGGATGTTATAGCGCGGATTTCGCAGATCCGATGCCCGAACAAGCATTTGCGTGTATTCGGCTTCTGGTTGTTTCAGTACCTTTTCTGCAGTTCCGGTCTCCACGATATCGCCATTGCGCATCACAATGAGACGGTCGCATGTACTTGCTACCAGGCCGAGGTCGTGGCTAATAAAGAGCAACGCAGTGTTGCGTTCCTCCACTAGCCGCAGAATCAATTCCACGATGTGTTTCTGCACGGTCACGTCGAGTGCAGTCGTGGGTTCATCACAGATCAAAATATCTGGATCGCACGCCAGTGCCATTGCGATGAGGATGCGCTGACGTTGTCCGCCCGAAAGCTGATGCGGATACGAATCAGCCATGGATTCTGGCAAATTCACCGACTGTAACAACTCAGCTACATCGTGAGGTTTTGCTTCCAAACCATGGATGCGACGAACTTCCGCAATCTGCCGCCCGACCTTCATAAGTGGGTCCAATGCAGACATTGGTTCTTGGAACACCATTGCTATTCGACGGCCGCGCACGGTACGCATAATGCGGTCGTGGGCGCTCAACAGCTTGCCGACGCCGCTGAGTTCAATATTGCCGTCAGTGTGGAGGTTTTCGGGCAAAAGGCCCATAATCGCTAGTGCGGTGAGTGATTTCCCTGAACCAGATTCGCCGATAAGGCCGACGCGTTCACCTGGTTCCAATTCCATGGCGATATTACGAACCAGTTCTCGATTTCGAGTTCGAATGTCCAGTTGGGATACGGTGAGCAGTGTCATGCGGCCCTCCTTGTTTTCGGGTCGATTAGGTCGCGGAGGCCATCACCAAGCAGGTTAAAACCGAGCACTGTGATCGCAATAGTAAGCCCAGGCCACAGGGCAAGCATTGGGGTGGAACCAAGCGAAGCTTGCGCACTTTGCAGCATGCGGCCCCACGAAGGTTCCGGTGGTGGAGTTCCTAGGCCGAGGAAACTCAGTGCTGCTTCGGCAAGGATTGCGAGAGCAAATGCGACGGATGCTTGGACCGTAAGCACGCCTGCAATATTCGGCAAAATGTGCGGAATTGGTGAGCGTCCGGAGAGTCGTGCCGCAGCAATATAGTCTTTGCTCATCACTTGCAACGTCCCGGATCGGGCGACGCGAGCGAAGCTTGGTGCGGCTGCAATGCCGATAGCCACCATCGCGGAAATGGTTGATACACCGAAAGTTGCGCCAGCAATAATGGCCAGCAAGAGTGCGGGGAATGCAAGCAACATATCGGCGCCACGCATGATGAATTGGTCGATGAAGCCGCGGTTCATGCCAGCGATAATGCCAAGCGGAATGCCAATGCCAGCGCCAATTCCCACGGCTACAAGCCCAACCAACAGGGTGATTCGAGAGCCTGCCAGGATTTGCGAGAAGACATCTCGTCCGTACCGATCTGTGCCAAGCAGGTGCGCAAACGAACTGCCTTGGAGCCGGTCCGCAGGTATCGCATGGACTGGGTCATAGGGGGTCCATATCAAGGAAAGTAGCGCTCCGAAAATAACGGTACTGACGATCGCTGCGCCAATCATGCCACTGGGTCGCATGGTTTAGGACTCCTTTCCGATACGAGGATCGACAATGGTGGCGACAATATCCACGATGAAATTGGCCAACAAGGTAATAAACACCAGCACCATAACGAGTGTTTGAACCGTGGGTAGATCGCGGGAAACTACGGCGTCGAGAAGCATAGTTCCCAGCCCTGGGATAACGAAGACTTTTTCGACGACAACAGCGCCTACAACAAGGGCTGCCATTTGCACGCCAGTGACAGTGATGACCGGTAGGGCAGCATTCCGCAGGCCATGTCGGATCATCGCCGCAGCGCGAGACAGACCAGTTGCGCGGGCGGTACGCATAAAATCTTCGTGAAGAATTTCGAGTACAGCTGCGCGAACGTATCGTGTCATCATGGCGCCCTGCACCGCCGCCAGCGCAATCGTTGGCAGGATCAGGCGTGCCAGGAAATCTTTGAAGGAATACGATGGCGGCACCCAGCCATTTGCTGGAAGCCAACCAAGCTTCACAGCGAACGCAGAGACGAGAAGAATACCAGCGAGGAAACTCGGGATTGCAATGCCAAATTGGCTTAATGCGGTGATGATGCTGCCATCAGCGTGACGGTGTCGCATGGCAGCCCAAGTACCGAATGGAACAGCGATAGCAAGTGCCACGACCATACTTGCTATAACCAGGATGAGGCTCACTTGAAGCCGGTCAATTACTAGCGGAGTAATGTCCATTTTGCTGGTCAACGATGTGCCAAAGTCACCTGTGAAAAGTCCACCTATCCAACTGGTGTACTGGGTGAACAAAGATTCGTTGAGACCAAGCGATTCTCGAGTTGCCGCGAGTGTTTCCTTATCAGCATGCACGCCAAGCGCAACTTCGGCAGGGTCACCAGGGGCCACGCGCAGCAACAGGAAAATAGCGACGCTTGCCACAAACAGGGTAATGGCAAAGCGTGCGAAAATGCGCAGGATACTTGTCATTGGTTGTGTTCCTTCCGCAGCGTAGCCAATGGGAGGCCTTCAGAAACTACGTTTGCTTGGACGCCTGCAATATTCGGCGATGAAACAACAATATTGGGGAAGTTGAACAAAGTTGCGGCCCCGGCTTCTTCCATGATGCCGTCTACGGCGCGACGCATATGTTCCACCTGCTGGTCGGGGGCGCCAGCGTCTGCAGATTCAAGGGCTTGGCGAACGGTCTCGGAATCGAACCCGAGGTAATAATCTGGATTACCAAATAGGTTCGGAAGATCGCGCGCTTCAACGTGCATAATCAGCGACATATCGTAATCGTGAGCTTTGTGAACTTTGGAAAGCCACACAGCGGGGAATTCGGTGGATTCGATCACAACATCGAGCCCAACATCGCGTAGCTGAGAGACCACAATTTCTGACGCGGACGTCGCATACGCGAGCGAAGGGACGGACAGTACAATACGACGTCCCTCGGCTCCAGCTTCGCGAATCAGCTGACGGGCCTTCTCTGGATCGTAGGGATATCGCTCGGAGGGCTCATACCAAGGGTCGGTTGGCGGCACTGGTGCGCCGCCAGTGTCAATACCTTGACCGGCCCACGCGGTGTCGATAACTGCCTGGCGGTCGATGGCGTACATGACAGCTTGCCGTACGCGAACGTCGTCGAACGGTGCGCGTTTGTTGTTCATGCTCAACAACACTTCACCGTTTGTCGTGCCGCGATCAATCTTGTAATTCGAAAGTGTGTCCAAAAGTTCAGGCGATTGCATTGCGTACACAACATCAACATCACCCGTGCGCAACGCATTGGTGGCGCCAACAGCGTCGCCGATATACCGGATGGCCGCGGCGTCGTTCGCTGGCTTATCACCCCAATAATCATCGCGAGCGCTAAACGATAATGACTGTCCGGCGATCCATTGGTCGACAGTATATGGTCCGGTGCCAACCGGCTTCGTAGCAAGTTCGCCGACGCCATCAGGCGACATCATCGCCCCGGTCAGCGTGCCCATTGACCACAGCCAACGGTTGCTGGGTCGTTGAAGTTTCACCTCAAGTGTGTGAGAATCCACCACTTGAGTTTCTGCAACAACATCCATCTGCTTTTTCAATCCATTTTTCCACTCCTCAGAGCGAACACGGTCAATTGAAAACTTTGCAGACTCCGCGTTAAACGGAGAACCGTTGGAAAAGGTAACTCCTTCGCGCAGATAAAAGGTGTAAGTGAGACGGTCAGCTGAAACTTTCCAACTGGTAGCGAGTAATGGCTCAACTTCGCCTTCGCCATTAATCTTTACAAGGCCTTCGTACACATTTCCCATCAGTGCTTGGGGAATCGCTGCACCTGAGGTTGTGGTGAAATCCAATGATGCAGGCGCGGCGGAGACTGCAACGACGACCGTATTTTCATCCGCAATACGTCCAACGCGAGTCACCGTTTCACCTGCTGAACAGGCGCTCAACGTAGCTGTAACCGTAGCTGCAGCTATAACTGAAATGGTGGCATTTGGGGCCTGAAATTTACCCATGTGTTGCAAGGGTAGTCGCTAAGCCTGAGAAGTTTGTGCTTCGCATCGATGCGGTGGGGGTATTGCGCATGTTCGAAAACCAAAAAACCCTTGAAAACGCCCGTAGCACTTGCAGTACGCCGGGGGGGAGAAAACGGTATTTTTGCATAGCGGGGCACGCCTGTTGTAAATGGAAATCAGCAGTTCTTATTGAACATTAGTCACTAATAGTGACATTTTGGATTCATGAGCCAATAAGCGGCTTTCAATTGAAATACGTGGTTACGTATTCAGATGTATCATGTGCCGTCGAACGTTGAGGTGGGCTACTGCACGCGAGGATGTACAGCGTCTTTGTAAGAAATCGTTAAGCGTGTTGTGAAATTTTTCGGCGAAAGCAGCGTACAATGACGCCCACAATGAGTGTGTTACGAGTTCGTGCCAGCTATGCGTCAATCGCAACATCGCGTCCTGCGATCACGTTTTTGGTGTTTGTTATCGCAATGGGTCCATTGGCATTTGGGTTTTTAAGCGCGTTTTCGGGCGTGACCAATACGACCCTGCGATTGCTCTATGGGATGTCGGCGGCGTTGCCACTCCTGGGACTGTTGTTTGCGATCGTGAGTTTGATTGTCGTGGTGTTTCGTCGACGCAGGACTGTGTTGGAACTCGGCGAAGAAATCCATATCGTTCGTACTGGTGTGCGTCTTGATCCTCAGCAATTAGAATGCATGCAAACGTGGACCCGTGATTTTGGGCCAGCCGGAGTGCGATCCTATTTAGCACTTATTCCTGGGCATATTGATGCGCGAATGGGGGCGCACCCTGTTCAAGAGACAGCCAATGGTGCTCCCCGCGAATTGCAGGCCTATGTAGCAGAATTTCCCCCTCATGTACATCCCAACGTGTTCGAAGTTGTGGAGTATATTCGGGGGAACAATCCGCAGGTCACTATTGAAAAGCTAGGAAATATTGAACCTCGCTAGTTTTGCGCTACCGAAGCAGGCTCGGATTCCGTCTCGCGGCTGGTTGATTCAATGATTTTGGTTTTGGATCGTGGCGGCATGACGGCGGAGTCCACACCAAGACCAAGGGCAATTGCAGCCAGTGTTGGTAACGCCCATCCCAGATCTTGATTGTGCATTGGGGACCAACCGATCAGTGTTTCGATGAAACCAGAGGCTACACCGAGTGAATTCAGGCTCATCAAGCCTGCCCACACGACAGCAGTGAAAAGGCCGAACATAAAGGTGAATCGAAGGCGGCGACGGCACAGTGGTTCGATCAGGATCAGGAACACGAGGGTAATGGCGATTGGGTACAGGAAGCCAATGATAGGTCCTGCGATTCCTAGAACCGCTTTCAAACCTTTAATCGATACACCGAACGAGATAATGGAAAAGAGGATCGCCCAGTTACGGTAGCTAATTTTTGGCACCAACCGATTGAAAAACTCGCTGGTTGCGCCAATCAGTCCAGCAGCCGTAGTAAGGCAGGCAAGAAGCACAATAACACCAAACACAACCAAACCTGGGGTGCCCATAGTGAGCTGAGCGGCGTCGGTAAGTAATACAGCTCCATCAGAATACTTTTCCGGATGAGGGATAATGTGTCCGATGTACCCAAGGCCAAGATAGATCAACATCAACAGGGCGCCGGCGCCAATAGCTGCATAGGAAACGCCGCGGACAAGTTGACGCCCCTTGGAAATACCCTTGTGGCGAAGCGAAGAAACTACCACAATTCCGAACGCCAGAGCGGCGAGTGAGTCCATGGTCAAATACCCTTGGATCAGTCCGGCGGTCAGCGGATGGTCCGCGTATTCTTCGGTTGCGCGTGGGGATGGGTTGTTGAGATTAATTACTGAAAGAACTACGAGTACGACGAGTAGGATCAGCAGCACCGGTGTGAGGTATTTACCGAGTTTATCCACGAGGTTCGATGGGTCGAACGCAAGGGCGAATGATGTGATAAAGAACAGAGCGGAAAAAATTACTGCAGCCTGCGTTGAGTCCCAGCCAGTGATGGGGGTGACGGCCGTCGAAAAGCTCACAACAGCTGTGCGGGGGAGTGCATAAAATGCGCCTATGGCGAGATAGACCAGCACGGGGAAGACAACACCGAACACCCGTCCGCCGCGTTGGGCGAGATCAATAATGTCGTTTCCGGTAACGGCCACCGCAATCACGGAAATGACTGGTAGTGCCACTCCGGCGATGAGGAAGCCGATGATTGCGGGGGTGAAGCCTTCACCAGCATTCGCACCAAGAATCGGTGGAAAAATGAGATTGCCCGCCCCGAAAAACATCGAAAATAACATCAGTGTTGCCACTGTAACGGCCGAGGTGATTGAAGTTTTGGCCGCTGTGGAATCTTGGCCCATTTGGATAGCCCACCTTTCACAACTTCGTGCAATTTGCTTATCGTAGCAGGTGAAGCTGGGTACCGCGCCGGTGATAGCATAAACGGGCATGAAGGTTTACATTGGTTTTGGTTCGTACCCCCAGGTGGAGGAAGCGCTCCGCAACGAAGGCGCACAGATTGTCGATTCACTCGAACAAGCGGACGCATTTGTATTTACCCAGGTGCCGATCCGCCCCTTCCCAACACTTCCGCCGCAGATCCAATGGGTGCAATTACCGAACGCAGGTATTAATGCATATGTTCGCGATGGCATTATTACCCCGAATATCCGTTGGTCGAATGCGTCAGGTGCATATGGAAAACAAGTTGCGGAAGCGGCAATGGCACTGTTGCTTTCGCTCAAACATTGCATTCCTACGATGGTTCGTGCGGACGAGTGGCCGAACGACTCCAGTGTGGATTCCGCAACAGGTTCACTTGCGCAGACTCGAACAGCCGTTGTAGGCATGGGTGGGATTGGAAAGGCGTTGGCGAAACTGCTGGAGGCATTCGAATCTGAGGTTGTGCCAGTGGGTCGCCACGATAAGTTAATCGACGTTGCGTCCGATGTCGACCACGTAGTGTTGTGTTGTCCACTGACGGCACAAACGCATCACATGGTAGATGCGGAAATATTTGCCGCAATGAAACGCAGTGCATTACTGATTAATGTGGCCCGTGGGGAAGTGGTAGATACAAATGCATTGGTGGAGGCATTAGATCATGGCGAAATAGCTGGCGCTGGTTTAGATGTGACGCATCCAGAACCGCTTCCTGATGGGCATCCGTTGTGGGGGAGAAACAATGTGGTCATTACTCCACATACTGCAAATACATTGCACAGTATGGATCGCTATTTAGCGCCGGTAGTTGCGGAAAATTACCGGCGGTTGCAAGCAGGCGAACGGATGCTTACTGAGGTTGACCCATCGCGAGGGTATTGACGCCGCGCTAGAACGCTTTGCTGAAACGCTCCAACGCCGCATCAAGTGTGGCTGGGGTGCATGCGAAATTGAGTCGCGCATGACCAGCGCCGCCAGGACCAAAGGTCGTTCCTTCATTCAGCGCAATCTTGCAGCGTTCCAACAGTTGTGCGGCAGGGCGATCCGCAATTGGGGTATTGCGGAAATCCAACCACATTAAATATGTTGCCGCCGGGTCGGTTGCAACAACCCCCGGCATAATGTTCGGAAGTTCCGACATGAGTTTGCGCTTGTTTGCCGCAAGAACAGCTAGTTGTTCTGAGATAAACGTAGGGTCAGCGCGGTAACAAGCTTCTGCTGCAATGAGTCCGAGTGTAGAAACACCTTCTCGAACAATCGGATGTACCTTCGACCACTGCGCAACATCGTCAGGATTGGAAAAGACCATTTGCGCGCACTTTAAGCCTGCAATATTCCAGGCTTTCGACGTTGCGGTAACAGTGATTGTCACTGCCGCGGCGGTATCCGACACCGATGCAACCGGAATATTCGTGCCTTCGTATACCAACGGTGCGTGAATCTCATCAGCAATTATTCGAGCATCATAGCGCGCAATAAGATTTGCTAATTCGTGGAGATATTCGCGGTCAAAAGTATAGCCAAGGGGATTGTATGGGCTCACCAGAATAATGCTGCGCGCACCACGCTGTAAGCAGTGCTCCACATCGTTGAGGTCAATACCGTTATATGCGTCAATGGTGAATACTTCGCGCCCAATTAAGCTTGAAAATTCCAGAAACGGCATATAGCTCGGTGTGGGAAGAATAATGGCACTATCTGGTGCGGTGAAGTGTTCGATTGCGAGCCAGACGCCGCGAACAACATCAGGGATTGCGAACACGTGTTCAGGTTTTGGGGCCCAACCATATTGTTGCAATGAGAAGTCCGCTAATGCTTCGCCCAAGCCAGAAGAGTCTGGTGGGTAACCAAATGCCTCACGTTCGACGGCGTCGATAAGCGAATGTTTTACTTCAGGGCAGGTACCGAAATCACTTTCGGCAACCCACATGGGAAGTATCTCGGCAGGGTAGCGGGTCCATTTCAAAGTGCCACGAGATTGGAGTTCGGTAAGTTCAGGCAAACGCATAGTCCCACCTTAGCGAGATCGGCACATTGGGAAGAATTTCAGTTCGCATTACCGCGGGAGTGATGTGCGTACTTCACACATGCTTATAAGGCAAGAGATCCGGTGTATTCCAATAGATAAGTTGTGCGTATTAGAATATCGAAAGGTGGTGAGGACCCCTGGAAGGGAGACGTGCAAATGTTTGCGTTGAATGCACGCGGCACACGGGCATTAGGTGTGGGCTTTGTTGTAATGAATGTGTCATTTCTTGCTGGTTGCAGCATGCTTGACCTGAGTGAGACCCCGATTGCGCCTGAGCCGAGCGTCTCCGCAAGTGCGATCGCACAACCCACTTTTAGTGAAAAAAGTGTGGATCCAGTGGTCGTAGAAAGTATCTACGGTCATCATCATGATCCTGGGCTCAATGTTGAATGGACTTTGGCGAGTGCCACGGTGGCTCCGAATGGTGGAGTAGCAATTAATCTATATATTAAAAATCTAAATGACGTTGCCTTGCCAAAGGAAGCAGTGAGCACTGCCAAACTAAAGGTCCGTGACTACACAGGAAACGAAACCGAAATCGAACCTCTTGACGAGGCCGGCGCGGGTATGCCCTCCGGATTAGACTTCCCGCTCGGCGCGCATTCGAAAACAACAGTTTCCTATGCCTTCAATACCACGATTGGCAATTTGTACTCTGCGGAATTCCAGGCAGGCAATGTGATCTTCAAGGGCAGTTTGATCGGCTAAGCGCCCCTGATCGGGGGAGTGGTGTTGTTGGGTGGCGGAACTTTGTGAAGCAGCGGCCTCGTCTAATTGGTCAGGTAGGTTGCTGGCCAGTGGCTTACCCCGTATCCGTGTATGGAATTACGGTAACGAAGGTTTCGGGTAGTTGAAGGTGGCCTCGATGACTCTAAATTTCGTTCCAGAAATCGGAATTGAACTTGCGAACGCGATTCTGACTATTCAGCAGTCGATCCATCAAACGTTGCAGCGGGCGATGAATGAACCACTTGATGCGTCGTACTCGAATGTGCCGGGGTTAAAACAACTTGGCGAATCTCACGGTCAAGTACTCTCGGGTTGTACAGGTTCGGCCTCGGAAGTGTTGAACGAGTATTCGCAATTTACAGGTTGGATTTCTGAAGCGTTGAGTGCCTGCATTGACGTGATTGCTGAACAAGAGAAATGCAACGCACGCGCACTCGATATTGCCGATGAGGGTGGCACAGTTGGTGCAGCAACATTGTCGATCCCGAAACGCCCGCCCACCCAGTACAGTGCGTTCAACTTCGCCCAACCACCATCCGGATCTGCGGCCAGCCTTGACCAATTAGCCGCAGATTTTTCCGGTACGAACATCGGCGCTATTCGCGAGGCAAGCCATACTTGGAGTGTCATGTCAGGAGAGGTTGCCGACGCCGCGAATAGGCTCAGCATGGTCGCAGAAGAGCTGGTTACGTTCAATGTCGGCGAAGTGTTCGAAGCTGCTGCGCAAACGTTGTCGACTGCTGCTGATGTGGGAAAACTGTTTGCGGATAATGCGGCGACAATGGCCGCCACACTTGAAAAAGTTGACGAAATTCATTCTTGGGGGCAACACGAGGTCACCGCCGCACAGGCAAAAGTCAATGCGATTCAAGATCCTGCGCTTAAAAAGCTTGCTGAACAGGAATTTCTTACGAGCTTTATGGGGGCCGAGTTGCCGAGCGCGTTGCAGGCTGGTGTTCCGCCTATTGCAGGTCTTATGGCAAAGGCCGAACCGTCAAAAGGTTCGAATAGCGGCGAAACCACTGGTGGCTCCAAGCACGCTGGTGGTGGCGGTGGGGGTCAAGATTCATATGGTGGCGAAATCGAAGTCGGATTCGACGCAATAACTGGTAATGGATCAATTGGCGAAGTCATCCAAGACGCCACTATTCCCGGTGCCACAAACTTGTTATCTAGCGGCGGCAACTCCATGAATCCGTTGAATGCACTAGGTACCATTGGTGCAATTGTTGAGGGAGTTCACAAAATTATTGGTGGTATTGGCACGCAGCAAGCTGGCATTACACCGGACTTGGCTCCGCCGCAGGCATTGCCACTGATGAGTGCCGATAAGTTCGGCGGGGGATATAGTCCTGGCAATTACGTTGCGACGCCGTTCGAAGCTGTGTCTGGTCCGGCATCGGCGCCGCGATCGTCCAATATGACGAAAACAGGAATGAATGGCATTGAATCAGCGGCAAACTATGGAAAGCCTGCTGCTGGCCCGATCTCGGGGACAACAGCACCAAGTGGTGCTCACACACCTGGGATGTCGCCGATGCCAGGGACGGTTGGTGCGCCAATAACCCACATGCTGGGAAAACGGCCAAACTCAATGTCGATTGGGCAAACCGGAAGTCCCAACGGCGGAATCACACATGGTTTCGGAGCTGTGCCTGGAAATCCCGTTGCGGCCACGGGAGGCGCCCCGCAAGCGGCGTCGTCACGAACACCCCGCGGTGGCATGATGGGTGGGGTGCCGATGGGGGCGGCGCAGCAACAGCAGCCTCAGAATAAAGTGAAAGCGCTGACCAGCAAGGTTGAACGCAATAAAAATATCCGGGACCTTATTGGGGAATTGCCGCCAGTGCTCGATGGTCCTATTGGCGCATGGGTACGCGAATAGGACAAGTGTGCGGTTATGTTGTTGTGGGGCCCGTTGAGGTGTCGCCCTCGATGCGTTTCAATACATTTTCGGCGCTGATGAGGCACATGGGAACGCCAACGCCAGGGACGGTCGTTGCGCCGGCATAATACAATCCGCGTACTTTACGGGAGACATTTTTGCCTCGGAACAACGCTGATTGTTTGAGCGTATGTGCTAATCCAAGCGCGCTTCCATGCCAGGCGTTATATTGCTCGGCGTAATCAAGTGGACCAATGCTGTGACGGCTCAGAATACGTTCCGCAAGATCCGGAATCTGAGCACGTTCTGCAATGAGTTCAATGGTCTCATCGATTATATTTTCTACCTGAGGGGAGCCAAGACCATCAGGGCTAAACAATGTGCCGTGGCCAATGTCTGGTTGTGCCGCAGCGGGGATAAGAACGAATACATTTTCGCAACCCTCGGGGGCCATGGCGGGATCCGAGGCGGACGTCTTACTGATATATATTGACCGAGAAACTCCATCGTTTCGAAAGATTTGCTTGAAGTCCGCGTCCCAGTCTTCGGAAAGGATTAATTGGTGATGCAGGAGTTCTGGTAATGGTCCCTTAATGCCGAGTAATGCAACAACAGCGCTAATTCCCGGGTCACTGCGTTTCCAACTCCGGTTCGAATAGCTCTTAAATCCTTGTTCGAGCAATTCGGTCTCCGTATGGTGCAGATCAGCGCACGAAACCACGGTGTCGCTGTACAAGGTTTCGAGGGTGCCGTCAGCATTGCGAATTCGGACGCCGTGGACCGCGCTGCGATGCCCGGTAGCGAATCCAGGATCGCACAAGATTTTTTCGGCTTTGCAGTTCGTACGTAAGTCTGCGCCAGCGTCGGTTGCGAGGCGAACCAGGGCATCGATAAAGGAGATGAAGCCTCCGCGCGGATAGTACACACCTTGAGTTAAGTCAGTATGGCTTAATAAATGGTACATGGCTGGCGTGTTCGCGGGGGATGAGGAAAGAAATACCGCCGGATATTGCAGAATTTGACGCAGAATTGGGTGTTTGAATTGCCGTTCAACCCAGGTTTTTAAACTTGTGGTTAATAGGCGGAATAGAATGCCACCATGGCGTAACAGTTGCAATTTCAGGTATGGGCGAAATGAAGAAAATGTGGTGTATAAGAAATAATCAATAGCGGTGTTGTAGGTTAATTTCGCATGCTCAAGATATCGTGTGATGTTTTCGCCAGCACCAGGTTCAAGAGATTCAAATAATTCCGCCGCTTTTCCGGTGTAGATATCAATTGGTTCATGGTGTTCGGGGAAAATGCGGTAGGCGGGGTCGAGGCGAACAAGGTCAAGTTCTTGGTCTGCACTTGTTCCTAATTGTTTGAAAAAATGATCGTAGGCTTCGGGCATTAAATACCAACTGGGGCCGGTATCCCATGTGAAACCGTGTGCGGTAAAACGTCCGGCACGACCGCCAAATTCACTGTTTTGTTCGACCAGTGTCACGCGATGTCCGCGATGCGCCAAGAGTGCTGCGGTGGCAAGACCAGCGACTCCGCCGCCGATAATAATGGTGCCTGTTTGAGCTTCACTCATCCTGTGTGTCCTTTCACGTGGTGGGGCGCAAGCGAGGCGCAGTGGCGATGGCACGAGTTGTGAGCTTTGCTTTTACCCTACCTGGAACCCTAATTCGCCTTGCGGTAATGACTTCGACAGGCGCGGCGTCGAGACGCTCTGTAAGCTCGCTGAACAGGTAATATGCGGTCAGTACACCGGTGCGGGCGCCGATGGGGAGCAGCGGGATTGAGGTGTGCGCGGTGGCTAAATCCTCCCGAATTTCCGCTATGAGCTGGGCTTTTGCCACATCATCAAGATATCCATTTGGGGAAATATAATTGCGTCCAAGACGTTCGTGGTCAATGGCGAAATCCCGCAGAAAATTGATGTTTTGAAATGCGGCACCAAGCGCTTGCGCGCCACGCTTAGCGACGCCCTGGTCAGCGCCACGTAATGGGTGCTCGGCGGTGAAAATAGCCAAACACATGAGCCCAATCACTTCAGCGGAACCGTAAATATATTCGGCCCTGGATTCAGGTGTGTGAGTGGTGCGTTGTACATCTGTTTCCATAGACTGAAAAAAGGCTTTGATGTGATGTATTTGAATATCGCAACGTTGTACAGTCTGTGCAAATGCGTGAATAATTGGGTTTGCGGAAAACTGAATTTCAATTCCGCGGAGAACAGCGTTGCGAAAACTCCGTAATTCAACGGCAGTTTCGTGTGCAGAGAGCGCGCTTGCTGCGCCATCGACAATTTCATCCGCGATGCGAACCACGGCATATAAGTTACGAATATCTGTTCGCATTTGCAGGGGAAGCAATTTTGTAGCAATGGAGAAACTCGTCGAATATTCGGTCATGACGTGCTTCGCCGCATGCTGAGCCATTGAAGAAAACAAAGACTCGGGGGCCCGTCTAGACATTCAGTGATCCCTCAATTGTTTTCCCCACTTGGTGAAGCACATGTTTAGCTTCGTTGGAGAGGGGGAGGGATTGGGTAATCTGCGCTGCGGCTTGGGTATTGCGTAAAGCCTCTTGCTGGGTTCGGTGCACCGCGCCACTTTCTTTCATAAGATCACGCACAAGTTCGATATCTTTTAGATCGATTGCTTGTTTGATTTTATCCCAGAGATGCGTGTTGCGTGCCTGCGAAATCAACGGTGTTTGTCGGTTATGAATAATATCGCCAGCGAGATCTTTCCCAGTGGTTTCTGTGTTGCCAAACAATGACTGCAAATCATCTGCCAATTGATATGCGGACCCTAATTTGCGCCCCAGGAACGTAAATTGCGGAATGCGCTGCGGGGCGTCGGCAAGCAACGCACCACACGCTAATGGCGCTTCGAATGAGTATGTGGACGTCTTTAAGCGCGAGGCCAGGTTGATGAGGTGTGTTGTGGCGTGCACATGGGGCAGTGAGTGGTGAATGTCCATGAATTCGCCGAGCATAGAATCGGCGGTGGCGTCCACGAATCGTTGCAGGACTTTTAGCGTTGTTGCTGCCGATGCGCCGCAGTGCAAAACTATTCGAATCGCTTCATTCAGGGCAGCTGTTCCCACGAGCGTTGCCACGGAGTTTCCATAG
Organism: Corynebacterium sp.; assembly: GCA_030528295.1. Classification (GTDB taxonomy): domain Bacteria; phylum Actinomycetota; class Actinomycetes; order Mycobacteriales; family Mycobacteriaceae; genus Corynebacterium. The sequence goes on from JAUMZC010000011.1 coordinate 27,089, forward strand.
TGCGCATCGCCGGAGAGTGCGCGGGCTACGGCATGGATTGTGGGTTCACCGCGCCGGGTCTCATCGGCGTCGATGACATCATCTAATACCAGGAATGCGGCGTGTAGCAGATCGAATGCTGCTGCGACTGCAATGTCGGGTTTGTTCAGGGGTGTGTTTTCGGGCCGATCTGCGCCTACATGAACGAGTGTGGCGCGAAGGTGTTTGCCACCCGTGGCGATTCTTCCGGCGTGCTCGCAGGCTGCCGCAGCGTCCTCATTTAAGTGTTCAATCCGAAGTACCATGCGTGAGAATGTTTCGTGGAGAAACGCTGTGGATGCGGTGGTCCGCGCGCTAAACGGAGCTGGTAGTTCGGGCATGACTGCCATTGTCTCACGATTAGTGAAAACTTTTTTAGTACCCCGGTAGAGTGGGTCTATGAGGCGCACCACAGAACTTGTTGTCTTGTGTGACAGTGACGGAACACCCACCGGAACCGCACCGAAGGCAACCGTCCATACATGCGAAACTCCTCTTCATCGGGCGTTTTCTTGCTACCTTCTGGACGATGCGGGAAATCTGCTGCTCACCCAGCGTTCCCTCACAAAGGCGACGTGGCCGGGCATATGGACGAACAGCTTCTGCGGCCACCCCGGGCCCGGGGAAAGTGATTTCGACGCCGTGGTTCGCCGCTCGCAGCAGGAGCTTGGGCTTAGCGACGGCGCGCTGCTCAATATTGAACTTGTGCTTCCGGATTTCGCCTACCGTGCGGTGGATGATTCCGGAATTGTCGAATGGGAAGTGTGTCCTGTGTTCGTTGCCGGAATCCGGGATACACGCGAGTTAGCGCCGCGGCCTTCCGAAGTTGAACAATTCATCTGGATGCCGTTGGCGGAGGTGTTTGATACTGTGCAGCAGCACCCGCAGCGCTATAGCCCGTGGATGGTGGAGCAGCTTGGGCATCAGCAACTTCGTGACGCCCTTATGCGAAAGTTAGTTCGCGGAGACGATGGTGAGGAATTCAGCGGGAATCGCATCGGCTAACCACGTGGTGTCATTGCCATAGTAAAACTTCACGCCGCTGCGGCTCGCTGCGCTTGTATCAACTTGAAACACCACAAGAGAGTCTCGCTTCCGCCTGCCCACTATTGTGGCCGTGGAAAGGTCCTCGGAGAGATGCACATACTGGCGCCCCATTGGCCGCAGGCCAGTCTGCGATATTGACTGAGCATTCGTTTGCGACGTGCCATGGTAGAGCGTTGAAGGCGGAGTGGCTGACTGTTTTTCAATGCGCTTTGCGACGGAGTGCCCGTACAGCGCCCGAATTCGGCCACCGGCGATTTCAAAACGCTGTTTATTTGAATTTGTCATCGCGGCATGAATATCGGATTCGGAGATAGTTCTCCACCGGGGAATTCGCCGAAATGCGGCGATAAGTGAGTCCAACGGGACCCAACCTTGCGCGTCCAACGTTAAGCCATACTGCTGTGGGGTATGGCGCAGCGCGCGTGACATTTCTTTACTCAACAAAACTGCGTTGTTCATGATGTAAATGACTATGTGCGGTGCCCTATCAGTTCTTCCAATGCTCCGCGTGGAATATGCACCCAATCAGGGCGGTTATTGAGTTCGTACGATACTTCATACAGCAGTTTATCCACGAGATAAGCATCCAGCAGTGCCTGTTGCTCTGCATTGGCAATAAAGCCGTATCCTTTGAGGAATCCTGTGGCGGCATCATCGGCCCACGAGGATTCAACACCGGGGGTACTTTTCGCAGCATAATCAAACGATCGCAGCATTCCCGCAAGGTCCCGAATAGCGCAATCGGGGCGGCATCGTTCAGCCAATGGGCGAGCGGGCTCACCCTCGAAATCGATTAATAGATAGTGATCGTTGTTCCGTAACACTTGCCCGAGATGGTAATCACCGTGGACGCGTTGCGTGGGAACTTGCAGTGAATGCAGTTGGTGATAAATTTCGCGTGCCTGTTCAACATATGGTTGCAATTCGGGTGTGCTTTGGGCCAATGATTCAAGCCGATCTTGCAACTGTTGTGCAATTTGTTTCCCGGAAACACGTTGAGTTCCAAATGCTTTGGCAAGCGTGTCATGTACTTCCCGCGTGGCTGTGCCAAGCAGTGTAGCTTCCTGGGCAAACGACCTCATATTGCCCGCAAAATCGAGAGCTCGTTCCCATCCGGGGCTTGCTTGATGAGCGAAATCCTGGACAAGTACGGTGACGTATTCTTCGTCCTGAATTGTTGTGCTTACCCAACCACGTAATTGTGGAACATATGTGCATCCGTGTTCGGTGAGTCCGCTTAAAAGTTCTACGTCAGGGTTCACTCCTGGTTGCAACTTGCGGAACACTTTCATCAGCACAGAATCCCCAAACACCAATGAGGTGTTTGACTGCTCGGCGCCGAGGCTTCGCCCGGGAAGCCCGTTGGGCAAGATGGGATTTGTGAGTGTGTGCAGTATTCCGGGGGTTGCTCCGATCGCGACGCGGTTCCCGAACGCAGTAGCTACTTCAGGTTGGGCAAGTACATCGTTGCCGTCGGCGTCGAGAAGCAGTTGGTAGATATCGCTGCCATCCTCCCGGTGGATACGGGCAATGCACCATGTCGCGTTGCCGATATCGGCGGTTTGAAGGACCTCCACTCCGGTAATCGGTTGTGATTTCGATCCGTAAAACCGACTTTCGTGGAGGGAATCAGCGAGTTTGGCGAACATGAACGGTCCTAAAAAATTTTGAATTCATAGGGGGCTAGATCTACGATCCGGCCAGCGATCGTACAGGTAATGTCTTGATCAGAGAAGTTAAAACAGCAGTTAGTGACGTTTTCTTCTGTGGTCCGTTCAAAGGCTAGCACTGCATTGTTTTCCACGGGCAGAAATGCGAAGCCGCCATCTGAGAGTGCGGGGTGAGCACGCCGGAATTCAATCATGTTACGCGTGAAATGCAAGAGCGAATCGGGATCTTCTTGCTGGGCCTGAACATTGACATTTTGGTAGCCAAACTCAAGATCATCAATGATTGGCAGGTAGGTTTCTGTGGCGGTGGTGAAACCTGCTCCTGGCTCACTCGTCCACTGCATTGGGGTTCGAACACCATCACGGTCAGGAAGTTCAATAATGTCGCCCATCCCAATTTCATCACCGTAATACAGCACCGGGGTGCCGGGAAGCGTGAGGATTAATGCCGTGAGTAGGCGCAGACGCCGAGGGTCGTTATCTACCAGTGGCGCTAAGCGACGTCGAATTCCAACGTTGGCCTTCATTCGGGGGTGCGGTGCGTAGTGCTTGTACATGAACGCACGTTCCTCCTCGGTGACCATTTCGAGTGTGAGTTCGTCATGGTTGCGCAAGAAGATGCCCCATTGTGCACCGTTATCGGGAATCGGCGGAGTAGAAGCGATGATCTCTCGAACTGGTCGGCTATCACCTTGGGCTAGACCCATGAAAATTCGGGGCATTAATGGGAAGTGGAAGGCCATGTGACACTCGGGGGCTTCCACCGTACCGAAATACTGAACAACGTCCTGTGGCCATTGGTTTGCTTCCGCCAGCAGTACTTTATCGGCGTATTCAGAATCGATCACTGCGCGGCAACGCTGCAAAAACTCGTGTGTGAGTGGAAGGTTTTCACAATTTGTGCCTTCTTGCTCGAACAAATACGGCACAGCATCTAAACGGAAACCATCAAGTCCCAAATCAAGCCAAAATCGGAATGTGTCCAACATCGCTTCTTGAACTTTAGGGTTCTCATAATTCAAATCTGGTTGATGATGGAAGAACCTGTGCCAATAATACTGGCCGCGGACTTCGTCGAATGTCCAGTTGGAAGTTTCTGTATCAACAAAGATAATTCGGGCGCCATCATATTTTGTTGGTGTGTCCGACCACACATAGAAGTCGCCGAAGGGGCCTTCAGGATCAGTGCGGGATGCTTCGAACCATTGGTGTTGATCAGAGGTGTGGTTTACCACGAAATCGGCGATTACTCGGATACCACGTGCGTGCGCTTGTTTGATAAGATCCTGCAGCTCAGCTACGGTTCCGAACTCCGGTAGTACTCGGTGAAAGTTTCGAATGTCGTAACCGCCGTCGCGCAGGGGTGAATCGAAGAATGGGGGCAGCCACAGGCAGTCAATCCCGAGCCACTTGAGGTAGTCAAGGCGATCTATCAAGCCACGTAGATCGCCGCCACCAGAACCGGTGGAATCTTGAAAAGCCCGTACCAAAACTTCGTACATCACAGCTTTGCGATACCAATAGGGATTCGACGACATAAGTATAGAGTAGTCCCAGTATGAGTTATTGTTGAAAAAGCTATTTGACGTGGAGAAACGTGCACAACAAAGAATGTTTACCAGTCAACGCTGCCCATGATCTAAACGAGATGATGAGAATAAATTATTACCTATCTTTCGGTGGGGAAAGGTTGGTGAAGTAGGGGTACAGTTTGCGCGCAATGGTACCTGTAGCCCGTCACACTTATGTATGAAAATTATTTCGAATAACCGCCAAGGGGTCGATCACTTCTTCGGCGCTTCCGTCCAATGAAATTGATCGACTGATCCGCTCAGTTTGGGTGTACCGCTTCCAGTTTGGTGGTGCGCCAGCAATAAACGAAAGTACAAGTTCGTGCACGGACTGCGCAACCTCTGCTCGTGTTGCCTGGGCGTCCGGACCGAGAAGTTCCTCCACGCGGCTTGGATTTGTATGGAGGTTATTGAATATCAGCGGTAAATCGACGCAATGGCATGCAGGCTGGTCCGGCGTGCCGACGAACTCCATGAGCCAGACCGGCGCTGGGGCATGTTCAGCAATGGCGGAAACCCACCGTCTGATTGTGGAATCGCCGATGAAACGACCAGCAATGCGAGTTGGTTCTTCGCGTGTGACCTCGGTGAGGTAGTGCTCCGGATTGGTGCACCCCAGGGCCTTTCCGCGGGTTCGGATCAGAAGTTTTCCTAGGTGCAAACGATCAATCTTGCTGGTTGCCAGATCAAGGTACATTTCTTCCCGCGTACAGCTCAGCAGTATTGGCACTGCGCCAAAATCGCTTGGGTCGAATGGAAAAAGACCCAGCGCTAAATCGTCGAGAAATAACCTCCGAAAACGTTGATACACTCCGCGGCGTCGAGAAGCGCTCATTGCGGCGAGGTGCTGCTTAGTGGCATTTCCGCAGGTGACGACGCCCAGCGCCCGCAACCGCTGCTGGAAACCTCGGCGTGGAAACGCCGGCGACAACGCGATAATCCTGCGAAATGCGCCACAAAAATAATCCTTTCGGGTCAGCCACAGCGCAATCGCCGCTCCCGCAGAATGACCCATCACGGTGACATTGGTCGGATCGCCGCCAAACGCTTCAATGTTGCGCTGGATCCATTCCAAGGCGACAGCACAATCCTGCACGCCACGGTATTGACCAGGCAGTTCTTCCGGAAAGTTTGCAAATCCCTCAAACTGCTTACGGTAACCAATGGACACGTAGACGCAGCCGCTGTTGGCAAAACTTTCACCAATGTAGCCAGGTGAATCATGGTGGCCCGTTTCATTACGACCACCATGGATAAACGCTACGACAGGTAGCTCCGAACGCTGGGTGGCATTGGCCGGAATCGTGATAGTGATGCCGATATCCCGGCCCTCGGGTTCGGTGGCCTCGACGGTGCCAGCATCAAGTAAATGTTCGGGTGCTTGGAAGGGATCCGGGATGGTGCTGTAGGGGATGGAATAGAAAGTATGGTAGTCCCCGCGATCGAGTCCAAGAAAGGTTCCAGCAGGGCATGAGCGTTGCACCGTGGCCATGGATTTGGAAGGTCCCATATCAGAAGAATTTAGCAGTGAGTACCATGTCTTACTATGTCTAAGTCTCCTGCGAATCCGCTGTTGAATCGATCATCTCTGCCATACGAACTGCCTCCATTCGAAGACATTCTCGAGGAGCACTACCTTCCGGCATTCGATGCGGCGTTCCAGGAACATTGCGAAGAAATCCGCGCAATTGTTGAAAATGCGGAAGACCCAACGTGGCAAAACACAGTTGAGGCGTTTGAGCTTTCCGGATCAATGCTCTCACGCGTGTCTTCGATTTTTTTCAATCTTTACGGCACAGATTCGACCGATACGTTAAATGAAATAGCGGCCGAGATTGCTCCGAAGCTTTCCGCCCATTCGGATTCAATTTACCAAAACAATGCCCTTTACCAGCGGATTTTAAGCGTTCATGCGCCCGAGGGGGATGCTGAAGGGCAACGCCTTCACGAGTATTTGTTGCGTGCTTTCCGACGCCAAGGTGCGGATCTTTCCGACGAACAAAAGGTCGAATTAAGTGCCATCAATGAACGTTTGTCCGTGCTTGGTGAGCAGTTCGGGACGAACCTTTTAAACTCAACGAAAGACCTCGCGGTGTCGTTTTCAGAATCCGAACTTCGTGGATTCAGCGCTTCCAGGCTGGCTTCGGCTGCGGCTGACGCAAATGCGCTTGGCCGCGAAGGGTTCGCAATTCCGCTCGAACTCCCGACCGTTCAATCAGCCCAGATCGACCTTGCATTGCCGGAGTCGCGCGCGAAGCTTTACGCGGCGTCGCAACTCCGGGGCGTCGGTAAGAATGATGAAGTACTGCTGGAGATGGTGCGCTTACGGGCGCGCCGAGCCGAGCTTCTGGGTTTTCGAACACACGCCGAGTATGTGATTGCCGAGGAGACCGCGGGCACTGTCGAGGCCGCGCGCAAACTGCTGTTCGATCTAGCTCCGGCTGCGGCGGCGAATGCAGCGGGAGAATACAAGCTGATTAGCGACATCGCTGATGGCCCAGTAACCGGTGCGGACTGGCCCTATTGGGAGTCCAAGTTGCGTGCCCGAGATTATGCATTGGATGAAGACGCGTTGCGAAAGTATTTTCCATTGCCGCAGGTGCTGACCGATGGTGTGTTCTATTCGGCGAAGCGGCTCTATGGGATCGATGTAGTGCCGCGGCCAGATTTAAAAGCCTACGGTCCAGACATTGACGTGTGGGAAGTCCTCGACAGTGATGGCGCCGGAATTGGTCTGTTTATCACCGACTACTATGGCCGCCCATCCAAGCGGGGAGGTGCATGGATGTCGAATTTTGTTGAGCAGTCGCATTTGCAGGGAACCAAGCCGGTCATTGTGAATGTAATGGGCGTGACAAAACCTGCAGATGGTAGCCCGGCATTGCTCACATTGACTGAGGTCACCACGTTGTTCCATGAATTTGGGCACGCCCTCCATGGATTGCTTTCCGACGTCCGCTACCCAACATTTTCGGGCACAAATGTTCCGCGCGATTATGTTGAATTCCCATCACAGATCAACGAGAATTGGGCGCTTGATCCTGCGGTAGTTCGAAACTATGCACGCCATGTTGAGACCGGTGAAATCATCCCGGACGCGATGATCGAAGCAATCGAATCCGCAAAACTTTTCGGGCAAGGTTTTGCTACTTCAGAGTATCTTGCGGCGGCAATTATTGACCTTGCTTGGCATTCACTGACCGCAGAAGAAGCCGAACGGGTGTCCGATATTGGCGCGTTTGAAAGTGCTGCACTAGATGAGGCTGGTTTGGTCGTGGACCATCTGAAGCCCCGCTATCAATCCACATATTTCAACCATGTGTTCGGCGGAGGTTATGCTGCGGGCTATTACTCGTACCTCTGGGCGGAAGCGCTGGATGCAGATGGCTTCGACTGGTTTACCGAGCAGCATGCTGCGGGAACTGATGTTCGTGAAGGTGCTGTCAGGACTGCGGGTCAACGATTCCGGGAACTGATTCTTTCACAGGGTGGCGCTCGTGATTACGCCGAAGCGTTCGAAGAACTGCGGGGGCGTGAAAAAGATGTGACTCCATTGCTGCGTCGACGTGGACTTGCTGGAACGAAAAGCTCGTAACGCTGGGTTGTCGCAGATTCCATAAAATCGCCGTTCCCGATGGAATTTGTGACACAAAAGTACGTTGCACACAACTGCTGACCTGCGATCTGTCACAGATTCCATTTTTTCGGCAAAATTTATGGAATTTGTGACAAAAAAGGCCGTTTTTCGTCGCAGATTCCATAAAATCCACGTTTTTTATGGAAAATGTGACAGACGCCTGGTAAATGCTTGTGTACGATTTAATTTTCTGTCACAGATTCCATTTTTTCGGCCGATTTTATGGAATCTGTGACAAGTGTACGCAATCTATCGCGCGATTGTGATCTATCACACTTTTTCCGAGTGGTGGGCACGTAAAATATTGTACTGAGCACGGCGTCGCCAAGCTTCTCGACGCCGCGGCCAGGTTCAACGTTGCTTTGGCTCGCCGGAAAGGGTAATCAAGTAACCTGCGTCACAATAAATCCCAGGTAAGCAGGCTCTTGTCACAGATTCCATCAGAAACGCAGATTTTATGGAATTTGTGACACAAAAGTATGTTGCACA